>DASSPI010000001.1:0-23967 GCA_035699705.1 Xanthobacteraceae bacterium
GGTGTGAGATGCCGGCCGAGGCGCCCGCCCGGGCCCACCAACCTCTAGTGGTTCGCGCACTGAAAGAAGCGGCGGTAACGGGCCTGCTCGGTGTCGGCTTGTTCCTGCCGTTGGTGGCCTTCACCACCGTGCAGAGCATGCGCAACGAGCTGATGCTCGAGACGCGATGGGGGCTCTTCTTCGCTTTCGTCGCCGTCGTGGCGGTCCTGCGCTTCCTGCACATCCTTGTCATCGCCCCTTGGCTGGAACGGCGCCCGGCCAAGCCGGCCGCCACCAGCGCCCCGGCGCCGCGCTGGCGCAAGGCGCTGAGCAAAGGGTTCGCGCCCTTCGCGATCGGATTCGTCACCATTTACCCGGTTTTCGTGATCGCAATGACCGGCATGTCCGGCGCGGTGAAGTGGATCGACAACTTCGGAATCCAGATCCTGATCTACGTGATGCTCGGCTGGGGGCTGAACATCGTGGTCGGACTGGCCGGCCTGCTCGATCTAGGTTATGTCGCCTTCTACGCGGTCGGCGCCTATTCCTACGCGCTGCTTTCCAAGAGCTTGGGCCTCTCTTTCTGGATGCTGCTGCCGCTGGCCGGAATCCTCGCGGCCTTCTGGGGCATCCTGCTCGGCTTTCCGGTGCTGCGCCTGCGCGGCGACTATCTCGCCCTCGTCACGCTGGCCTTTGGGGAAATCATCCGGCTGGTGCTCATCAACTGGGTGCCGGTGACCGGCGGCTATGCCGGGATCAGCGGCATCCCGCGCCCGACTTTCTTCGGCATACCGTTCACCGCCAATGAGGACGGCTTCGCCGCGGTATTCGGGCTGGAATTCACCCCGCTCTACCGCACCATCTTCCTCTATTACATCATTCTGGGCCTGGCGCTGTTCACCGCCTTCATCACCGTGCGGCTACGCCGGATGCCGGTCGGACGCGCCTGGGAAGCGTTGCGCGAGGACGAGATCGCCTGCCGGTCGCTTGGCATCAACACCACCAACACCAAGCTCACCGCCTTCGCCATGGGCGCGATGCTGGCCGGCTTTGCCGGCTCGTTCTTCGCCGCGCGGCAGGGCTTCATCTCGCCGGAGTCCTTCACCTTCATCGAATCCGCCACCATCCTGTCGATTGTCGTGCTTGGCGGCATGGGCAGCCAGATCGGCGTCGCCATTGCCGCCATCCTTCTGGTGGGCGGCACCGAGATCATGCGCGAGCTGGAATTTCTCAAGCAGATATTCGGCAATGACTTCGAGCCGATCCGCTACCGCATGCTGCTGTTCGGCTTGGCGATGGTGCTGATCATGATGTGGAAGCCGCGCGGGCTGATCTCCACCCGCGAGCCGTCGGTTTTCCTGGAGGAGCGCAAGGCGATTCCCGCCGACCTGTTGAAAGAGAGCCGCGGATGACGCCGGTGCCGCGCGACATCCTGCTGCGCGTCGAGCATCTGACCATGCGCTTCGGTGGCCTGGTGGCGGTGCAGGATCTTTCGTTCGAGGCAACGCGCGGGGCAATCACCGCGCTGATCGGGCCGAATGGCGCCGGCAAGACCACGGTGTTCAACTGCATCACCGGTTTCTACAAGCCGAGCGAGGGCCGCATCGCGCTCAAGCATGGCGACCCGCGGCTGTGGGCCGAGCTTGACGCGTTGACTGCGCGCGGCCAGCGCAGCTGCCATCGCCCGGAGGGCGCGCTGTTCCTGCTCGAACGCATGCCGGATTTCCTGGTGACGCAGAAGGCACGCGTTACCCGCACGTTCCAGAATATCCGTCTGTTCCAGGGCATGAGCGTGCTGGAAAACCTGCTGGTGGCGCAGCACAATCCGCTGATGTTGGCTTCGGGCTTCACCGCGCTCGGCATCTTCGGCTCGCGCGGCTATACACGCGCGCAGCGCGACGCCATCGAGCAGGCCGTCCACTGGCTGGAAAGGATCAATTTGCTCGATCGCGCCGACGACGCCGCCGGCGAATTGCCCTACGGCGCGCAACGCCGGCTGGAGGTAGCGCGCGCCATGTGCACGGAACCGGTGCTGCTCTGCCTCGACGAGCCGGCAGCCGGGCTCAATCCGCGCGAAAGCGCCGATCTCAACGAATTGCTGCTCTCGATCCGCAAAGAAGGCGCTACCTCGATCCTGCTGATCGAGCACGACATGTCGGTGGTGATGCAGATTTCCGACCACATCGCCGTGCTCGACCACGGCGTCAAGATCGCCGACGGCACGCCCGAGGCCGTGCGCAACGATCCCAACGTCATCGCCGCCTATCTCGGCGTCGAGGACCACGAGGTCGAGGATGCGACCGCGGAGGCCGGGCTATGATCGCGCCGCAGCCCGGCACATCAAGCCCGCTGCTCGCGGTGCGCGGGGTAGAAGCCTATTATGGCCGCATCCCGGCGCTCAGGGGTGTCGACGTCGAGGTGCGCGAAGGCGAGATCGTGGCGCTGATCGGCGCCAATGGCGCCGGCAAGTCCACGCTGATGATGACGATCTGCGGCAATCCGCGCGCGCGCGAAGGCCAGATCGAGTTCGACGGCCGCGACATCACCGAGCTTCCCACCCACGAGATCGCCGAGTTGAAGATCGCCCAGTCCCCGGAAGGCCGCCGCATCTTCGCCCGCATGACGGTGATGGAAAATCTCCAGATGGGGTCCATCGTCGCCCCGCCCGAGCATTTTGCCGCCGATCTGGAGCGCGTGCTCTCGCTGTTCCCGCGCCTGCGCGAGCGCCTTGACCAGCGCGGCGGCACGCTGTCGGGCGGCGAACAGCAGATGCTCTCCATCGCGCGCGCGCTGATGAGCCGTCCGCGCCTCCTGCTGCTTGACGAGCCCTCCCTCGGCCTCGCGCCGCTGGTGGCGAAACAGATCTTCGAGGCCATCCGCGACCTCAACCAGCGCGAGGGCCTCACCGTGTTCCTGGTGGAGCAGAATGCCTTCCACGCCCTCAAGCTGGCGCACCGCGGTTATGTGATGGTGAACGGACGCATTACGCTATCTGGCACCGGAATGGAGCTTCTGGCGCGGCCGGAGGTGAAGGCGGCCTATCTGGAAGGCGGGCGGCAGCAGGCAAGGCCATGATGCAGGGTTATTTCTACGAGGAAGATTCGCTCGGCGTGTTCCTGCTGGTCACGCTCTTTCTGGGCGGCGGCGCATCCTGGCTGACCGGCCGCGCGATCGCGATCACCTGGCGGCCGTGGTGGCAGCTTGTCGGATACACGCTGATCCTCGGCATGACCGTGCGCTTCCTGCATTTTTCACTGTTCGGCGGCACGTTGCTCTCGCCGTATTATTACGCGGTGGACACCGCGCTCTGTTTCATCATCAGCCTGCTGGGTTATGCGATCACGCGGACCAACCAGATGGTCACGCAATATCATTGGATCATCAAACGCACCGGCCTGATTTCCTGGCGCCATCGCTAGCGTTCAGGATCGTCCGCTAGCCGATGCGGCCGAGCGCCGGAAAAGTCTCCAGCAGCCAATAGCTCGCAGTGGAAATAAATCCGGTGAGGAAAAGGATGCCGGTGAGCACCAACAGCGCGCCCATTACCTTTTCGACCTTGCCGAGATGCGCGCGAAAGCGGGCGAGGAAGGCAGCGAAAGGCTCCACAGCGAAGGCCGCCAGCAAAAAGGGAATGCCGAGCCCGAGCGAATAGACCGCCAAAAGGCCGGCGCCTTTCGCCACCGTCGCCTCCGACGCGGCCACCGAAAGGATCGCCGCCAGTATCGGCCCGATGCAGGGCGTCCAGCCGAAGGCGAAGGCCAGTCCCATCACATAAGCACCCCACAGCCCCACCGGCTTGGCCACCTCGGCGCGTTTTTGGCGCATCAGGAAGCCGATGCGCAAGACACCGAGAAAATGCAGGCCCATGATCATGATGGCGACGCCGGCGGCTTTCGCGAAAAAATCCGAATAGACGCGGAGCAGGCCGCCGATCGCACTGGCGCTGGCGCCGAGCGCGACAAAAATGGTGCTGAAGCCGAGCACGAAGAGAAGCGCGCCGACGACGGTTTCGCGCCGGACCGCGGGTTCCGGCTCTGCGTCGGCAAAGCGCTCCAGCGACAAGCCGGAGAGATAGACCAGATAAGGCGGCACCAGCGGCAAGACGCAAGGCGACAGGAAGCTGATAAGCCCTGCAAGCAGCGCGGCGGGAATGGAGATGTCGACCATGGCTCCTTGATGCATGGCTCAGCCAAGGTGCGCAAGCCGAACAGATGCTATGTTTGGCGCGCCGTCCCCCTGAGGCGCTTGGCCGAAGGCCACGCCGCGAAGAGCGACCGAGAAAAAGCGCGCGAAAGGAGTATCTGTTGCGTAACCTCATCACCGATGTTGCCGCTGTCCGCGTCGGCCATGCCGGAGACGCCAGGCTTGGCTCCGGGGTCACCGCAGTCGTGTTCGAGGAGCCGGCGGTCGCCGGCATCGACTTGCGCGGCGGCGGCCCGGGCACGCGGGAAACCGCCCTGCTCGATCCCGCGCAGACCATCGGCGGCATCGACGCCATCGCGCTGTCGGGCGGCTCGGCCTTCGGCCTCGACGCAGCCTCGGGAGTGCAGGCCTGGCTGCGCGAGCAGGGCCGCGGCTTCGCCGTGCACACGGCGCGGGTGCCGATCGTGCCGGGCGCGATCCTGTTCGACCTCTTGAGCGGCGGCGAGAAAGAATGGGGGCGCTATCCGCCTTACCGCGAGCTCGGCTACGAAGCGGCAAACAGCGCAAACTCCGATTGCGCGCTCGGCAGCGTGGGCGCGGGGCTCAGCGCGAATACCGTCAATTTGAAGGGCGGCATCGGCTCAGCATCGGCGATCGTCGATGGCATCGCGATCGGCGCTTTGGCCGCGGTGAATGCGGCCGGCAGCGTGACGATCGGCGACAGCCGACATTTCTGGGCCGCCCCCTTCGAGCAAGACAAGGAATTCGGCAACGCCGGATTCCTCTCCCCGATCCCGCCGGACGCTTTGGAGCCGCGCACCAAAGCCAGCGCGCGCAACAGCACGACACTGGTCGTGGTCGCCACCGATGCAATATTGAGCAAGGCGCAGGCCAAACGGCTCGCGGTGATGGCGCAGACCGGTGTCGCACGCGCGATCTATCCGGTTCATACGCCGCTCGACGGCGACGTGCTGTTTGCCGCCGCCACCGGCAGAAAGCCGCTGGCCGATCCGCTGCTCGCCTTGTCACGGCTCGGCGCCATTGCCGCCAACGTGACCGCCCGCGCCATCGCCCGCGCCGTCTACGAAGCCACGGCTTTGCCTTTTCCCGGCGCCTTGCCAAGTTGGAAGGACAAATTCAGCCGCTGAACGAATGGCGGCGCGATACGTTGACCAGCATGCCGTCCACAGTGATCCGCGATTTTTCCTACAATGTCGCCACGCGACAGCTGGTGGTGACCTTTGTCACCGGCCGCATCTATGCCTATGCCGGCGTGCCGCCGGACGTGCACAATGCCTTCCGCGCTTCAGGCTCCAAAGGGCGCTTCTTCAACCAGGAGATCCGCGACAATTACGACTGCCGCGAGATCACGCCTACAGAAACCGCTCCGCTGCATAGGGGGCCGGATCGCAAAACGGCGTCGCGCCGGTGACAAGATCGGCGACCAGATGTCCCGTCGTGGGCCCGAGCGTCAGGCCCCAATGGGCATGGCCATAAGCAAGCCATAGCCCCTTCTGTCCGGGCGCCGGCCCGATCACCGGCCGGGAATCCGGGAAACACGGGCGCTTGCCGAGCCAAGTGGCCTCTTCCAGCTGCTCGCCGAGCGGATAGACCTCAAGCGCCTTCGGCATCAACCGTTCGAACTGCACCGGCGTTGGCGGCGCATCGCGGTCGGCGAATTCCGCGCCGGTGGTGAGCCGGATTCCCTGCTGCATGGGCGTGACGGCATAACCGTTATCGGGATCCACCACCGGCCGCCGCATCTCCACCGTGCCGGCGAGCCGGAACTGGCGGTGATAACCGCGCTTGATCCCGAGCGGCAGGTGGATACCCATCGGATCCAGCACATCCGGCGCCCACGGCCCGAGCGCCACAATGGCATGCTGCGCATCGAGCGCGCCCTGTGCGGTATCGACGCGCCAGGCCGAGCCATTGCGATGCAGCGTGCGTGCGTCGCCGACCAGCGTGAGGCCGCCGAGCGCCTCGTATCGCGCGCCATAGGCTTTGGTCACCGCCAGCGGGTTGTTCACGCTCGCCACGCCCGGCCAGTGGATCGCCCGCTCGAAGGCCGGCTTCAGCGCGGGCTCCAGCTCCAGCATCTCGCGCGGGTCCAGCGCACGGTAGGGAATGCCCAATTCGTCCGCGAGATTGAGCTCCGGCGCCGTCGCGGCGAAAGTCTTCTTGCTGCGATAGATCTTGGCCCAGCCGGTTTTGCGCAGATATTGCAGCGCGCCAGCCTCGGTCATCAGCGCTTCATGCTCGGCCACCGCGCGGGAAAACAGCGGGCGCATGGCGAAGGCGAATTCCAGCAATTTCTTCGGTCGCGAGGCCATCCAGAAGGAGAACAGCCAGGGCGCCACCTTCGGCAGGAAAGCCAGGTGGTAATTCGCTTCCGGTGCGCGCTTGAGGCCGACACGCAGCAGCGAACCGAGCCCGGGCGGAAAGGCCGGCGGAAATACCGTCTCGCCCTCGATCACCCCGGCATTGCCGTAGGAGGTTTCCTCGCCCGGCCCGCCGCGGTCCACCAGCGCGACCGAAAGCCCGCGTTTGACGAGCTGGAGAGCGATGGAAGTGCCGACAATGCCGGCGCCCAGCACGACGGCGTCCGTTCGAGCCATAAGGTGATTCCGTTGTTGCGGTCACTTCCTGCCACGCGGCCGAGGCGGAAGCACGGGTATGATATAGGCAGCCGCTAGCGCGGATATAGGCAGCGCTAACGCTGTGCGAAACTCCTGTCCGGCCAGCGTTGCCGGGGCTTCTGTGGCATGTTACCCGAACCTTGCTGGTGTCCCGATTCCGAAGTTCGCCTTACTCTGCGGCATGCTTCTTTGCGAACTTCGGAATCGAAGGCCACTAGCAACTTGTTAGTCTGGTGTGGCTTTGGTTCAGAAGTCCGCATTTTGGCTCGCGGCAAGAATGATGCGGACCTCTGAACCGCTACACCAGTGGGAGACTTGCATGCGCCGCCCGCTCCTTGTCGCACCATCCATTCTGGCCTCGGATTTCGCCAAGCTGGGCGAGGAAATCCGTGCCGTCGAAGCCGCCGGCGCCGACTGGATTCATGTCGATGTGATGGACGGGCATTTCGTGCCCAATATCACCATCGGGCCCGACGTGGTGAAGGCGATGCGCCCGCACAGCAACAAGACTTTCGACGTGCATCTGATGATCGCGCCCTGCGATCCGTTTTTGGAAGCCTTCGCCAAGGCCGGTTCCGACATCATCACCGTGCATGTGGAGGCCGGGCCGCATCTGCACCGCTCGCTGCAGGCCATCCGCGCGCTCGGCAAGAAGGCGGGCGTCTCGATCAATCCCGGCACGCCGGAATCGACCATCGAATATGTCCTCGACATGGTCGATCTGATTTTGGTGATGTCGGTGAACCCCGGCTTCGGCGGCCAGGCCTTCATCAAATCGGCGGTGGAGAAGATTTCCCGCATCCAGGCGATGGTCGGCGGCCGCCCGATCGATATCGAGGTGGACGGCGGCATCACGCCGGAAACTGCACCCCTGGTCACCGCCGCGGGCGCCAACGTGCTGGTGGCAGGCTCCGCCGTGTTCAAGGGCGGCGCGTCCGCTTACCGCAACAACATTTCGGCGATCCGCCACGCGGCCGCGCTGGCGCGCGGAGAAGCGGCATAGCGCCCATGAAACGAATGGCCGCCATCGCACTGTTGCTGTTTGCGGCCGCCACGCAGTCGGCGATGGCCCGCGATGCCGCCGAGCTGAAGGTGCTCGGCTTTTCACCCGACGGCCGCTATTTCGCCTTCGAACAACGCGGCACCAGCGAGGGCGCCAGTTATTCCGTCACGACCGTGATCGACGTCGAGACCGGCCGGTCGATAAAGGGAAGCCGCACCAGCTTCGGCGACGAGGAACGCAAGCGCCTGGCGAAAATCCGCAAAGCCACTGCCAAACAGATCAAACGGCTGAAGATTTCGTCGCGGGATTTGATGACGGTCTCGGTCCGCGGATTTGACGCCGAGCCGTTCGAAGAGGCTTCGGTTAAATCCTTTGCCTTGCCCGCCAAATGGTTCGGCCCAGAAAGCTGGCTGGTGCTGCGCCAGTTCAAGATGGTGACGCGCTGCCAGAACAGGGATGCAAGCCCGGTAGGTTTCGGGCTGGCGCTCGAGCGCAAAGCTGCTGAGGCGGTCCGGCTCAGCCACGACGTGTCGATTCCCATCACGCGCGGCTGTCCCACGGGTTATCGGATCGCCGATATGCATGCGCGGCGGGCGCCGGACGGGGCGGTCGCGCTGGCGGTGATCGTGCAGGATTCCACGCCGGGAGTGGACGCCCAGAACCGCTTCATACCCGTGACCGCCCGCATCCCACCCTCCAATGCAGCGAAGGCGCAATGATCCCGCGAAAGATCGACGCAATCATCGTGCCGGCGCTTCATGGCGGTGACGGCCCGTATTCCGCTTTCAAACTGAGGCTGCAATGATCCCGCGTTATTCCCGTCCCGAGATGGCGGCGATCTGGTCGCCCGAGACGCGCTATCGCATCTGGTTCGAAATCGAGGCCCATGCCGCCGACGCCATGGCCGAGCTCGGCATCATTCCGAAGGAAGCGGCCAAGAAGGTCTGGGAGAGGGGCAAAAACGCCAAGTTCGACGTGGCGCGCATCGATGCCATCGAGGCGGAGGTCAAGCACGACGTCATCGCTTTCCTGACGCATCTTTCCGAGATTGTCGGGCCGGAAGCACGCTTCGTGCATTCCGGCATGACCTCCTCCGACGTGCTCGACACCTGCCTGAACGTGCAGCTCGTGCGCGCGGCGGAATTGCTGATCGCCGACGTCGACAAGCTGCTGGCCGCGCTCAAGCGCCGGGCCTTCGAGCACAAGCTCACGCCCACCATCGGCCGCTCGCATGGCGTGCATGCCGAACCCACCACCTTCGGCCTGAAGCTCGCGCAGGCCTATGCCGAATTCATCCGCGCCAAGGAGCGGCTGATCTGCGCGCGCACGGAAGTGGCCACCTGCGCGATTTCCGGCGCGGTCGGCACCTTCGCGCAGGTCGACCCGCGGGTCGAAGAGCATGTCGCCAAGGCGATGGGGCTCGGCGTCGAGCCGGTATCGACGCAAGTGATCCCGCGCGACCGCCATGCCATGTATTTCGCAACTTTGGGCGTCGTCGCCTCCTCGGTGGAGCGGCTCGCGACCGAGATCCGCCATCTGCAGCGCACCGAGGTGCTGGAAGCCGAGGAGTATTTTTCTGCCGGGCAAAAGGGTTCCTCCGCCATGCCGCACAAGCGCAACCCGGTGCTGAGCGAGAACCTCACCGGCCTCGCCCGCATGGTGCGCGCCTATGCCCTGCCCGCGATGGAGAATGTCGCGCTCTGGCACGAACGCGACATCTCGCACTCCTCCGTCGAGCGCATGATCGGGCCGGACGCCACCGTGACGCTCGATTTCGCGCTCAACCGGCTCGCGGGCGTGATCGACAAGCTCGTGGTCTATCCCGAGAACATGCGGAAGAATCTCGACCGTCTCGGCGGGCTGGTGCATTCCCAGCGCGTTCTGATCGCGCTCACGCAAAAAGGCGTTGCGCGCGAGGACGCCTATCGTCTCGTGCAGCGCAATGCCATGAAGGTCTGGAATGGCGAAGGCGATTTCCTCGCCTTGCTGAAAGCGGATCCGGAGGTGCGTGCCAAGCTGAGCGATCGGGAGATCGAGACCAATTTCGACCTCGGCTATCATTTCAAGCACGTCGACACGATCTTCAAGCGCGTCTTCGAGGACTGATGCTCCGGCGCAAAGCTGACGGCTGCTTTGCGGAGCGAGCAGGGCCCGGAACGTTTCCATTCAGCAGGCGGTTAACCCGAATTCCACCACGAACGTGGGAGCCGCCCATGAACAGCTCGAAAACTCTCCCCGTCGCGGCAGCTTTGCTGCTCAGCCTCTCCGGCCTTGCCTGGGCGCAGACCAGCGGCGGTACCGGCAGCAGCTCCGGCGCGGGGGTCGGCGCTTCCGGTCTCACCGGCAGCAATGCGAGCGCCGTCGCCTCGCCGACGCCCGGCACGAGCACGACGGGTACCGGCACGACGGGGACGGGAACCACGGCTACCGGAACCGCCAGTCCAGGCACATCCGGCACCGGCGCCACCGTTCCAGGCACGGGGACCACAGGCCCCGCTGCAACCGGCAGTGCGGGAGGCAGCGCCGGATCGGCCTTGCCCTGCCCGCCCGGCACGGTGCCGGAAGGCACGGGCGATATGCGCCGTTGCCGGCCGCTAGCCGGGTCGAGCGCGACCGATTCCACCGGGATCGCCGCGCCCCCGTCCATCATGGCGCCCCCGACCACGTCGGGCGCGCGGTAGCGCCGAAGTTGGAAATCGGCCGGCGGCCTGCTGCGGGAACTGCGCGCATGCAGTAAGCTCATGCTCCTCACGCGCTCGGCCGATTCGTGTCACCGTCACCGACCATCCTCATCTTCGATTCCGGCCTGGGCGGCCTCACTGTCCACCGGGAAGTGGCGGCGGTGCGGCCCGACGCGCGTCTGGTCTACGCCGCCGATGACGCGGCCTTTCCTTATGGGCCGATGGAAGAGAGTAAACTGGTCGCGCGCGTCACCGCCGTGATCGGGGCGCTGATCGGGCAATACAAGCCAGACCTGGCGGTCATCGCCTGCAACACCGCGTCCACCATCGTGCTGCCGGAACTGCGTGCGCGCTTTAAGCTGCCCTTTGTCGGCACCGTGCCCGCAATCAAGCCCGCCTGCGCCGCTTCGGCCAGCAAGCGCGTGTCGGTGCTGGGGACGGAGGCAACCGTCAACCGCGAATATACCCGCGCCCTGATCCGGCAATTCGCCAATGGCGTCGACGTGACGCTCATCGGCTCGGCACGGCTCGCGCGTTACGCCGAAGCCGAACTGCGCGGCAATGCGGTGGAGGACAGTGCCATCGCGGAAGAGATCGCCGGCTGCTTCATCGACAGCGACGGCCGACGCACGGATACGGTGGTGCTGGCCTGCACGCATTACCCGTTGCTGCAGCATCGCTTCCGGCAAACCCAGCCCTGGCCGGTGACCTATCTCGACCCGGCGCCGGCCATCGCCCGCCGCGTCGATCAATTGCTGGGACCGCCAAAGACGATGGAAAAGGCCGCGTCCGCCCAGATGGTCACGACGCTCGGCCAGAAGCCGCCGCCGGAGTTGGAAAAAGCCTTGTTTTCTTTCGGAATCAAGGAGTTTGGCCGGATTCCGGTTTGACTTCAGAGCCTTTTCCCCCTAAAAACCCCGCGTTGGCTGGGCCTTTGGGCCCAGTTGGCGTTTCTGCGACCCGTGGTTTTGCGCCGGCGCTTTCGGCTCAAACCTGTCGGTTCCGGGACAGTCCCGGGACAGTAGGAGGGCGCGGTTCCTCACAATACGACATCGACAACCAAGAGGACGCGATGACAAAGCGTAGCGAAGCCAAGTACAAACTCGACCGCCGCATGGGCGAAAATATCTGGGGCCGCCCGAAGAGCCCCGTGAACCGCCGCGAATACGGCCCCGGCCAGCACGGTCAGCGCCGCAAAGGCAAGCTCTCCGACTACGGCGTGCAGCTGCGCGCCAAGCAGAAGCTGCGCGGCTATTACGGCAACATTTCCGAGAAACAGTTCCGCGGCATCTACGACGAAGCCATCCGCATGCGCGGCGACTCCGGCGCCAACATGATTGGCCTGTTGGAGCGCCGGCTCGACGCGATGATCTTCCGCGCGAAGTTCGTGCCGACCGTCTTCGCGGCACGCCAGTTCATCAATCACGGCCATGTCAAGGTGAACGGCCGCCGCGTCAATATCCCGAGCTACCGGGTGAAGGTCGGCGATACGATCGAGGTGAAGGAATCCTCCAAGCAGCTCGCGATCGTGCTGGAAGCGGCGCAGCTGGCCGAGCGCGACGTGCCGGACTACATCGAGGCCGACCACGGCAAGATGACCGCGAAGCTCGCGCGCATTCCGCTGATCAGCGATGTTCCTTACGCGGTGATGATGGAGCCGCATCTGGTGGTGGAATATTACTCGCGCTGATTCGTTTTCGAATCGCTGCTGATTCGTTTTCACGAAAACCCCGGCTGCAAGGCCGGGGTTTTTGTTTGTGCGGTGCAACGAAATCAAACATAACGGGGGAAAGTCGCCGCCCGCCCGCGCTTTCATTGTTTGACTTGCCTATGTTTGGTACGTTCGCGCCGTCAAGCGCATGATCCGGGCGAAGTGGAAACCGGTTCGCCGACTAGATCATGCGCCAATTAACAAGTGAGCGTGCGTTCCGCAGATAAGCTTTGCGCAAGCTTTTGGTTGCGTTCACAGAACCGGTGACCACTTTTGCTGAACGCGCCTTATGCTGCGCGTAAAGATTCAAGGGGACTTACACCCAGGGGAGAAACGCACATGAACGGATTGCAAACAGTAAAATCATGGGTTGGCTCACTGACCGAAGTCGCGCTGATGCTGTTGGCTCTCGGTATCGCATTGGCGCTCTTGGCCGGCCCGCAAGTGCCGTTCCTCGGCAACGTGGTCGGCAATATCGTCGCGATGGTCAACGAGCTGGGCAAGAATGGGATCGTCGGCCTGATCGCCCTCGGCATCATTCTGTGGCTGTTCTCGAATCGAAGCGTGTCGTGACGCGGTGACGCGCCGGCCTGGCTGAGGGCCGGCAAAGTCATTCAGGTTGCAACCAAATGGATGGGGTGCCCCTTCCCCATCCATATTTCCCCGCATAGCCTTCGAGTACCGTCATGATCGACCGCATCGAAACAATGAAGCGCTATCTCTGGGCTTTCGTCGAACTCGGCTTCCTTACGCTGCTGGCCATTTTGCTGATTTTCATGCTGCTCGGCCAGAGTTCGGGCGAATACGTGACCTCCGTCGCCGGCAACGTTTCCAAATTCGCCAGCGAGGCGAGCGCAAGCCTGATTGGAATCGGCATCATCCTGGCGATCGTCTACCTGATCAGCCAGCGCCTGGCGCCAAAGCCCGTTGGAACGAAATCGCCCCGGAACAGAAAGTCCCCGACAGCCGGGTAGCCGGCGCGGCGCGCGGCTTACGCCGAGACCGGCTTGCCGGCGACGTCCTTCAGCACTTCCTGCAATTCGCCGGCCTGGAACATCTCGCGGATGATGTCGCAGCCGCCGACGAACTCGCCCTTCACGTAAAGCTGCGGAATCGTCGGCCATTGCGCGTAGGCCTTGATGCCTTCACGGATCTCGTCCGACTCCAGCACGTTGATGCCCTTATAGGTCACGCCGAGGTGGTCGAGGATCTGCACCACCTGACCGGAGAAGCCGCATTGCGGAAATTGCGGGGTGCCCTTCATAAAGAGCACGACGTCGTTGCTCTTCACTTCATTGTCGATGAACTGCTGGATGCTCATGGTGCTCCTTCGCAGGCGCCGTCGCGCCTAGTTGTTCGGTATTCCGGTTTGCAGGGCCAGCGCATGCAGGGCGCCGCCCATCTGTCCCTTCAAAGCCTCGTAGACCAACTGGTGCTGCTGCACGCGCGATTTGCCGCGGAACGACTCAGCAATCACGGTGGCGGCGTAGTGGTCGCCGTCGCCGGCGAGATCGCGGATGGTCACGCTGGCGTCCGGGATGCGGCTTTTGATCAGCCGTTCGATTTCGTTGGCGTCCATCGGCATTGCATTCAGTCCGTCAGGCCGCGCTTCCCGCCATATAAGCCGGCAGCCATCCCTCAAAGCGGCTCACAAGAGTCGCTATAAGAATGGGGCGCTCGGGCGGCAAAATCAATGCGTTACCGGCAGTCCTGCCAAGCCTTTGCGCCGGAATTGCGCCTTTGGCAGCCTTTTCAAGCACGGCCGCGGCTTCCGCGGCTTTGACCGTCACCAGATAGCGGCCCTGGTCCTCGCCGAACCAGAAGGCGTGCGGCAGCTGTCCCGAAGCTGCCTCCAGTTCGGCCCCGATGCCGGAAGCCATGGCCATTTCCGCCAGAGCCACCAGCAGCCCGCCGTCGGAGAGGTCATGCACCGCCGTCGCCGGGCCTGCCGTGATCAAGCCCCGCACAAAATCGCCGTGCCGGCGCTCGGCGGCGAGGTCGACCGGCGGCGGCGCGCCCTCCTCCCGCCCGCAGACGTCGCGCAGGTAGAGCGACTGGCCGAGCCAGCCGGGCGCGCCGCCGATCAGCAGGATCGCCTCGCCTTCCGCCTTGAAGGCCAGGCTCACGGATCTGGAGAAATCATCGAGCAGCCCGACGCCGCCGATGGTGGGGGTGGGCAGGATCGCGCGGCCCTGCGTCTCGTTGTACAGCGACACGTTGCCCGAGACGACGGGGAAATCGAGCGCCTGGCAGGCTTCCGCGATGCCGCGCACGCAGCCGACGAACTGGCCCATGATCTCCGGCTTCTCCGGATTGCCGAAATTGAGATTGTCCGTGAGCGCGAGCGGCCTTGCCCCCACCGCCGTGAGATTGCGCCAGGCTTCCGCCACCGCCTGCTTGCCGCCCTCGAAGGGATCGGCCTCGCAGTAGCGCGGCGTCACGTCCGTGGTGAGCGCGAGACCTTTCGGTCCGTCCAGCACGCGCACCACCGCGGCGTCGCCGCCCGGGCGCTGGAAGGTGTTGCCGCCGATGATGTGGTCGTACTGCTCCCAGACCCAGCGCTTGGAAGAAAGATCGGGCGTGCCGATCAGCTGTTCCAGCGCATCGGCGAGGCCGACGGGCGGCTTCACCGACGCCGCGTCGAGAACGGCCTGCTTTGGAGTTTCGATGAAGGGCCGATGATAGACCGGAGCTTCGCTGCCGAGCTCCTTGATCGGCAGATTGGCGACCTCTTTCTTTTCGCCGTTCTCGGTATGACGCACGATGAAGCGCTTGGTCGGCGTGGTTTCGCCGACCACCGCAAAATCCAGCCCCCATTTTCGGAAGATGGCTTCCGCCTCGGCTTCTTTCTCGGGCCTGAGCACCATGAGCATGCGCTCCTGGCTCTCCGACAGCATCATTTCATAGGCCGTCATCCCGGTCTCGCGCGTCGGCACTTTGTCGAGATCGAGCGTGACGCCGAGATCGCCCTTGGCGCCCATTTCGGTGGCGGACGAGGTCAAGCCGGCCGCGCCCATGTCCTGGATGGCGATGACGCAACCCTTGGCCATGATCTCAAGACAGGCTTCCAGCAGCAGCTTTTCAGAAAACGGGTCGCCGACTTGCACCGTCGGGCGCTTCTCTTCCGAGTCCGCGTCGAATTCCGCCGACGCCATGCTGGCGCCGTGGATGCCGTCGCGCCCGGTCTTCGACCCGAGATAGACGATGGGCATGCCGACGCCGGAGGCTGCCGCGTAGAAAATTTTATCGGTCTGCGCGAGACCGACCGCCATGGCGTTGACGAGGTTGTTGCCGTCATAGCGGGTGTGGAAACGCACCGAGCCGCCCACCGTCGGCACGCCGAAGGAATTGCCGTAACCGCCGATGCCGGCAACCACGCCGGAAACGAGATGCCGCGTCTTCGGATGTTTTGGATCGCCGAAGCTCAAAGAGTTAAGGCAGGCGATCGGCCGCGCGCCCATGGTGAAGACGTCGCGTAGGATGCCACCGACGCCGGTTGCCGCGCCCTGATAGGGCTCGATGTAGCTCGGGTGGTTGTGGCTCTCCATCTTGAAGACCGCCGCCAGCCCGTCGCCGATATCGATGACGCCCGCATTCTCGCCCGGCCCCTGGATCACCCAGGGCGCCTGCGTCGGCAGCCCGCGCAGATGCACTTTGGAGGATTTGTAGGAACAATGCTCGTTCCACATCGCCGAAAAGATGCCGAGCTCGGTCAGCGTCGGCTCGCGTCCGATCAGGTCGAGGATGCGCCGATACTCGTCGGGCTTGAGCCCGTGTTCGGCGACCAACTCGGGGGTGATACGGGACTCGTTAGGGATCACAATGCTAGGCCGCCTTCGCCAGATGCTCCACCAGCCCGGCGAAGAGACCGCGCCCCTCCGTGCAGCCGATCGAGGCTTCGACGTGGTTCTCCGGATGCGGCATCATGCCGAGCACATTGCCGCGCTTGTTGAGGATGCCGGCGATGCCGTTGATGGCGCCGTTATGATTCCAGTTCGGATCGACGATCCCGTCGGGCGAGGAATAGCGGAACAGCACGCGCCCTTCGCCTTCCAGCTCGGCAATGGTTTCGCTGTCGGCGATGTAATTGCCCTCGCCATGCGCGACCGGGACGCGGACCACCTGGCCGGCGTTGTAGCCGCGGGTGAAAGGCGTGTCGGAACGTTCCACCCGCAAATAAACATCGCGGCAGATGAAGCGCAGATTCTGGTTGCGCATCAGCACGCCCGGCAGCAGCGCGGCTTCGCAGAGGATCTGAAAGCCGTTGCAGACGCCGAGCACCAGCCCGCCGCCGCCGGCGAATTCCTTCACCGCCGCCATGATCGGCGAGCGCGCGGCGATCGCCCCGCAACGAAGGTAATCGCCGTAGCTGAAGCCGCCGGGGATCACGACCAGATCGGTGCCCGCCGGCAGCGCGGTGTCGGCATGCCAGAGCATCGCCGGCTCGCGGCCGGAGACGAGCCTGAGCGTGCGCGCCATGTCGCGCTCGCGATTGATGCCGGGAAAGACGACGACGGCGGATTTCATGACAGTGATATGGAATGAGCGGCCGCAACGGGCAAGCTCATCCCACCACCTCGATGCGATAATTCTCGATCACGGTATTGGCGAGGAGCTTGTCGGCCGCTTCCTTCAGGGTCGCCTCCGCCCGCGCCTTGTCGCCGCCTTCGATCTCTATGTCGAAGACCTTGCCCTGGCGGACGCTGGTCACGCCATTGACGCCGAGCGAACGCAGCGCGCCCTCGATCGCCTTGCCCTGCGGATCTAGAACGCCGGCTTTCAGCGTGACGGTGACGCGCGCCTTCACGCTCTAGCCCTTCACAAGCACCGGGCCGGTCCCCTGCGGGCGCTCGCCTTCGCTCACGATCCCGAGCCGCTTGGCGACTTCGGTATAGGCCTCGATCAGCCCGCCCATGTCGCGGCGGAAACGGTCCTTGTCCATCTTGTCGTTCGACTTGATATCCCACAGCCGGCAGGAGTCGGGCGAGATCTCGTCGGCGACGACGATCCGCATCATTTCGTTTTCCCACAGGCGGCCGCATTCCATCTTGAAGTCGACCAGACGGATGCCGACGCCGAGGAAGAGCCCGGAGAGGAAATCGTTGACCCGGATGGCCAGCGCCATGATGTCGTCGATCTCCTGCGGCGTGGCCCAGCCGAAGGCGGTGATGTGCTCTTCCGAGACCATCGGATCGTTGAGCGCGTCATTCTTGTAATAGAATTCGATGATCGAGCGCGGCAGCTGGGTGCCTTCCTCGATCCCGAGCTTCTGCGACAGGGAACCGGCCGCGACATTGCGCACGACCACCTCGAGCGGGACGATCTCGACCTCGCGGATCAACTGCTCGCGCATGTTGAGCCGGCGGATGAAATGCGTCGGCACCCCGATGTCGTTGAGGTGCTGGAAAATATACTCTGAGATGCGGTTATTGAGGACGCCCTTGCCCTCGATAACCTCGTGCTTCTTCGCATTGAAGGCGGTCGCATCGTCCTTGAAATGCTGGATCAGCGTTCCGGCCTCGGGTCCTTCGTAAAGGATCTTGGCCTTGCCTTCGTAAATGCGACGGCGGCGGCTCATCGGAGTGTACCGTGGTTTGTGAAAGTCCATGTGCCGTGGCTCCATTTCAGTTCGAGTGGTCCGCGGCGGCGGAACCGGATGGCACGACTCGCTTAAGTGAATAGCCTATCCGGCCACAGCGCAACCTACCCGATGACGATCCGCAGCACAATCGACAGGTCTGTGGAAGGATCACAAGCGGTGCGCGAATCGCATGGTTGCCTTGACGCTATCGGGCCGATATGCAAGGCGCGCGGAACTGCATAACGCAGAGCAGCGTTCCATCGGCGACGAGGAAAAAACATGACGACGTTCGACAAGCGTGAGGAAGGGTTCGAGAAGCAGTTCGCGCATGACGAGGATTTGCGATTCAAGGCCATCGCCCGCCGCAATAAGCTGCTGGGCAAATGGGCGGCAGAAAGGCAGGGTCTGAGCGGCACGGAGGCCGATGCCTATGCCAAGGAAGTGGTGATCGCCGATTTCGAGGAAGCCGGCGAGGACGACGTTTTTCGCAAAATCCGCGCGGATTTCGACGCCAAGGGCATCAAGCTGTCTGACGAGGAGATCCGCCGCCAGATGCATGACCTGCTGGCGCAGGCGGTTACCGAAGTCAAAGCCTCGGGCTGATCACGCGTTTGTGCCCATATGACGCAGGGGCGCCCGGCCCGCGGGGAATATCTCCCAGCCCAAAAGGTTTATCCTCCTAGCCAGAACGGCAGCCCAAAACACCGTCTGGGCGGAGGAAAGCCATGGCCCGAATCGCACGCGTATCCCTGCTCGCGTCGGCCGCGCTGCTGGCGCTTGGCGCTCACCTTTTCGCGCAGCAAAACGCGATGACGTTTTTCGTCACCAGCGTCGGTCTCGGCAAGGGTGCCGACCTCGGCGGACTGGAAGGCGCGGACCGGCATTGCCAGTCGCTCGCAAAGGCGGTGGGCGCCGGAGGAAAAACCTGGCGCGCTTATCTCAGCACGCAGGGCACCGGCGCGGTGAATGCGCGCGACCGCATCGGGCGCGGCCCCTGGCAGAACGCCAAAGGCGTCGTTATCGCCAAGGATGTCGGAGAACTGCATGGCGAGAACAATCTCACCAAAGAGACCGCGCTCACCGAAAAAGGCGAGGTGGTGCCAGGCCGCACCGATCAAACTACCCGGCATGACATGCTCACCGGCTCACAGCCGGACGGCACCGCCTTTTCCGGCGAGAAAGACATGACCTGCGGCAACTGGACCAAAAGTGGCGACGGCACGGCCATGCTCGGGCACTCCGACCGCACCGGCCTGACTGACAGCCCCGTTGATAAGTCCTGGAACGCGTCGCATCCGTCGCGCGGTCCGCAGGGCGGCTGCAGCCCGGCCGATCTCAACAGCACCGGCGGCGCGGGACTGTTTTACTGCTTCGCGGCAACCAACTGAGAGCTCTGGCTTCCCTGCTTATAGACCATGCGGCCGGCGACGCAGACATCCGCTCGGCTCGCGCCGTGACTGGCCGGCCGGCAGCCACCCGGACCTGCTCAAATCCAGGAATCAAAACGGCTTTCGCGCCTTAGGAACGCCAGCCCGGGCTGCGGCGTTAACCCGGTACCATGCGCAGCTTGGCTAACCCAGCCGTCGGCTATGTCGGCGCCGTTCTTGGCGTGATCGCCATCGCCTCCATCGCGGTCTTCAACCTGCATGGAATGGCCGCAAAGGCGCACCGCCATTGGGATGCCGACATCGACCGCATTATCGCCCAGCAGCAGGCGAAGAAGCTGGACACGGCGACTCTTGCCCGCGCCGAAATCCCAGACGACGGCGATACCCGGCCGCAGATCGCCGCACTCACCCGCGACGCGATTGAAGAAGACGAGGACGAACTGGCCTTCAGCAGCGAGGAGGCCAAATCCAAAAAGGCGCAGAATCCCAGCAGCAAGAAATACAGCCGGCGCGCCGAGCGACGGCGTCAGCATTACATGCCGGCAGCCTTTCTCACTCTGCCGAAATTCGCCGCGACCGCCGCCGCCACCACGACCACCACGCTGCTCAGGCTGCGCTGACCCTCCAACGGCATGATTTGCACAATCATTGACTTGCAATGCGGCGAGGCGGATTCTTCGCCTCCCAATGACAGCGGGAGTGCGCGATGAAAACGGCGGTTGTTCTGGGGGTTTTCAGTTTATTGATGTTCTCGCAGGCCGAAGCTCAGACGATGACCAAATGCGAAGGCCCAGACGCTCGCGCTTGCCAGCAGCAGAATCTTAAAGCCGCGCGCAAGGCGCTCGACCGCGCAATCACCGATGCCTGCAAAAAGCAGGGCGCCAACCGTCGGGATATGCTCGCCTGCCGCGTCGAGCTGATGACCAAGACCGCCGAAGGCATCGCGCGCTAGCTAGGACATGGGTTTGCGGCTCGGGCCGACGCTTCAACTGGTCCGGCAGCGGGATCAAGTCCGTCATGCGCGGGCAGCTTGAAGCGGCCGGCCGGCCAATCCGCTTTCGCCTGCTCGGTGCTTTCCTTGCGAAGAGACGAAATTCCACCAGATGTGGCGCAGACCAGGCGACGAAATCCGGCGCGGAACCCTCGTGCAACATCATTTCCGGCCCAAGAAAAGAACATCGGCGCCAGCGGCAAGATCCGCTTCAGCTTTCCAGCTGATGGATGGTCTTGTTGGCGCGGCGCAGGCGCGCGCTCAACTCGCGGCCGAGGCCGGACAGGAGCTTGATGGCGGTGGCGGGCGCGCGCGCGAAGAGCGCGGCAAAATCATCCGCGCTCAGCACGTGACAGACCACCTCGTCATCCGCCGTGACCGAGGCCGAGCGCGGGCCGGCGTCGAGGATGGCAAGCTCGCCGAATACCGTGCCGGGCGCGAAGGTGGCAAGCCGGATATCGCCGTCCGGCCGGCGCAGATAGGCGCTGGCGCGGCCGCGCGTGATGATGAATAGCTCCTTGCCGGGATCGCCCTCCTTGAAAATCTCGCTGCCAGCCGGATAGACCGCGCGCCGTGAATGCGAAGCGAAGGCTTCCGCTTCCTGCGGCGTGAGATCGCGCAACAGGGCCACTTGCGCCAGCGGCAGCTCACTTTCGGCCGCCGCGCCGCCGGCAGCGCCGCGCAACAGGCTCTCCTCCGCCCATTCGATGGCGCGGTCGACGTCGTCAAACACGCGTCCTTCCAGCGCTTCGAGCACGCCGGCCTCGCCCAAACGCGCGGCAACCTCGCCGTTACGGGTGAGCGACAGCGCCAACTGCCGCTCCTGGCGCGCAAGCGCCGCCGCGATCTCCGCGAGGATCTGCGCGCCGGTGGCGTCGATCTCGGTTACCCGGCGGAGGTCGAGGATGACCGAGCGCGTGCCGGCAGCGGCCTTTTCGATCTCGTTGCTCAGCGTCTCCGCGCTGCCGAAGAACAGCGCACCCTGCAGTTCGAGCACCAATATGCCGGCGCCCTCGCGTTCCAGCAGGGCGGCCTGCGCGGGACCGCGCGCCTTGCGCGAGTGAACGGCGTCGCAACGGTACATGCGGCGGATATTGGAACGGCTCATGCGCAGAACGAACAGCGCGATGGCAATGAAAATACCGAGGAAGACCGCGAGCACGATGTCGATGGTGACCGACAGCACAGCGACCAGCACCACCACCGCGAGATCGAGCAGCATCAGCGCGCGATGGCGCGCGGCGCGGGTTCGGATGCGGTGAACGAGGTCGATCGACCAGGGATCGATATGCTGCACCGCGATGACCATGATGGCGGCGGAAAGCACGGCGCGCGGCAGAAACGCAATTACCGGAAACAGCGCCACCACGACGAGCAAAAGCACCGCGGCGTTGATCAGCACCGAGGCCCAGGTTCTTCCGCCGAAGTTGCGGTTGGCTATGCTGGCGCCGATATTGATGCCGCCGGTGATACCGCCGAAGCAGGCGGCAAGCGCGTTGCCGAAACCGAGGCGCACCATCAGGCGGTCGCCGTCGACCTTTGGCGCGCCCGGCGGCGTCACCAGCTTGGCGCACAGCAGTGCATCGAGCGCGGCAATGATGGCAAGCGCGAGCGCGCCGCCGAGCACGAGCGGCAGCAGGTCGCTGATGCTGCCGGTATACGCAAGGTCGCCGAGATTCTTGAGCGGCGCCGTGCTTTCCGGTGCATCGCGCAGCCCGATGACCGGACCGAGCTGCGCCCCAAAGCCGAGCGCCTCCAGGGCGAAGTAAACCGCCGTGCCGATCCCCAGCCCCATCAGCAGCGGCGGAATTTTGGTGGTGATCGCCCTCGCCTTCCACATCGTGACGAAAGTCACGGCCGCGACCGCCAGGCTGAGCGGCTTGATCTCGGCGAGATGATCGAAAACATTGGTGAATGGAACGTAGCGTTCGAAGCCCGCGATATTGCCGAGCTGAACCAGGAACAGAAGCGCCGCGGCGGCATTCTGCAAGCCCGCCATCACCGGATGCGGCGTGAAGCGCAACACCGAGCCGAGCCGCACCAGCCCGAACAATGCCTGCAGCAGGCCGCCCAGCAGCATCATGGAGAAGAAGACCAGGATGATGAGCTGATGCCCGCCGCTGCGCAAAACCTCGAGGTCCGAATGCACAAGCTGGTAGAGCAGACCGCCGAGGAAAAAGGTGGTCGTCACGCGCGGCGCATAAACCGTCGTGGTCCGGTCGCCGAAGGCGACGCTCGCCGCGCCCATCACGATCGCCGCGTAAAGCCCGGCCACCGCGCCATAGGCGAAATAGGCATCCCCCAGCGCGACAAAGGCGAACATGCCAAAGCCGATCGCCAGCGGCACCGCCACCGCAGCCGAAACCAGCCCGCCGATCAGATCGTCGCGCAGCTTTTCCATCGCCCCCGCCCCATCGCTTTATAGGGCGGCTTTTCACCCGGCCGCAAACTTCCTAAAAGGCAGCCGGGCCGGCGCGCCGGCCGGTTTTTGGAGCAAGCATGGACCGTCTGATCGAAGGCTATCGCCGGTTTCGCGCGGAGGTCTGGCCCGCCGAGCGCGCGCGCTATGAGCGCCTGGCCGAAAAGGGCCAGCGCCCGGAGGCGATGGTGATCGCCTGTTCGGACTCGCGGGTCGACCCGCAGACCGTGTTCAGCGCGGTGCCGGGACAGCTCTTCATGGTGCGCAGCGTGGCGGGACTTGTGCCGCCATACGGGCCGGACATGGGTTATCACGGCACCAGCGCGGCGCTGGAATACGGCGTGCGGGTGCTGAAAGTGGCGCGCGTGGTGGTGCTCGGCCATGCGCAATGCGGCGGCGTGCGGGCGATGCTGGAAGGCGCGGCCGAGGCGACGGATTTCGTGGCGCAATGGATGGCCATCGCAAGACCGGCGCTGCGCTGCGCGCGGGAGGTGGCGCCGGGCGAGGACGTCATGAGCCGGTGCGAGACCGAGGTGTTGCGGCTCTCGCTGAGCAACCTGCTCACCTTTCCCTGGATCGCCGAGGCCGTGGAAGCGGGACGGCTGCAGGTGCAGGGCTTCCACTTCGGCATCCAGAGCGGGGTGCTGGCACGGCTCGACGGCGACCGGCTCGTTCCGGTGACGTAGCTTCCTTCTCCCTCTCCCCCCTGAACTCGGGTTTACCCGGGTTCAGCACTGTTGAGTGGCACAAAACCCCCCACCCGGCTCGCTTCGCGCGACCCTCTCCCCATGGGAGAGGGAAGAACCGATTCCGAGCCCGTGCGTTAAGCTCCACGCATGCGTTACGAACTGTATTACTGGGCCGAGATCCAGGGCCGCGGCGAATTCGTGCGGCTGGCGCTGGAAGAAGCCGGCGCCGATTACGTCGATGTCGTCCGGCGCAAGGGCGGCCTGGAAAAGATGACGCGCCTGCTGGAAAGCGCGCGCGTGCCGCACCCGCCTTTCGCCCCGCCCTTCCTGAAGGCGGGCAAGGCGCTCATCGGCCAGACCGCGAACATCCTGCTTTTCCTGGGCGCGCGCGAAGGCCTGGCGCCGAAAAGCGAGGAAGGCCGGCTCTGGACGCATCAATTGCAGCTCACGCTGGCCGATCTGGTGGTGGAGGCGCATGACACCCATCATCCGATCGGCGTCGGGCTGTATTACGAGGACCAGAAGCAGGAGGCCAGGCGCCGCGCGGCTGAATTCCTGAAAGCGCGCGCGCCGAAATTCCTCGGCTATTTCGAAGAGGTACTGAAGCGCAACAAGACCGGATGGCTGGTCGGCCGCTCCCTTACCTATGTGGACCTCAGCCTGTTCCAGGTGGTGGCCGGCCTGCGCTACGCCTTTCCGAAATCGATGCAGAAGCTGTCGCGCAAGCATCCGCGGGTGATCGA
>DASSPI010000002.1:0-23750 GCA_035699705.1 Xanthobacteraceae bacterium
TTCGACAAAGGCCTGCGCCGCACGGCGCACCTCGCGCGCGCCGCGCGGGCGGAAGTCCGGCACTTCGCGGCCCTTGCCGAAACTTTCGGCGGCGTCGGCCAGCCGCAGGATCGGCTTGATCTGGTTGCGCAGGAACAGGATAGCGACGGTGAGCAGCACCAGCGAGGTGCCGACCATCCAGAGCAGGAAGATTTCCGAATTCGAGGCATAAGCCGCGTTGCGGCGCGCGAAGACGCGCAACACGGTGTCGTCGAGCTGGATGCGGATTTCCACCAGCGACGAGCGGCCAACGGTGTCGATCCAGAACGGCTTGCCGATCTGCTTGCGCAGCTCTTCCGACAGCGCCTGATCGAGCAGCGAGAAGAACGGCTTAGGCGCCGGCGGCGGCATCTCGGTGACGGGGAGAAAATCGACCACGAGGTTCAGGTGCTCCTGCGCCACCCGGCGAATGCGCCGCTGCGCATCCGCGGGGGCCAGCAGCGGATAAAATTCGATCAGCGCCGAAATGTCCTGCACAACGCTGGCCGAAAGCCGCTGGGTCACCGTGTTCCAGTGCCGCTCCATGAAGACGAAGGCGACGACGGACTGCAGCAGCACCATGGGCGTGACGATGATCAAGAGCGAGCGGGCATAAAGCCCTTTCGGCATGAAGCCGTTGATCCATTTCCAGATCTGCGCCCAGACCCCGCGCAGGCGTTCGGCCGCCGAGCGCAGACCGGCAAAGCCGATGTCGAGGCTGGTCATGGCGTGAGCACGAGCCGGTAGCCGATGCCGCGCACGGTCTGCACGATCAGCGGATTGGCGGGGTCGCGCTCGATCTTGCGCCGCAGGCGGTTGACCTGGACGTCGACCGCCCGCTCATTCAGCGATCCGCCGTTGCCGGAGAGCGCCAGACGCGGCACCGTTTCTCCCGGCGAGGCCGAGAGAATGCGCAGCATATCGCGTTCCCGATCGGTCAGCCGGACGATCTGCTCACCGCGCCGCAACTCACCGCGGCCGAGGTGGAAGACGAATTGCCCGAAGCGCACGGATTCTGCCGGCGGCGGCGTGGCAGGCTTGGTGCGCTTGAGGATATTGGCGATGCGCAGCGACAGCTCGCGCGGCTCGAACGGCTTGGAAAGATAATCGTCCGCGCCGGTTTCCAGGCCTTCGATGCGGCTTTCCTTTTCGTCGCGCGCGGTCAGCATCAGGATCGGGACGGTGGAGTTCTGGCGAATGGCGCGCGCCAGCTGAAAACCGGTCTCCCCCGGCATCATCACGTCGAGAATGAGCAGATCGAAGCTCAGGCCATCGAGCTTGAGCCGGGCATCCGCCGCCGTTTCCGCAGTGGTGACGCGATAGCCTTCCGCGAACAGGAAGCGCGACAGCAGAACGCGGATGCGGCGGTCGTCATCCACCACGAGCAGATGCGGCGCGTCGTCGGCCAGAATGGAATCGGCTGGGGAATTCATGGCGGCTCGCGGCTAAGGCACGCTGCGATCGGCATGCCCGATCAGCCGCAGAACGTCGTCGCGGCCATCGGCTTCGAGCATGGCGATGAGAAACTGGCGCGCGGTCTGATGCGCGCCCGGCGGCAGGCTTTCGAGCGCGCGCAGAATGCGCCTGGTCTGCAGACCCGCGAGCTTCAACGCCAGCGCCTCGCCTTTCGGCGTGGCATAAAGCAGCCGCTGGCGACGGTCGCTCTCCCCTTCTTTCTGCACGATGTAGCCCTCGTCGATCAGCTGCTTGAGCACGCGCCCGAGCGATTGCTTGGTGATCTTGAGGATATCGAGCAGATTGGCCACCTTGATGGCGGGATTGCGGTTGACGAAGTGCAGCACGCGGTGATGCGCGCGGCCGAAACCCAGCTTTCGCAGCACCTCGTCGGGATCGGCGACGAAATCCCGATAGGCGAAGAAAAGCAGCTCGATCAGGTCCCAGACCGGTTCGCCGGAAGGGGCCGATTCCGCATTTTCATCGGCGGGCGGCCGCTGCCGGACGGTTGGAGAATTTAGGTCAGCCATATTGACATATTTCGGTCTGATTGTTACTCAATAATGCGCCTGAACGAAAGGATCGTGCCCAAGGGCCTGTCTGCCGGCCTGCCGTTGCACTTGCCGTAAAAGCACGCTCTCATTGAGGAAATGAAACATACCGGGTGTGAGCCCGCGAAGCAAAACCGGACTAGTGGCCCGAGTTTCTGAACCACGACACCAGTGCTTCGGGTTACCCCAGGGAGAGGAAAGCCATGGCTGCGCCCGCTGCACCCTTTGACCAGCGCGAAGGCGTCATTTGGTACGACGGCAAGCTCGTGCCCTGGTCCGACGCCACGCTGCACGTACTCTCCCACGGCCTGCATTATGCCAGCGCCGTGTTCGAGGGCGAGCGCGCCTATGGCGGCGAGATTTTCAAGATCAGCGAACATTCCGAGCGGCTGCGCAATTCCGCGCAGATGCTCGATTTCGAGATCCCCTATTCCGTCGCCGAAATCGACGCCGCCAAGCGGCTGGTGCTGGAGACGAACGGGCAGAAGGACGCTTACCTGCGTCCGATCGCCTGGCGCGGCTCCGAGATGATGGGCGTATCGGCGCAGAACAACACCATCCATCTCGCCATCGCGAGCTGGGAATGGCCGAGCTATTTCGATCCGGCGCAGCGGCTGAAAGGCATCCGTCTCGACCTGGCGGAATACCGCCGCCCGGATCCGAAAACCGCGCCCGCCGGTTCCAAGGCCGCAGGCCTCTACATGATCTGCACCATTTCCAAGCATAAGGCCGAGCGCAAGGGCTATGCCGACGCTCTGATGCTGGATTGGCAGGGCCGCGTCGCGGAATGCACCGGCGCCAACATCTTCTTCATCACCGACGGCAAAATCCACACGCCGACGCCGGACTGCTTCCTGGACGGCATCACGCGCCGGACCGTGATTGCGCTGGCGAAGAAGCGCGGCATCCCTGTGATCGAGCGCCGCATCATACCGGAGGAGATGGCGAATTTCGGTGAATGCTTCATCACCGGCAGCGCCGCCGAGGTGACGCCGGTGGGCGAGATCGCGCAGTGGAAATTCACGCCCGGCGCCATCACCCAGCAACTGATGGAAGACTATACCGCGGAAGTGCAGCCCAAGGGTAAGGCCGCCGCGGCGTAGGCAGCCAAGCACGTCATTTATCTTCATGGCGAGGAGCGCGGCGCGTCAGCGGCGCGCGCCGCCGATCTAAAGATCGGCCAGGCTCTCAGGATGAGGGTGAATATGTTGCTCTAGCTCTGTGCCGCCGGCTCCGGCTCTTGCGCGCGCAACAGCGTGACGTATTGCACGCCGGTCGCGGCGACGAAGGATGCCATCTCGTCGTCGACAACTTTGCCGCGGCTTTGCGAGGCGTGCCGCAGCATCAGCGCGCCGCGCCGGAAGGCGATAAAGCCGGTGTGAAAGAAATCGAGCTCCGCCCGGCGCGAGACAAAGCCGATGACGTCGCCCGCTTGCAGCCTGCTCCGATTGGCCATGAGAGTCGGCGTGGCGACGGCGGAAATCGCATAACGGCGCTTTCCCAACCCGTCTCCATTCAACGTCTTCTCGACCGTCGCGACCGGCGCAATGCCGACCGGCCGGCAAATCCGGTTCTCGACGATGCGGCGGCTCCATTGCGCGAAGTCATGGTTGCGTTCCGCCCAGCGCACCTCGCCCTGCGCATAGCGGATGCGCCGCAAGAGGCTCTGGTATTCCGCATAGTCGCCGGCGATGGCGCCCGCCAGCACGGCCTCGCAATAGGTGACGCAATCGAAGGCATCGTCGCGCAGAACGAATTGTTCCTTCTGACCTGGCCCGCCGATCAGCGTATGGGCCTGATAGCGCGTGCCGAGCAGGGCGCGCGAAATGAAGTCGATCCGCTGCGAAACATTGCCGTGCTCGCGCGCTTGCTTGATCAGCCGGGGAATGACGGCTTGGCGTGCGTCGCTGCGCGCGCCGACGGCAAGAAGCGGCACGCCCGCCAGCAGCCCCAGAACTATCCGGCGCGTCGTCACGGTCGCTCCCAGCGTTCGGCGGCGGCATCGTCATCGGCCCTGGCCTCGACCCAGGTCTTGCGCTTGGCGCCTTCCACCTGCTTCCAGAACGGCGCACGGGTCTTCAGATAATCCATCAGGAATTCCGCGGCGGCGAAGGCGTCCGCACGGTGCGAAGAGGCGGTAACGACGAGCACGATGTTCTCACCGGGCGTGATCCGGCCGTAACGATGGATCACCGTCACGCCGAGCAGCGCCCAGCGCTGCTGCGCCTCCTCCACATGGCGCGCGATTTCCGCCTCCGCCATCTCCGCGAAATGCTCCAGCGTGAGGGCGACGATCGGAGCGCCGGCCTCGCTGCCGCGGCAGACGCCGGTGAAGGTGACGACCGCCCCGATATCGCTGCGCCCGCGCGTGAGCGCGGCCGCTTCCGCGGCGGCGTCGAAATCCTCCCGTTGCAGGCGAATGGTTGCCATCAATCCTCGCGTCACCGGCGCCATGGCCGGAACGGAAGATATCACCCGCCGGTCATGGGCGGAAAGAAGGCGATTTCCCGCGCCCCGGCGATGGCCGCTTCCGGGCGCACATGGCTGCGGTCGATGGCGGCGCGGATCACCTTTGGATTCTCGAAGGCCCGGGCATATTCCTCCCCGCGCGCCGCTAACCATGTCATCAAGTCGCCGATGGTGGCGACGCCTTCCGGCGGCTCGATGTCTTCCTCGGGCTTGCCGACGCGCTCGCGCACCCAGGCGAAATAACGGATCTTCATGTCAGGTGCTTTATGCCGGCGCGGAAATAGTCCCAGCCGGTGTAAAGCGTGAGCAGCGCGGAAATCCACAGCAGCGCTATCCCGACAAACGTCACCAGCCCAAGCGTCTGGGTGCCAACAAAGACACCGGTTGTCCACAACGTGGGAATGGTAACGGTGAGACCCGGAATCGCCGCGTCGCCCGCTGCCCCGGCGATGAGGAAGCCGACGGCGATCAGTTGCACCGTGGTCTTCCATTTTGCGAGCCGCGTCACCTGTACCCTGACGTTTAATTCAGCAAGATATTCGCGGAGGCCCGACACCAGAACCTCGCGGCAGAGGATGACAATGGCGGCCCACAGCGACCAGCCCTTGATGGTGTCGTCGGCCGCCAGCATCAGCAGGCAGGACGCAACCAGGAGCTTGTCGGCGATGGGATCGAGCATGCGGCCGAAACTCGACTGCTGCTCCCACGCGCGCGCGATATAGCCATCGAGGGCGTCCGTGGCCGCCGCAACTAGAAAGACCGCCAGAGAAACCCAGCGCAGCCAAAGTGGCCCTTGCAGCACTGCCTGGCAATACAATGCGCCGACCACCGCCGGCACGGCGGCGATGCGCGCATAGGTCAGCAGATTGGGCAGCGCCAACGGACGCGACGGCAGGAAGGTGGAAACAGGTTTCATGAGCAGACCAAATACCTCGCGGTTGCAGGCGTCAACAGGACCATTGTATGGCCCCGCGCATGCCAGCCGTTCAATTTTATGCGAAAGCGTCAGGCGGGCGTGCCGTGGAAAAAGTCATAAATTTTTCGCGCGGTTTCCGCATTGATGCCGGGGACTTGCGACAGGTCTGCGACGGTCGCGCGCTCGATCGCCTTCAACGTGCCGAAATGCCGCAGCAACGCGCGTTTGCGCGTCGGCCCGATGCCGGCGATTTCCTGCAGGCCGGCTTCGCGGATGTCGCGCTTGCGCCGCTGGCGGTGCGAGCCCACCGCAAAGCGGTGCGCCTCGTCGCGCAGCCGCTGCACGAAATAAAGCAGCGGGTCGCGCGGGCGCAGCTTCAACGGCGGCCGGTCGGCCATGAAGAATGTTTCCTCGCCGGCGTCGCGATCGATGCCTTTGGCGATGCCGACCAGCGGCACGTCGCTCACGCCGAGCTCCGCCAGTGTCGTGCGCGCGGCGTTGAGCTGGCCGAGGCCGCCGTCGATCAGCACCAGATCGGGCCAGGGCGATGCGTTATCCGGTGCGAGGGTATCCGCATCCACCTGCGTGAGCGAGGGCGGGATGTCGAGCGCGGGAATCAGCTCGGCGCCGGCCGCGGCGCTTTCCTCCGCCGGCGTGAGCGTCTCCGCCGGCGCCGCGGCGCGCGGCGATTCCGTCAGCAGCCGCTTGAACCGCCGCCGCAGAACTTCGCGCATCATGCCGTAGTCGTCGCCGGGCGCGAGCTCGGAGGAGCGGATGTTGAATTTGCGATACTGGCCTTTGACGAAGCCTTCCGGTCCGGCGACGATCATGGCGCCGACCGGGTTCGATCCCTGGATGTGGCTGTTGTCGTAAACCTCGATGCGCTGCGGCACGCGCTTGAGTCCAAAGGTCTCCGCCAGCGCCCGCAACTGCTTGCTCTGGGCGGAGGTATCGGCAAGTTTGCGGCTGAGCGCCTCGCGCGCATTCGTCAGCGCGTGCTCGACCAGTTCCTTTTTCTCGCCGCGCTTGGGCCGGCTGACTTCCACCTTGTATCCGCTCCTGGTCGACAGCGCTTCGGCGAGCAACGCGCGGTCTTCGAGCTCGTGCGAGATCAGAATGAGACGGGGGACCGGCTTGTCGTCGTAGAACTGCGCCAGAAAGGCGCCGAGCACTTCCGATGCCGGCAGCGAGCGGTCGGCTTTCGGGAAATAGGCGCGGTTGCCCCAATTCTGTCCGGTGCGGAAGAAGAACACCTGCACGCAGTTGAAGCCGCCGGCCTGGTGCAGGGCAAAGACGTCGGCCTCCTCGATCGTCCGCGGATTGATGCCCTGCTGCGACTGCACGGCGGAAAGCGCCGCCAGGCGGTCACGGTAAACGGCGGCGCGCTCGTAGTCCAAGGCCGCCGAAGCCTGCTCCATTTCGGCCGCCAGTTCTTCCTTCACCGCGCGGCTCTTGCCGGAGAGGAAGGCATCCGCCTCGCGCACCAGTTCGGCATAGTCGGTGAAGGAGATTTCCTGCGTGCAGGGCGCCGAACAGCGCTTGATCTGGTGCAGCAGGCAGGGGCGCGTGCGGCTTTCGAAAAAGCCGTCGGTGCAGGAGCGCAGGAGGAAGGCGCGCTGCAGCGCGGTGATCGTGCGATTGACCGCCCAGACCGAGGCGAAAGGGCCGTAATATTTGCCCGGCCGGTTGCGCGCGCCGCGATGCTTGAGGATCTGCGGCGCCCAGTGATCGCCGGTGATCAGGATGTAAGGGAAGGACTTGTCGTCGCGCAGCAGCACGTTGAAGCGCGGGCGCAGCCGCTTGATCAGATTGGCCTCGAGCAGCAGCGCCTCGGTCTCGCTGCGGGTGGAGACGAATTCCAGTGCATGCGTGGCGGCGATCATCCGCTCGATCCGGCTGTCATGACCGGTCGGGCGCGTATAGGCGACCACGCGCTTTTTGATATTGTTGGCCTTGCCGACATAGAGCACCTCGCCGGCCGCATCGATCATGCGATAGACGCCGGGCGAGGCCGGCGCATGCTTGGCATGGCGCAGGATGGCCGCGCGGCCCGCAGCGAGCGGGCCGGAGGCGGTCTCCAGATCGAACGCGCTCGTCTCCTCGACTTCCGGCAGGCTCGATTCCTCGTCCTCCTCGACGATATCGGCCGCCGGGTCGATGTCTTTCTTGGTGCCGTTCATGCCGGAAAGGTAAGGGCTCTCGCGCCTGCGGACCAGAGCAACACTGCCGGCGTCATTCGTCGATGCCGGCGACGTCGGGCGTCTGCCATGCCAGGTGCTGGCCGCCATCGACGGCGATGATCTGACCGGTGACCGAAGCCGCACCGGCCAGGAACAGCACCGCCTGCGCCACCTCTTCCGGCGTCGTTGCATGGCCGAGCGGAAGGTTTGCCGCCTGCCGGGCGAATTCCTCTTCCGATTGCCGGCGGCTCGGCAAGGTCGGCCCGGGCGCCACGCCGTTCACCCGTATCTTCGGCGCCAGCGCCTGCGCCAGCATGGTGGTGGCGGCATAGAGGCCGTTCTTGCTGAGCGCATAAGACAGAAACAGCGGCGTCGGCTTGAGCACCCGCTGGTCGAGCATGTTCACGATCGAGGCGTTGGCATCGTCCGGCGCCTGCGCCGCAAAAGCCTGCGCGAGGAACAATGGCGCGCGCACATGGATCGCGACATGGCGATCGAACAATTCGCGGCCGAGCGTAGCGATGTCGTCGGCCTCGAACATGCTGGCATTGTTGACCAACAAAGTCAGCGGCCCGACGGCTGCGACGGCGGAAGGCACCAGCTTGACGACTTGCATGTGATCGCTGAGATCGGCCTGCACCGCCTGCGCGCGGCCGCCTTGGCTTCGAATATCGGCGCAGACCGCGTCCGCCTCTGCGCGCGAGGTATTGGCGTGGACGGCGACCGCGTAGCCGGCGTCCACCAGTGCGCGCGTGATGGCGAGACCGACGCGTAGGGCGCCGCCGGTTACAAGGGCGGCGCGCGGCGCGGCGTTAGGGTCGGATCTGGTCATGCATCGACAGCTGAGTTGCGTGCGCGGGAGAATGCGCGAGCAGGCGGGCGGAAGCCATCATAGTAAATGCAGCACCGCCGGAAATCTCGGAAAGATACGTTTCCTTAGGGATGAAACACTCGCCGATTGCCGGATTCAGAAACGCTTAACCTGAAGATCGCGATAACAGTCCACGTAAAATTTGAATTTTGCCGCTCCGGGCGTTCCGCGGGGCAGCGCGTGGAGGTAACGATGAGCAAAAAAGCGATCGCACTGGCGGGGCTGGCGCTACTGGGAATGATCGGGGCTGCGCGCACCGCCGATCTTCAGGGCATATCCCGTCCCTATGCGGTCCCCGCTCCGGCTTATGCCGCCTATAACTGGATGGGGCCCTATATCGGCGCCAATGTCGGTTACCAGTGGGGCGAGATCGCTCCTACCGAACCAAGCGGCGGCGCTTTCGGCTTGCAGGCCGGATACAACTGGCAGAATGGGGCGCTGGTGATCGGCGGTGAAACCGACATCCAGTGGTCCAATGCCGAGGACGTGGTGGCGCCGCTGAAATTCGCCAATTCATGGTTCGGCACGTTGCGCGGCCGCGCCGGCTACGCGATGAACAATGTGCTCGCCTATGGCACCGGCGGCCTTGCCTATGGCGGCGTCGAGCTGACCGCCGGCGGCCTGTCGCAGAGCAAGACGCATTTTGGCTGGACGCTCGGCGTTGGTGCGGAAGTCGGCCTCACCCCGAATTGGACGGCCCGGGTTGAATATCTCTACTTCGACCTGACGGACCACACGTATTTCACCGGGACGTCGCATGGCCTGGAATCCAGCCTCCTGCGCGCAGGCGTGAACTACAAATTTTGAGTTCCGAAAGGGGCCGGGGGGGAGAGGGCCTCGCTGCGGCGAGGCCCTTTTTCTTTGTTACAGCGTATTCGCGACACACGACACAGTATTCCTCTACCGCAGAACGGTTGAAATGCGGCAACTTCCCGGCATTAATCAGTCATTTCGGTGACGATAACTTAGAATATGACTGTGACTTTGGTGCACTAGACAGAGCGTGATTTACGAATACTGTCGGCGCAGTTTCAACGGAGGTAACTGAATGAAACGAGTTCTGTTTGCGGGCATCGCGCTCCTGGCCCTCGCGGGTACGGCGGCAGCAGCGGATCTGCCGCGCCGCGGTGTGGCGGTTCCGGCGGCGGCTCCGATCCCGGTGCCGGTGGCTTACAACTGGTCCGGCTTCTACGCCGGCATCAACGGCGGCTGGGGCTTCGGCAATTCGAGTTGGGCTGGCGGAGGATTTGGCACCACCGGCGACTTCGACGTCGACGGCGGGCTGGCCGGCGGCACGCTCGGCTTCAACTGGCAGCACGGTCCGGCGGTGTTCGGTGTCGAAACCGATCTGGCGTGGAGCGGTATCGAAGGCAGCACAGGCGTCACCTGCGCAGGCCGCTGCACAACCGAAAACAGCTGGCTCGGCACCACGCGCGGCCGTCTCGGTTATGCTATCGATCGCTGGATGCCTTACGTGACCGGCGGTGTTGCCTATGGAGACATCGAGGCCCGCGCGCCGGGCTTGCGGGGTACCAGCGATACCAATATCGGCTGGACCGTGGGCGCCGGCACGGAATTCGCGCTGGCCGGGAATTGGACGGCCAAGGGCGAATATCTCTATGTCGACCTCGGCGATCTGACCTGCAGTGCCGCAAATTGCGGCGGCGTCGGACGCACCAAGGTGGATTTCAACGCGCACATCCTGCGTGCCGGACTGAATTACCGCTTCTGATCCCGCGCGCCTTAACTCGATACCTGAAGCCCCGGACCTCGCTCCGGGGCTTCTTTTTTTTGGACAAAGGGTGTGCAGCAAAAGCCACAGCGGGCATGCATTTCGGGCTTGCCCAGGAACTTCCCTCTTAAGGCCACGTTGTGGCTGCAGACCTGTGCCGGTGCGCTCGGCGCATGGTGCAAAGAGGGAGATCAGTCATGAAACGCGTACTTCTCGCAGGCGTGGCCTTGGCCGCGCTGGTGGGCTCTGCATCTGCGGCCGATATTCCGCGCCGGGTGGTGGAGCGCCAGGTGGCGGCGCCGGTGCCGCATGTGGTCGCCTATAACTGGACCGGATTCTATGTCGGCCTTAATGCCGGCTGGGGTTGGGGTGCGGATGGGGATGGCTCCGGCGGCCTGGTCGGCGGCACCCTCGGCTACAACTGGCAAATGAACCAGGTCGTGTTCGGTCTCGAAACCGACATCGCCTGGAGCGGAATCGAGACCGACCACCGCTGCCGCGGCGGCCTGCGCTGCGAAGTAAACAACGACTGGCTTGGCACCGCGCGCGGCCGCATTGGCGTGGCGATGGATCGTTTCATGCCCTTCATCGCCGGCGGTCTTGCCTATGGCGATGTGGAAGCAAGAGCGAGGGGCTTTCGGGGCACGAGCGATATCGAGGCCGGCTGGACGCTCGGCGCCGGTGTAGAGTTTGCGCTCGCCGCGCCGTGGACCGCGAAGCTGGAATATCTCTATGTCGATCTCGGCGATGTCGGCTGCGGCAGGCGGTGCGGTTTCGGGACCGGCACCCACGACTTCAACGCGCATATCGTCCGGGCGGGAGTGAACTATCGCTTCTAAGCCCGAAGCTTTCCGTCAAGCAAAAAGCCCCGGCCTTCAAGCCGGGGCTTTTTTGTTTGTTTGATGAAAATGCAAAGGGCGGGCGATCGTCCGGAAGAAATCCGCACCGCGCATGGCAGTCCAAGAAGGCGATCAAACAGAGCGGCCGAAACTCAGCCGGTGATCACCAGGTTCACAGCCTTGGGGCCTTTGCCCTTCTTGTCGGGTTCAACATCGAAGCTGAGCCGCTGGCCTTCGTTCAGCGATTTCAGCCCGGCAGTTTCCACCGCCGTGATGTGCACGAAGACGTCGCGCCCGCCGTCGTCGGGCTTCACGAAGCCATAGCCCCGCTCGCTGTTGAAGAATTTCACAATACCGGTCTGCGCCATCGGGAACGCCCTCCCACGCACTGCATCGCCGCCCGCCCCCCTGCGGTTCGACGGCTCAGCCGGACTCCTGTTCGGAGAAGCGACAGCCCCCACGGCCTCGGTTCCGCCGGCCCCCCTTGATGGAGGCGGAATATCCAGCCAGCGCTATAGCGGTAGACCAACGAGAGCACGCTGGAAAGAGGCCGCCGGGCGGGCGCGTCTAAATTTCGCGGGCCAGCCAGTCCAAACGGAAGCCGCCTGCGCCCGGCGCCAAACAGCCGGCGAGCGCCGGCAGCAGCACGGCCAGGTCCCGCTCCAGTGTCCAGGGCGGGTTGACGATGATCAGCCCAGCGCCAATCAGACGATCCGCGGCCGAGACCCGCGCCGTGGTCAATTCGGCCCGCAAAATCTTGCCAATGCGCAGCGCTTTCAGGCGCTTGGCCAGGGCATCCGGCCCGCTGCGGTCCTTGATCGGGTACCAGAGCAAATAGATCCCGTTCGCCCATTTGCGCTGCGCCTGCTGGAAGGCTTCCGCCAGCCGCGTGAATTCGTCCGGCGCCTCATAGGGCGGATCGATCAGCACCAGGCCGCGGCGTTCCTTGGGCGGCAGATAGGCCGAAAGCGCGGTCCAGCCGTCGATGGCCAAAACCTTGGCGCGGGTGCTGGTCGCCAGGTTCCTGCTGAGCGCCGCCGCAGCCTGCGGCTCGAGCTCGCAGGCGATCAACCGGTCGCGCGGACGCAGCCAGGCGCGCACCAGAAGCGGCGAGCCGGGATAGACCTTGATCCGGCCGCCAGGGTTGAGCGCCGCGACGGCATCGAGATAAGGCGACAGCAGCGCGCCGACCTCGGGCGCAAGATCGGCTTTCAGCAGACGCCCGATGCCCTCGCGCCATTCGCCGGTGCGCGCCGCCTCCGGCCCGCTCAGGTCGTAGAGGCCCGCGCCGGCATGGGTGTCGATCACCCGGAACGGCGCGGGCTTCTCCCGCAGATAACCGACGATGCGCGCCAGCGTTGCGTGCTTGACCACGTCGGCGAAATTGCCCGCATGAAAACCGTGCCGGTAGTTCATGCCGGTGCGGTAGCGCATCAGCGCGATCAGCAAAAGTGGGTGCCGGCTTTGCGTCCGATCGCGCACTCACTTTATCGTGGCGCATGATCTGATCCGAAAACCGGTTCCCACTTTCGGGATCATGCGCTAGCGCGCCGTCGCAAGGCCTCCCAGACGCACCGCGGGCATGACCAGTTTCGGGCGCTTGCAGCTGCGGCGCTCCAGTTCGGGACAGTCCCGAAACTGCAGGTCCTTGGTCAAACAGACCCGCACCTCGTTGATGCGTTTGCTGTCGCAGCTGATCGAGATCCCGCCGGCGCTCAGCTTTGGATTGGCTTTGAGGAATGCTTCCTCCACCTCCGCGGGCGCGACTTCCCGGGCGGTCGTGGCTTCCAGATATTCCTCCGGAATTTTCACCCCGGCCCGCGCCTTGCGGATCTCTTCAAAATACCGGCCGACCGAAAAACCCGCACAGGTGCCGTGCTTGCGCCATTCGTTGAAGATCAGGCGTGGGCTCGGCATCAGGTCGAGCATGGAGGAGACCGCCGCGCGGTCGACCCTGGGCGGTGGCTGCTGGCAATATTCCGGCGAGCCCTTTTCGTATTGCGGCCAAAGCCCGTGCACCACGAAGGAATAGGGCCGCGCGCCGCATTGCTCGGCCGGCGCGCGGCCGGGCGAGCGTTCTTCTGCGGCCTCGCAAAAGGAGGGAGACCACGACAAGGCGAGAACGTAGAAGTCGAATTCCCCCGCCTGGTTTTGCCGCCGGTCCTGCGCCGGCGCCGCCGTCAGCGTGAGGAAGAACACAAAAATAAAGGCGGCCAGAGCCGCCGATCGATGGATGCTATGCATGACACGCCCCAACTGCTTGTTGCAGACGCCGGAGGCTAATATGGCGCAAAGAACATTGCAAGAACAAAACAGGAATAAAGCGATCACGATTTAGGGACGCGCCATGCGGCATCCCGGATTATAGGCCCAATTCCGGTCCAGCCCGGCAACGCACCATTCGACCCCCCAGGATGCCCCGATCAGCCCCGCATCCTCCGCGATCACATAATGCAGCGGGCGCCACTGCCCGTCCGACACCTTGGTGCGCGCGCTGCAAAAGCGGCGTGGGATGGCCTGTTCGGCCCAGGGCCGCAGCGCGGTCTCCCGCACATCGGCGAAATCCACCAGCTGCAGGTTGCTGCTCCAGAACCGGCCTTCCTTCGTGGCGAAGCGGGAAGCGATCAGGCCGAGCGCGGCCTCGCAGGGCGGCAGGATCGAGTCATAGCGCGGCCCGAACAGGTAGAAGTTCTTTTCCAAAAGACTGGCGGCGGGCGCTGGCTTCGGCCAGATCGCCGCTGCCATCAATGCGAACGCGAGGATCCAAGCTTTCACGCCAGGCATCGCACAGCCTCCAGCAACACTCCCAATGCGGTCGCTGACGGTGCCGCGCCGCCCCCGCAGGGTCAAGAGCAGCGGGCCGCTGCCGATTGACCACAGCTTTTTTTCTTCCCGGCGTGACATTTGCGCTTTTTTTCTCTTCTCGCCGGATTCGCTGTGATTCTATCGTCGGTTGTAGCGATTCGCGGATGCGGGCTGCGTCAGCCGCAGAGGCTGCGCAAGGGGGGCGAGATGACATTGGCCGCGCGGTTGAATTCTCCGGAACCGGTCTTTGGCCTGGACGCTGCGGGACGGGTCATGGCCGACATCGTTGCGTCCTGGGTGCAGGACCTGGGTCTGCTGGTGGAAGCCATCGAAGCCGGACGGCCGCCCGGCGCACCATCGGATTGGCAGCCGGGCGCGGTGCTGCGCCTGCCCTTCAGCAACAAGATCTGCCGTGACGGCGGCGTGGTCTGCGGCCAGGCGCTGATGGCGCTGGCTGACACCGCCATGGTGCTCGCCTGCTCCGCCGCCTGGAACGGGTACCGCGCGATGAGCACCATCGACCAGACCACGCATTTTCTCCGCCCGGTCAATTTCGACGTGGTGGCGGACGCACGCATCATGCGGATCGGACGCAGCACGAATTTTGGCCGCGCCCTTTTGTACGCCGCCGCCGACCGCCGTCCGGTGGGCATGGTGTCGAGCGCTTACGCGATGCTCTGATCGGCCGCCGGCCGTCTTTTCAATGTCGAGAACGCACTCTAAGCTTGCGCAGCCGTTGCGCAGGAGCTGCGTCATGATTTCCAGAATGCTGGCTTTGATCTTGCTTGCGGCCGGAATCTCCGCCGCGCAGGCGCAGCCTTACACTTACGGCAATGACACCGGCGGGATGATCATCTGGACGCCGGAAAACGAAAGACTGGCCTTTGCCGCGGCGGATGCGCATTGCGCCGCCTATGGCAAGCTGTCGCGCATCACCAGCGTCTACCGGCAATACGGCCATTACATCGGCTTCGCCTGCGCCTTCCCGCGCGGCTATGTCCTGAAAGAACGCGAGTTCGCGATCCGCACCAAAGGCTGAAATCGCGCATGATCCGGCGAAGTGGTCGCGCGTCTACTTCCAATCTCCCAGCACCGCCTGAACCAGCGCCAGCGCCGCCACCGCCGCCGTGTCGGCACGCAGGATGCGCGGACCGAGCGCGAGCCGCAGCACATTGTGCGCGCGCAGCAACATCGCGCGCTCGTCTTCGGCAAAGCCGCCCTCCGGTCCGATCAGCAAGGCGAGCGGGACCGCGACGGCCTGCTCGCTGCGCAGCTGTTGCAGCGCGGCGACCGGATCTTTCACCTCCGCATCCTCGTCGCAAAAAACCAGCAGCCGCGACGGCGCGCGCTGTGCGAGCGCCTGTTCCAGATCGACCGGTGCTCCGATCTCCGGCAGCGTCAGGATGCCGCACTGTTCCGCCGCCTCGATCGCATTGGCCCGCATCCGCTCGAGATTGACGCGTGCGGCCTGGGTATGGCGCGTGATCACCGGCTGCAGCCGGGCGGCGCCCATCTCCACTGCCTTCTGCGCCATGTAATCGAGCCGGGAATGTTTCAGCGGGGCGAACCAGTAATGCAGATCGCCGGGCGCGGTCTGGACGCGGGTGCGTTCTTCCGGCTGGGCCGAAACCGCCCGCTTGCCGGAATTTTGCAACCGCGCGCGCCATTCGCCGTCGCGGCCATTGAACAGCAGAACAGGATCGCCGGCCTTGAGCCGCATCACATGCAGGAGATAGTGCGCCTGCGGCTGTTCCAGCGCGACCGCCGTGCCCGGGGCGAGCGGGGAGGTGGTGTACAGGCGTGGGGTGCGGATATCGTAGCGGGCCATGCTGCTTGCCGATCGCGGCCGAAAGCCGCTTTAACTCTGCCGATCTTTGCCTTCCGGCAAGCCGGGAAAACAAGATATGCTTGTTGCCGCCTTCTCGCCGGAATCCAAGCGTTGTTAGGGCGGGGGGCAGGACGACTTGAACGACCCGTCGGAGGGGAGATTTATCATGCTGTTTCGCTACGCTCTCATGGCCGCCGCGGCTCTGGCCGTCGCGGGCATCGCTGCAGCGCAGGCGCAATCCCCCTTTCCGCCGGTGGGACAGCAAGCATCACCCTTCCCGCCGGTCGGGCAGCAGGCGTCACCCTTCCCGCCGGTGGGACAGCAATCGCCGTTTCCGTCCGTTGGACAGCCCCAGCAGAAACCGCCTTGCATCGACGACTTCCTCTCGCTGCGGCAGGAACTGGACAAGCGTTTCGAGACCGTCAAAACCACGCTCGAGCGCAAGCCAACCGCCGCCGAGGCCTGCAGCGTGCTCACGAAATTCACGCAAAGCGAAGCCGCGATGATCAAATTCGTCGAGAAAAATAGCGGCACATGCCCGCTCCCGCCGAACCTGCTGCAGGACATCAAGGCGGGCAACGTCAAGTCGGAAGGCTATCGCAAGCAGGCCTGCACCGCCGCGGCGGCGCCGGCACGACCGGCGCGTCCCGCCGCGCCCACCTTGAGCGACGCCTTCAGCGCGCCTGTGGCCGGCAAGGACAACACCCGAACCGGCCGCGGCACGCTCGATTCACTCGGCGGCAATCCGCTCGCGCGATGAGCGAGACGGCGGGCCGCGTTGCGGATGCGACCGGCAACTGGGTGGATCGTCTCGCGCCCGCTTCCTTCCGTCCTTATCTGCGCCTCGCCCGCTTCGACCGGCCGATCGGCGCCTGGTTGCTGCTGCTGCCGTGCTGGTGGTCGGCGGGCCTGGCGGCCGTCTATGGCAAGGCGCCTTTCCCCCCTCCCTGGCATCTGGCGCTGTTCTTCATCGGCGCTTTCGTGATGCGCGGCTGCGGCTGCACCTGGAACGACATCGTCGACCGCAACATCGACGCGCAGGTGGCGCGCACGCGCTCGCGGCCAATCCCGTCCGGCCAGGTCAGCCTGACCGGCGCGGTGGTATTCCTGATCTTGCAGGCGCTGACCGGCCTCGTCGTGCTGCTGCAATTCAATGCCTTCGCGATCGGCACCGGCATCGCCTCGCTCGCGATCGTCGCGGTCTATCCTTTCTTCAAGCGCTTCACTTACTGGCCGCAGACCGTGCTCGGCCTGGCGTTTTCCTGGGGCGCGTTGATGGGATGGGCGGCCGCCTTCGGCCGGCTCGATCTCCCCGCCTTGCTGCTCTATGCCGGATCGATCGCCTGGGTGATCGGCTACGACACCATCTACGCGCATCAAGACCGTGAGGACGACGCGCTGGTCGGGATGAAATCGACCGCCCTGCTGTTCGGCGCGCGCAGCAAACCGATACTCGCAGCTTTTTATGCCGCCGCCGTGAGCCTGATCGGATTGGCCGGCTGGAGCGCGGGCGCCGGCGTTCTATTTGCGAGCGGCCTCGCGGCTTTCGCGGCGCATCTCGCCTGGCAGATCTGGCGGCTCGACATCGACGATCCGGACCGCTGTCTCGCGCTGTTCAAATCCAACCGCGATGCCGGATTGATCCTGTTCGGCGCGCTGCTGCTGGACGCGGCCTGGAATTATTTCAGGTAAGGGGCGCACACCGTCCGGCGTTAATCCCGCGCGATGATTTCGCGGTCGCCGGGATGCACGGTGTCGTTTGCAAATCCGTTGCGCCGGCGCCAGCCGATCGACGGGCGACGTCCTTTCATTGCCGTGCGGCGACGCCGCCGCGGCGCGACTTCGCCCAAACGCAGCTGGCCGAGCCGGGGAAAGAGTTCATGCAGCGCGCCGCTGTCGTCGGTCACCAGTAACGGGCGCTGCAGGGTTTGCGCCCAGGATTGCCACTCGGCCACCACCTCGTCGGCGTTGCCGGAATTGTACAGCGGGATCGACAGGCCGGGATCCGGATGCTCAAGGGTCAGGCAGACCGTTTCCGTATCGCCGTGCGGGACGACGCGAAGCGCCACGCCGAGGAAATCCGCCACCGGCAGGTCGAGCGCCATCGGGATGCCGCGCACCCGCCGCCGCACGATCACGCGCTCGCGGTGAAGCTCCACATCCCGGATGCGCTCATCCGCCCCGGCGTCGCCGGCGCGAAAGCGCAGAGGAAGGGAAAAGGGGTCGAGCCGTAACGCACGGCTCGACCCAGCGGGCGCATGCCCGCCGTCTTTCGCTTGACGCCTCAAAACGTGTCTCCCCGCCGGGCTTTTTGTTGCCCGGTCAAGGCGCAGAATGCCCGAGAGAGGTCGGAATCCGCTTAAGAACCCTGGTTAATCAGTGGTGTTCCGCATTCCATCACTTGTCATGCTTGCCAAAAGCTTGAATGCCCGCCGCTTCGATGACATCTGAAGGGCGGCAGCCCCGCTTTCCTCGTTTCAGACCCCGGAACTCCCGCATGTCATCCCTGCTCGACCAATCCGTATTAACGGGCCTCGCCGAACGCCTGGTCGAAGCGGCGCGCAAGGCCGGGGCCGACGCGGCCGATGCCGTCGCGGTGCGCTCGGTGTCGCAATCGGTGGAAATCCGCGACGGCGCGGTGGAGGAATCCGAACGCTCCGAAGGCGACGACCTTGGGCTGCGCGTCTTCGTCGGCAAGCGGCAGGCGGTCGTCTCCACCAACGATCTGCGCGGCAATGGCGTGCAGGCGCTGGCGGAACGCGCGGTGGCGATGGCGCGTGTCGCGCCGGAGGACCGTTTCACCGGGCTGGCGGACCCGGCCCTGCTCGCCAAGAGTTTCCCCGACCTCGATCTGATCGATCCCGACCTGCCGGAAGTGGGCCGGCTGGAAGAGTTGGCGCGGGAAGCCGAAGCGGCGGCGCTGGAGGTGCAAGGCGTCACCAAATCCGGCGGCGCTTCGGCCTCGGCAGGGATCGGCGGCATGGTGCTGGTGACGAGCCACGGCTTCAAGGGAGCTTATCTCGCCTCCCGCTACGGTATCTCGATGACGGCGATTGCCGGCGAAGGCACCGCCATGGAGCGCGATTACGATTACAGCTCGACGCTGCACGCGGCCGATCTCGACAAGCCGGAAAAGGTCGGCAAGACCGCGGGCGAGCGCGCGGTGGAGCGGCTCAATCCGCTCAAGGCCGCGACCGGCAAGGTCCCTGTCGTGTTCGACCGGCGCATCGCCGGCTCGCTGATCGGTTCTCTCGCCAGTGCGGTCAACGGCGCGGCGGTTGCGCGCAAGACCAGTTTCCTGATGGACAGGCTTGGCCATCAGGTTTTCGCCAAAGGCATCCGCATCATCGACGATCCGCTGCGCAAGCGCGGGCAACGTTCGCGTCCCTTTGATGCGGAAGGCGTCGCCGGCCGCAAGCTCGCCTTGGTCGAAGACGGCATCGTGATGACCTGGCTGCTCGACAGCGCCACCGCGCGCGAACTTGGCCGGGAGACCACCGGCCATGCCTCGCGCGGCGTCTCCTCATCGCCTTCGCCCAGCGCGACCAATCTTTATCTGGAAGCCGGCGCCGCGACCCCCGACGCGTTGATCGCCGATATCGACCAGGGCTTCTATGTCACCGACCTGATCGGCTCCGGAACCAACATCGTCACCGGCGACTATAGCCGCGGCGCTTCCGGCTTCTGGATCGAGCGGGGCAGGCGCACCTATCCGGTGAGCGAAGTCACCATCGCCGGCCACCTGAGCGACATGTTCCGCACCCTCACGCCGGCCAACGATCTGGAATTCCGTTATGGCACCAACGCCCCAACGCTGCGCATCGAAGGATTGACAGTTGCCGGTCGCTGATTTCGAGGACGAGCGATCGCGCTATCGCGAGCAACTGGTTTCGGCTGTGCGTGAAGCCGGGCAGATGGCACTGGCTAAGTTCCGTGGCCCGCTGAAGAGCTGGAATAAAGGCAATTACTCGCCGGTCTCGGAAACCGACATTGCCGTCAACGAGTTCCTGCAGGAGCGGCTGCGCGACCCCTCCGGCAAGATCGGCTGGTTATCGGAAGAGACCGAAGATGACCCGGAGCGGATGCAGGCGCGGCGGGTCTGGATCATCGATCCGATCGACGGCACGCGCGCTTATATCGCCGGTCTTCCCGACTGGTCGGTCGCCACCGCGCTGGTGGAGGACGGCCGGCCGATCCTCGCCGTGCTGTTCGCGCCGGTCGAGGACGAGATGTTCGTGGCGGTGGCGGGCCGCGGAGCGACGCTGAACGATGTGCCGATCCGCACTACCGACGGCGGGCTCGACGGCGCCTGTGTGGCCGCCCCCGCAGGCTATCAGAAACGCCTGAAGACCTTTGAGCCGGGCCTGGTCGCGCATCCCAAGATCCATTCGCTCGCGCTCCGCATCGCCCGTGTCGCGCAAGGCGCCATCGACGCGGCTTTTGCCTCCGGCAATGCCCATGATTGGGACCTTGCCGCCGCCGATCTTTTGGTGCACGAAGCCGGCGGGGCGCTCACCACAATCGCGCGGCAATCGCTGATCTACAACAAGCCGGAGCCGATCCACCCGCCGCTTGTCGCCGCCGGGCCGCAGCGCCTCGCCGCGCTGATCGCGCTGGTGCAAGAGCGCAAGATCACGCGGTAAGATCGCTCGCCGCCGACTGATTCCAGGATGTTCCGATATGCCCCATAAGACCGCGCCACAATTGCTCCACTTGGTATTCGGCGGCGAGCTGAAAAATCTCGACAGCCATGAATTCAAGGACCTCGACAAGGTCGAGATCGTCGGCATCTACCCGAATTACGCCAGCGCCTACTCCGCCTGGAAAGCGAAGGCGCAGCAAACGGTGGATAATGCGCATATGCGCTATTTCATCGTGCACCTGCACCGGCTGCTCGAGCCCGATGGCGGCGGACGGCCCGGCAAGCACTAGAGTTCGGAGCACAGCGATTGCGTATCCTGCCGAAGCGGGTCACCACCGCGCCTTGGGCACAGAAGGCGGTCGGAATCGCCGCTTGCAATTACCTGCGCCTGGTGTGGAATACGTCGCGGTTCATCTTTGAGCCGGCGGATCTCTATGACCGCGTCCGCCCGGATCTGCCGGTGATCGTTGCGGTGTGGCACGGCCAGCATTTCATGACCTCGTTTCTCAAGCGCGATGAGCATCGCGTGAAGGTGTTGATCTCGCGCCATCGTGACGGCGAGATCAACGCGATCGTGGCCGAGCGGCTAGGCGCCGAGACCATTCGCGGCTCCGGCGACCATAATCGGGAATTCTTGCGCAAGGGCGGGGTCGGAGCCTTCAAGGCGATGCACAGCGCGCTGCGCGACGGCTACAACATCGTCATGACGGCGGATGTGCCGAAAGTCTCCCGCGTCGCCGGACTCGGCATCGTCATGCTGGCGCGCGCGTCGGGCCGGCCGATCTATCCGGTCGCGATGGCAACCAGCGGCCGCATGAAGCTCAACAGCTGGGACTCCTCGGCGGTGAACCTGCCGTTCAGCCGCGGCGCCGTGGTGATGGGCGAACCCATTCGCGTCGACGCCGGCGCGAGCGACGACGATCTGGAGGCCGCGCGCCGCCAGGTGGAAGCCCAGCTCAATGCCGTGACCGAGCGCGCCTATGCGCTGGTCGACCGGCGGCGGGCCGGAGACGCCGGCCGTGCGTGACGGCGTGCCCGCAACGCTCCTGCTCTATCGTTTCCTGATGACGGCCGCCGCGCCGCTGGCGCCGGTCCTGCTGTCCTACCGGCTCAAGCGCGGGAAAGAGGATCCCGCCCGCCTGGGCGAGCGGCGGGGCGAGCCCGGCGTTGCGCGCCCCGCCGGTCCGCTGGTTTGGGTGCACGGCGCCAGCGTCGGCGAAATCACCGCGGTGCTGCCGCTGATCAATCATTTTTGCGCCGAAGGATTAGTGGTGCTGGTGACGTCAGGCACCACCACCTCGGCCGAGCTGGCGCAACAGCGCCTGCCCGCGGGCGCCATCCATCAATTCGTGCCGCTCGACGTGCCGAAATTCGCCGAACGTTTCCTCGATCATTGGCAGCCCGCCCTCGCGCTCTTCGTGGAGTCAGATCTCTGGCCGAATCTCATCGTGGCCAGCGCCGAACGCAAAATCCCTTTGGTGCTGCTCAATGGCCGGCTGTCGCAGCGCTCGTTCGCGCGCTGGAGCAGGATCCCGCAAACCATTGGCGCGGTGCTGCGGCGCTTCGATCTCTGCCTTGCGCAATCTCCTGCCGATGCCGAGCGCTATACCCGGCTCGGCGGACCACGCGTCGCCATGACCGGCAATCTCAAGCTCGACGTGCCGGCGCCACCGGCGGAACCGGCCCAGGTTGAGGCGATGCGCTCCGCGATCGGCGCACGCCCGGTGATCGCCGCTGCCTCCACGCATGCCGGTGAAGAGGCCGCGGTGATGGACGCGCACCAGCGCTTGCGCCGCCGCTTTCCCGATCTGCTGACTATCCTCGTGCCGCGCCACCCGCATCGCGGCGCCGAGATTGCGGAGCTGGCGCGCACTTCCGCCCTGACGCCGGCGCTGCGGTCGCGCGGCGAGCTGCCCGACGCGCGCACGGAGATCTATGTGGCCGATACCATGGGCGAGCTCGGTCTGGTTTACCGTATGGCGCCCGTCGTATTCATGGGCGGATCACTGGTGGAACATGGCGGGCAGAATCCGATCGAGCCGATCAAGCTCGGCGCGGCTATCGTGCATGGGCCGCATGTGTGGAATTTCGCCGATATCTATTCCGCGCTCGACAGCGCAGGCGGTGCCGGACAGGCGAATGACGCGGCAAAGCTCGCGGCCTGCATCGGCGGATGGCTCACGGACGAGCGGCAGCGCAAGGCGGTAAGCGAGGCCGGGAGCCTCGCGGTCGACCGGCTGGGCGGCGCATTAGACCGCACATTGCAGGCGCTCGGGCCCTATTTCATGCAACTGCGTCTTGGGCGACACTCGCGCGATGCTTGAACCTTCCTTCTGGTGGCGCAATAAAAGCCTTAAAGCCCTGGCGCTGACGCCTGTCGCCGCCGCCTATGGCGCCGTTGCCGCCCACCGCATGGGCCGCCGCGGCCGGCGCGCGGGCGTGCCTGTGATCTGCATCGGCAATCTCACCGTCGGGGGCGCCGGCAAGACGCCGACCGCGCTCGCCCTGGGGCGCATATTGATCAATGCCGGGCGGCGGGTGGTCTTTCTCAGCCGCGGTTATGGCGGGGAGGCTGCCGGGCCGCTGCGCGTCGATGCGGCGCGCCACAGTGCCGCCGAGGTGGGCGACGAGCCGCTGCTGCTGGCGCGGCTTGCACCGACCATCGTCTCGCATGACCGCGTCGCCGGGGCGGAAATGGCGCTCGCCACCGGCGCGTCCATCATCGTGATGGACGACGGATTTCAAAACCCGTCACTGACCAAAAATCTTTCCGTCGTGGTGATTGATGGCAACCGCGGCATTGGCAATGGCCGGGTGCTCCCGGCCGGACCCATGCGCGCGCCGCTGCGCGCCCAGATGCGCCATGCCCATGCACTGCTGGTCCTCGGCAAACCGTCGCCGCGATGCGATTCCGTCATCGCCCAAGCGCAGGCGCGCAGCCTGCCGATCTTGCACGGCCACCTGGAGGCGGAAGCCGATGCGGTCTCCGCACTGGCCGGGCACCGGGTCCTGGCTTTTGCCGGCATCGGCAACCCGGAAAAATTCTTTTCCACGCTGGCCGAGGCCGGCATTTCCGTGCCGGTCACCCGGACCTTTTCCGACCACCACCGCTACAGCCGCAAGGAGGCGGAGGCGCTGGTCGAGCGCGCCGCCCGCGAGGATCTGGTGCTGGTGACGACGGAAAAGGATCTGGTACGCATCGCGCGCGATCCCGAGCTCGCAAGTTTGACGAAACTGACGCGGGCCTTGCCGGTGACGCTGCAAATCGAGGACGAGGAGCCGTTGCGGCAGCTGCTGTTCCAGAAGGCGCCCTAGCGCGCGATCAGCAAAAATTGGTTCCGGTTTTGCGGCGCAATCAAGCTTGCGCAGATTGCGTAAACTTATCTGCGGTTCGCGCGCTGAGTTTTATTCTGGCGCATGATCTTACCGGCGAACCGGTTCCCA
>DASSPI010000003.1:0-18545 GCA_035699705.1 Xanthobacteraceae bacterium
GGTTCCCTACGGTCACGATATGGGCGACAAGACAGCCGCCCAATTATTTTATCCGCCGGAAGATTTCACCCGGATGATGATCGACACCTTCAACGTGCTGTATCGCGAGAGCGCCGAGAGCGGCCGAGTGATGCCGCTGTCGCTGCATCCTTACATCACCGGCGTGCCGCACCGCATCGATTCGCTCGATCGGGGCCTCGAATACATCTGCCGTCATGACAACGTCTGGTTCGCGACCGGCAGCGAGATCGTCGCACATTTCCTGAAATCCCGCGGCTGATCGTGCCGCCCATAACGATGGGAGTACCCTGTGCACAAGCTGATCAACCATCCGTCGGTATCCGTCAGCCCAACCTATAGCGCCGCGGTCGAGGTCGTCGCACCGACACGCTGGCTGTTCATCTCGGGACAGGTCGGGCGCGATGGCGACCGCAACATCCCCGACGGCATCGAGGCGCAGGCCGAAATCGCATGGCGCAACCTCGTCACCATCCTGACGGAAGGCGGCATGACGGTCGACGACATCGCCGAGACGACGCTCTATCTCGTCAGGCGCGAGGACAACGCCGGCTACGACCGGGTGCGGGCGAAATGGATGGGCGACCGGCGACCGGCGTCGACCAAGATCTACGTCGCCGGGCTCGCTGACCCTCGCATGCTGTGCGAGATCCAGGCGGTCGCAGTAAAGTAATAGCAGCACTCATCGAATTTTTGCGAGCCTATTGCCGCAGCTCCGGCGTGCGCGCCACCACGGTAGCAAGTGCGACGCAGGCAAATAGCAAAACCGCGCCGACAATGACGAAGCCGTTTTCAATTCCGAAATACTCTACAACCACGCCCATCGCCATCGGGGTAATGATGGATGAAAGCCGGTTGTTGGTGACGCGCAGCCCGACGACCGAACCCTGCCGGTCGCGTGCCACCGCGCGTGCCTGCATGGAAAACATCAATGGCTGAACGACGCCCTCGCAACCGCGCCGCACCGCCTGGGCCAAAGCGAGAAGGATGAAGACGCCACCGAGAAACGGCGTGATCAAAAGCAGCGCTGCCGACAGCGTTGTGAAGCCGACCATCAGCCAGGGAATTGGCATCAGCCTGGCAACGCGGCCGGCCAGCAGAGAACTCATTCCGTTGACGACTTCTGCGATCGAGAAGAGCGCGCCGATAGCGGCCGCAGCAAATCCAAGCTCCCGCAAATACACGATAAAGAACGAGGCCTCCACGCCGTTGGTCGCGTGACGGATGAAAGAGACAGCCAGCGTCACAGCAATCGCGGGAAGGACGATGAGGCGAAGCGAGCCGGTATAATCGGAAAGCCGCGGCAAGATTTCGCGCCAGGAAAATCGCCCGCTTCTGTCGATCACCCTGACGTCAGGTATTTGCGATGTGACAAGCAGGAGGGTGCAAGACCAAAGCGCGATGCCGAGAAAGGAAAATGTGGGACCGGCGATATCCCATATCAGCCCGATGAGCAGCGGCGTAACGACGTTGCCCATGCGCGCGAAGAAGCTGAACCAGCCAATCTGGCCCGGATCGCCGCGGGTCACTTCTCCGATCATGGTCTGCGCGCCGATCCATGTCATGTTGCCTGCGAGGCCCACGAGCATCTGCATGACGATCATGGCTGGAAACCAGGGCAGAAACGGATATGAAGCGGCGACGACGCCGGTCGCGGCGGCGAAAAACATCAAGACGCGGCGGGTGCCAAGCCGGTCCATCAAGGCGCCGCCGTGAATGGCGAGAAAGAAGGTGAGCAACGAGCGCGCGCCGACGAGCGTGCCGATTTGGGTCGGCGACGCGCCCAGCAACAGAGCCCATAGCGGAACCACCAGCGTCAGAAGCTCCGCCTGGCCCATGCTGAACAGGCCCGTGGCATAGGCGCCATAGAGGCTGCGGGGATCGGCTTGAGTGCTTTGGACGACAGGTTCTTTGGATGCGGGCGGAAGCACGGAAAACTCTGACAGGAGAGACGATCGTTTCGACAGCAGCAGCGAAAGTGATGCTGCTGCTTTCAGTAGTCCTGTAAAGGATCGCGCCCAAAGCGCAACTCGGTTGTGCGACCGATGGCCGCTCAGGCTGGGCCAAGCCGCTGCCAGATCCAGCGCGCAGAGACGAAGAGGCGCTCGTCCTGGTACAGCGGCGCAACGATCTGGATTCCGACCGGCAGGCCGTTCGGCCCGCGATGGGTCGGCAAACTCATGGTCGGAACGTGAAGGAGAGTCCAGATCGCCTGGAAATCCGGGTCTCCGGTGTGGGTCAATCCAACGGGCGCTTCGCCTTTGACGCATGGGGCGAGCAAGACGTCGACATCGTCGAACAGCGAATTGAGCGCCGCGCGGCAAGTCGCGCCCAGCCGCACGGCGGCGAGATAGTTTTGGTGCGGCATGTCCAGCCCCTGCTGGATGCAGCGCTGCAGTCGTTCGCTGACGAGATCGCGGCAGTTGTTCCACTCGAAAGCCATGGCCTTGGAACGCTCGTAATTGTTGATGGCTTCTCGCGCCGCCGCTTTTAGTCCCGCGAACGCGGGCGGTAAAACGACCTCGCGCAGCTTGGCCCCGGAGCTGCTCAAATTTCTTGCGGCGTCCTCGATTGCTTCGACGGTTTCAGGTTGCGCCGTGTCCCATAACGGTGTGCGACACAGGCCGATCACAGGCGCGGATGAGAGCGGGCGCGGCGCGGCGGGCTGCTTGCCCAGCAGCACAGCGGTCAGCAGCTCAATGTCGTCGATCGAGCGTGTGATCAAGCCGATGGTGTCGAGACTCTCCGCCGCCAGTTTCAGTCCTGAGCGGCTGAAGGCGCCGTAACTCGGCTTGTAGCCGATGACGCCGCAATAGGACGCCGGGCGAAGGATGGATCCGCCGGTTTGCGTGCCGAAGGCGGCCGGCACCATGAAATCGGCAACCGCGGCGCCCGATCCGCTGGAAGAGCCGCCCGGCGTATGCGCCGGGTTATGGGGATTGGCCGTCGGCCCCGGCGTCATGCCGGCGAATTCAGCCGTCACCGTCTTGCCGAGGATGATCGCACCGGCCGCGCGCACCAGCGCCACACAGGCGGCATCGCTTGCGGGGCGATGCCCGCGATAGATCGGCGATCCCATTTCTGTCGGCAGGTCGGCGGTATCGAGGACGTCTTTGACTCCGAGTGGAACGCCATGCAGCGGACCGCGCCGCGGTCCGCGATCCAGTTCGCGCGCCTGCCGCCGGGTCAGCTCCGGATCAAGGCTTGCCCAAGCGTGAACGGTGGCTTCTCGCGACTCGATCCGCTCCAGGCAATCGTTGACGACCGCCTCGGCGGTAATCTCCCCGGCGGCGGTCCGGCGGGCGATCTCGCTGGCGGAAATTTTATGCAGATCTTGCATCGACTCGTTTCGGCGCATGCGCATCGCTGCACAGCATCATTGAGACGCCGAAACGACACGCCACTCGATGGTTTCACCACCGCGATAGATCAGGGCGCGTTCGTCGGGGCCGTCGACCTTCACCTCTTCCGGCGCTGTCCAGGGCGACCGTTCCAGCGTAATCGTCGCTTCATTCGGTGGCAGGCGATAATGCTTCGGCCCGTTGAGCGAGGCGAAGGCTTCGAGATTATGCAGCGCCCCTTCCTCGTCGAAAATCTTGGCATATGTCTCGATCGCGACCGGTGAGTTGAACAACCCGGGAATGCCATTCACCGCCAGCTTCTTTGCCACCGGATGGGGCGCGGAATCCGTGCCCAGAAAGAAGCAGGCCTCGCCCGAGGTCGCGGCCTTGCGCAAGGCCTGCCGGTCCTTCTCGGTTTTGATCACCGGCATGCAATACATGTAGGGCTTGAGGCCGGCGCCGAGCCAATCGGTGCGATTGAGCTCCATATGATAGGGCGTGATCGTGCCGCCGACCTGGGGCGAAGCGCTGCGCACAAAATCGGCGCCGTCCTTGGATGACAGGTGTTCCAGGATGATGCGCAAGCCGGGAAATTCCCTGGTCCATTTCTGCAGCCGCCGTTCGATGAACACCGCCTCCCGGTCGAACACGTCGATCTCGGGATCCACTTCCTCGCCGTGAATCAGAAATGGCATGTCGATTTTCTGCATACGCTCCAGCACGCGGCGAATTTTCGCAAAATTCGTCACCCCGGCCGCCGAGTTCGTGGTCGCATGCGCAGGATAAAGCTTCACGCCGGTGAACACGCCTTCTTTGAAGCCATATTCCACGTCGTCGGGATCGGTATCGTCGGTCAGGTAGCAGGTCATCAGCGGCTGGAAGGTCGAGCCCTTCGGCAGCGCGGCGAGAACGCGCTCGCGGTAGGCGATCGCGTCTTGCGTGGTCCGCACCGGTGGAACCAGGTTCGGCATCAGGATGGCGCGGCCGAAGTGTTTTGCGGTATAGGGCAAAACGGCTTTCAGCATGGCTCCGTCGCGCACATGCAGGTGCCAGTCGTCCGGCTTGCGGATGGTAATCCTATTGGTCATCGCGCCGCCCGACCCAGCTCAGCCGCCACCCGGCGGCACGAATTGCTACCCAATCGGAGCCGCGGCGGAGGCATAGGTCTCCGCCGGCTTTTCGTCGATCATCGCGCCTGTGAGGTCGGCCACGCGTGCGAAGCCGCGCTTGCTGCACCATTCCTCCAGCCCATCGATAATGGCGATCATGCCTGACGGATTGCGGAAAGTGAGATAACCGATCATCACCGCGCTCGCGCCCGCCAGCATGTATTCCACCACGTCTTCGACCTTGACGATGCCGCCGCAGCCGATGATCGGAATTTTCACCGCCTTCGAGCACTGATGAACCATCCGCAGCAGGATGGGCTTGATGCCCGGGCCGGATATTCCACCGTACTTGTTGCCGATGGCGGGGCGGAACGTGTCGGTATTGATCTTCAGGCCGAGCAGGGTGTTGGCGATGGTAAGCGCGTCCGCGCCGCCTTTTTCCGCGGCCTTGGCGATGGATTCGATGTCGCCGGCATTGGGCGAGAGCTTGGCCCATACCGGTTTGTCGGTCGCGCGGCGAACGCGGCTGACCACCGTGTAGGTGTGGTCTTCATGCAGCGCGAAGTTGCCGCCGTTGGGATCGCGCGTCGGGCAGGAAATATTCATTTCGATGACGTCAACCTCGGGCACGTTGACGTCGCGCGCCATCGCCTCAAAATCCTCCGGCGTCTGCGCGGTGATATTGGCAACGAACGGAGGGGTGAACCGCTTGTAATCGGGGATCTGGTGCTGAAGAAAATATTCAACGCCTTTGCCCGGCAGCCCAATGGAGTTGATCATGCCGCATTCGAGCTCGGCCACGCGCGGCGTCGGATTGCCGATGCGGAATTCCCGCGAGACAGTCTTGGAGACGAGCGCGCCCAGGCGATTGATGTCCATCACCTGAGCGAGCTCGGTGGAGAATGAGCCGGAAGCCGGCATAATCGGATTCTTCAGCGTCACGCTGCCGATCTTGACGGACATGTCTACCATCCAACCGCCTCCTGTAAGTCGAATACCGGGCCGTCGATGCACACGCGGCGAAGTTCTTTCTGTCCATTGACCTCGAAGGTCTTCACGCAGACGTAGCAAGGGCCAAGCCCGCAGGCCATGATCTGCTCCATCGCGACCTGGCCGGGAATTCCGTGCTTCTTGCCCAGCCGCTTCATCAACTGTACGAGCCGATTGGAACCGCAGGTGAAGAAGGCGTCCGCCTTGCCTTCCGCCACCAGCTGCTCGAGAATCTTTTCCACGTTTTCCACGGCGCTGGTGCCGTCGCTGTCGAGAACCTGAATCGCCCTGCCGACTTGCTCGAACAGCTCGGTCGTCATCACGAATTCGGCGCTGCGTGCGCTCAGGATGGCGGTCACCCCGATATGCTGCTCGCCGGCGAGCTGGGAGATCGGCGCCAAGGTTGCAAGGCCGACCCCACGGCCGAGCACGACGATGTTCTTCCAGGCGGGGTCGAGCGTGAATCCCACCCCCAGCGGGCCGACCATGTTGAGCTGGTCGCCTGTCTGCAAGGTGGCGAGGCCGCGCGTTCCTCTCCCGACGCATTTGTACAAAAACTCGACCCGGCGATTGGCATGGTCGACGCGGTATACGCTTTGCGGCCTGCGGAGCCACAAATCGCCGGCATCCGGCGAGGGGCAAAGCAAATTGAAGAATTGCCCGGCCTTGACCGCCAGCGCTTTGGCCGAGGCCTCGACCACCAGATGCTTGTATTCGGAATTCACCCACTCGTGCGACACCACCGGACAAAGCGCCTCTTCGGCCGGGATGTGCCGGTCGGTCGCGGCGGGCTGGGTCTTGCCGACCACAAAAGGGTCGCAGGTAAAGGCATGCGTCTGCATGGAAGGGCTCTTTCTCTGACCCTGCTAATCTAATAGGCCTACTGTACCAAAATCAATAATTTTTCCAATTTTTGAACAGATCGCAGCTTGGCCCGTTCATTGGGCCAGCAGCTGGCGCATGAATTGGACCGCCGCCGGGCCCTTTAAAGCGCGGTGCCACAAGTCCTTAGCCATTTTCTCATGCAGCGCGAGCGCTTCCGGGGCCGAGGTGATCATGGCGACGCCCACCCGGATATTGGGCTGCTCGCCCAGCCGGAACGGGCTCAAGGCCAGGATCCGGCGGTCCGGCTGGCGGAATATCTGGAAGCTGGCGTGCGGCAGGGTGTCCGGTACGATGCCGATCTGCACACCGATCGGCTCATCCGCCATCAACGACGTGAAATGTTCGGCCTCGGTCCGCGCCAGCTCGCGCCGCCGCTGCCGCGTTTCGTCCGGAAGGTCGAGGCGCCCCACCAAACCATTTTTTAGAAAGTGACTCATCTCCGAAGCGGCGATCAGGTTGACGATCCCGGGCTGCCGCTGGCGATAGGCGGCTTTGCGCTGCCGCAGGACGGTCATGACGTCGTCCACCTGCTTGAGCGCCCGCTTGCGGTCCTGCACCTTGTCGGGAATGCTCTCGCGCAGGATTTCCTCCAGTGTTTGATCAAAGGTGTCGGATGCCAGCAGGTAGGAGATCGGGCCCGCCAGCACGATGATGTGTTCCGATATTTCCTCGATCTGGCGCATCCGCTCGAAATAGCTCACCGCCGATGCAATATATTCGACGCCGACGCCGAGCAGGGTTGGAACGGATACGTCCAGCAGCTCGGCGAGCTTCTCCAAGGTCTCGATTTTCGCCAATTCGCCTTTTTCAAAGCGGTAGAGCGCGGTCCGGGAGATTCCCAGGCGATTGGCAATCTCATCCGCGCTCAGCCTCGAACCGAGACGGAACGCTTTGAGCCGATTGCCGATATCGTCAAATCGAATGCTCATGGCCCCGCTGCGCTGAAATCTGTGCGGCGATTTCCGCCGGCCTGATCGGCGTCTGCGCAATATGCACGCCGAAATCTGAAAGCGCGTTCTCGATTGCCGAGATGATCGCGGCGGCGGTAGGCAAAGTGCCCGCTTCGCCGACGCCCTTGATCCCAAGTTCGTTCAACGGCGTCGGGGATTCCTGATGCAGAAGGATAACGGGCGGCATCTCGGCCGCGGTGACCAGCAGATAATCTGCAAGCGTCGTGGTCACCGGCTGGCCGTCTTCGTTGAATCCCATCCATTCGAACAAAGCATTACCGACCCCGTGCGCTACACCGCCAAGGATCTGCCCCTCGACGATCTTGGGATGAATCACTTTTCCGCAGTCATGCGCGAAGACGATATTGCGGATGGATACTGCGCCGGTTTCGATATTGACCTCGACCTCGGCGACGGCGGTTCCGTTGGAATAAGCCATGTCGTCGATCACGACATGTTCGGTCGCCTCCATCCCGGGCGCGACACCGCCCGGCAAATAGAAGCCGGGACTTCCTGCCGTCGCGCGGGCGATCTCGCCAAAGCTGACTTTCTGTCCGAGCCCGCCTTTCCGGCGCACAAAGGCGCCTTCGATCTCGAGGTCCTGGGCGGAAAGTTGCAGCAGGGAGCCCGCGACCTTTAATGCCTTCTCGCGCACCTTCACCGCCGCGCGATGGGCGGACGAGCCGGCGAGCACCGCTTGTCGGCTGTTAAACGCGCCGAATCCAAGCGCCGTCGCCGCGCTGTCGCCGGTGGTAATCGTCAGGTTGGCCATGTCGCCGCCGAGTTGCTCGGCGACGATCTGCGCCAGCATCGTCTTGGTGCTTTGCCCGAGCGCCACCGCGCCGGAATAGACATGTACCTTGCCGGAAGGCGCGATCCGCACGGTGACCGGCTCGAACGGACCGCGGCCGGTGCCTTCGACAAAATTCGCCATGCCGATGCCGAGATATTTGCCCTGCGCCCGCGCGGCATTCTGACGAGCGGAAAAATCATCCCAGCCGGCGCGTTGCAACGCCATCTGTTGACATGCGGGATAGTCGCCGCTGTCGAGCACGACCTGCATGCCGCCGCGGGTTTTGAGCGGCGTCGCATAGGGCATCTTGGCTGCGGGAATCAGATTCCGCCGCCGCACTTCGGCGCGGTCGAGGCCGAGTTCACGCGCGACACGATCCAGCAGCCGCTCCATCGCGAAAACGCCCTGCGGCTGGCCGGCACCCCGCACCGGCGTAACCGGCACCTTGTTGGTCACGGCGAGTTTCACATCGAGCCGATAGGCCGGCACCTGGTAGCACAAGGTCATCGCGGCGGCCGAGCCGTAGGGAACGTTGACGCCGCGCGCGGTGTAGGCGCCGTGATCGTGGATCAGCGATCCGCGTACAGCGAGGATGCGCGCTTTCGCATCCACCGCGATTTCGACATCCCAGTACTGGTCTCGCTCTTGCGTCGTGGCGACAAAGTGCTCGTAGCGGTCCTCGATCCATTTCACCGGACGCTTCAGCAGCATGGCAGCGAGCGCGACTGAGACGTCTTCCGGATAGAAGACAAGCTTGGGTCCGAAGCCGCCGCCGACGTCCGGCGCGATCACGCGCACCCGGTTTTCGTCGCGGCCGAATAGATCGGAGAGAATGCGCGCGGCGGCATGCGGCGTTTGCGTCGAGCTCCAGACCGTCAGCCGGTCCTCAACCGGCTCGTGATAGGCCACGACACCGCGGCATTCGATTGAATGGCTGCCTCCGCGGTGTTGCCAAAGCGACTCGCGAAAGACATGCGCGGCCCCGGCGATAGCTGCGTCGACATCGCCGAACCCCATGGTGAACTCGGCCACGACATTATGCGGCGCATGGCTATGCGCGCGTGGTGCGCCGGCCGTGAGCGCCTGCTTGCAATCGACCGCCGCGGGCAGTGGCTCGTAGTCCACCTCCAGCAGAGCAGCCGCATCTTCCGCGATATATCGGTCGTCGGCGACGACGATGGCCACCGGCTCACCCACATGCACCACCTCGTCGGTCGCCAGTACCGGCCGATCCAGAATCTGCTTGTAGCTGGGTGTCGGCAGCGCAACCGCCAGGCGCTCCGTCGTCAGATAAGGTTTCAGATCGGCCAAGGTAAAAACGGCATGCACGCCCGGCAGCGCCAGGGCAGCGGTCTTGTCGAGGCCGCGGATCATGGCATGCGCATGCGGGCTGCGAACGAAGGCCGCTTCCAACAAGCCCGGCAAATGAATGTCATCGACAAAGCGTGCCCGTCCCATCAGCAGGTCGGGATCCTCCAACCGGGGCACGTTCTGGCCGAAGATTGCTCGGTTCACGTCGAGCGCTCCTTGCGGCTACGCAGCCGGTCGGCAGCGTCCAATGCGGCGGCGACGATTCCCTGATAGCCGGTGCAGCGGCAAAGATTGCCCGAGATCGCGTCTCTGGCTTCTTCTTCGGTCGGCGACGGATTGTTGCGCAGAAATTCGAGCAGCGTGGTCAACATGCCGGGCGTGCAGAAGCCGCATTGCAGCCCGTGATGATCCCGGAAGGCAGCTTGCAGCGGATGCAGGTCGTCGCTGCCCGCCGCGATGCCTTCGATGGTCGTCACCTCGTGCGCATCGGCCTGGACCGCAAACATCAGGCAGGCGCGCGCGGCATGGCCGTCGAACAGGACCGTGCAGGCCCCGCAAACGCCATGCTCGCAGCCGACATGCGTGCCGGTCAGGCCGAGCTGATGGCGCAAGAAATCCACCAATGTCATGCGAACCGGCACGTCGGCTTCATGCCGCCGGCCGTTGACGGTCACTGCAATCGTGCGGCTCTCGTTCATGCTGTCGCCTTGGCGCGCCGGAGGAACATGCTCGAGCCTTTACACGCCGACGAAAGCATGCATGATTTCAAAAAAGGTAATTGTCCCAAATTTGAGACAGGCTAACGCCGGTCTTCCGCGGGGTCAATGTCAGCGCTCAAATGCCCATCGCTTGAGAGCCGTTGTTTTTTCTCAGTTCGTGTGAATCGATGAAACCTGCTCCCTTTCGCTATCACGCTCCGCAAACGGTCGAGGAGGCGGTGGCGATTCTTTCGGAAGTTGCAGCGGACGACGGCCGCATTCTGGCCGGCGGTCAAAGCCTGGTCCCAACGATGGCGTTTCGTTTGGCGCGGCCCGCTCACCTGGTGGACATCAACGGCATCAAGGCGCTGGCGGAACTCAAGGCCACCGCGGAAAGCCTGTCGATCGGCGCCTGCGTTCGACACGCAGCCTTCCACCGCCCGGTCGTGGAGGGTCCGCTTGGAAATCTGCTGTCCGCCGTCGTCAAACATATCGGGCATTATCCCATCCGGACGCGGGGCACCTTTTGCGGCAGCTTGGCTCATGCCGATCCCGCGTCCGAATGGTGTCTCGTCGCCGCCGCGCTCGGCGGCGAAATCGTCGCAAAAAGTGCGCGCGGCACGCGCAACATCGCGGCGGATGACTTCTTCGCCGGAATGATGAGCACCGCCCTGGAAGACGACGAGCTGTTGGCCGAAACACGGCTGCCCGCCTTGCCGGCCGACACCCGTTTCGGCTTTTGCGAGTTCAGCCGCCGCGCCGGTGATTTCGCCATCGGCATGACGCTCGTCACTTATCGTCTGCAGGAGGGCATCATGCGTGAGCCGCGGGTCGGTATTGGGGGTGTTGAGGCAAGGCCGCGCCGCATTACCGAAGCCGAGGCAGTCCTCGACGGCAAACCACCTGCGGCCGACACCTTCCGCACCGCCGCCGAAGCCGCGGCAGACGTCGTGGACCCGATTGAAGATCTGATCACGAGCGCGGCATACCGCCGCGATCTCGTCCGCGCCCTTACGCGCCGTGCATTAGAGCGCGCGGCCTGACCGGCTGATGATTCCAGGGAGATTTGAAGTGGCAAAACAGGACCTGCGTACATGGATCGCCGAGGTCGAAGCCGCCGGCCAGCTGCAGAAAATCTCCGGCGCCGAACGCGAGGAGGAAATCGGCGGCATCGTCGACGTGTATCAGCGCAAGATCGGCAACAAGGCGGTGCTGTTCGACGACATTCCCGGCTATCCGCGCGGCTATCGCGTCCTCGCCAATATTCTCACCTCGGTGCCGAGGATCAATTTGACGCTGGGTCTGCCCGCCGAGGCCAAGGAGGTCGACCTGGTGAATTTCTGGCGGCGCTACATGAAGGACGCCAAATCCATCCCGCCGATCACCGTCGCAAAGGGCCTGGTGCAGGAGAATGTCAGCGGCGGCAACGAGCTTGATCTGGGCAAAATTCCCGCGCCGAAATGGCATGAGCACGACGGTGGGCATTACATCGGCACCGGCTGCATGGTCATCATGAAGGATCGTAATTCCGGCTGGATCAACTACGGCGCCTATCGCGTGCAAGTGCATGACCGCAACGTCGCGTCCGTCATGTGCTCGAAGGGCAAGCACGGCAACCTGATCATGCGCAGTTATCATGAGCACGGCGAGCCGTGTCCGATCGCGGTTGTGGTCGGCATGCACCCGGCATTGTTCATGGTGGCGGGGCTGGAAATTCCCTACGGCAAGAACGAATACGACGCCGCCGGCGGCCTTCTCGGCGAGCCGGTCGAAGTCATCACGGGACCGCGCACCGGATTGCCGATCCCGGCGAATGCGGAGATTGCCTTCGAAGGTTTTGTCCATCCCAACGACTTGATCGACGAAGGACCGCTCGGCGAGTGGACCGGCTATTACGCGGGCGGCAAGAAGAAAGAGCCCGCCATCCGGGTCGAAACGTTGCTCCATCGCAACGATCCCATTCTGCTCGGCGCCATTCCGGGCATCCCGCCGGACGACGATTCCTTCTATCGCGGCACCTATCGGTCGGGGGCGGTATGGAATCAGCTCGAAGCCGCCGGCGTGCCCGAAGTGAAAGGCGTCTGGGCGCACGCGGCCGGCGGCAGCCGGCTTTGGCTCACCGTCTCGATCAAGCAGATGTATGGCGGGCACTCCAAACAGGCTGGCCTGATCGCCTCGCAATGCCACGCCGGCGCTTACGCCAACCGTTTTGTCGTCGTGGTGGACGACGACATCGATCCGGCCGACATGGACAAGGTGATCTGGGCGATGTGTACGCGCTGCGATCCGCGCGAAGGCCTGGAAGTGCTGCGCGGCTGCTGGAGCACGGTGCTCGACCCGATGGTCTACAGCACCGAGGATCCCCGCAATGCGCGCGTCGTGATCGACGCCTGCAAGCCATGGGCAAGGCGCGATACGTTCCCGATCGTCGTGCGCTCGAGCAAGGAAGTGGACGATCGCGTCCACAAGAAATGGAAGCACGTCCTGCCGCCCGGGCTTTGATCACGGCCCTGCATTTCCCTTCCATCACGAGTGTGACCGCACGCGATGAACGAAAAAATCGATATACAGCTCACCATCAACGGGCGCGATCACGCCATTTGCGTGGAGCCGCGCTGCACTCTGGTCGATGCCATCCGCGACGAATGCGGACAGACCGGAACGCATATCGGCTGCGAGCACGGGGTCTGCGGCACCTGCACTGTGGTCATTGACGGCGAGGCGGTCCGCTCCTGCCTGATGTTTGCCGTCCAGGCGCAGGGAAAACAGATACGCACGGTCGAGGGCTTGGCGTCCGGCAACAAGCTGCATCCGCTGCAGCAAGCTTTCATCGATCACCATGGCCTGCAATGCGGATTTTGCACGCCGGGATTTCTGATGCTTGCATCGAACGCGCTTGAGCGGGAGCCGCAGCTTGAAGGCGAGGAACTGCTCGATCTGCTTGCATCCAATTTGTGCCGCTGCACGGGATACCAGAATATCGTCAAGGCGGTGCGCGCCGCCGCCACCGAACTGCGCAAGGCGGAGGCGGCGGAATGAGCCAGGACGGCGGCGCCAAAGCCTATCCCACGCCGCCGCGCGCGAGCGAACGCAGGGTCCTCGGTCATTCGGTTCCGCGACTGGAGGATCTGCCGCTGGTGATGGGGCAGGGGCGTTACGCGGGCGACATCAATTTCCCGCACCAGCTGCATATGCGCATCGTCCGTTCCGCCCATGCGCATGCAAAGCTTATCTCGATCGATACCGCCGCCGCCCGGACGCTGCCCGGCGTAACCGCCGTGTGGACCTCGGAAGACATCCCGGATCTGCCGCCGATCGACTTTCGTGCGGACCGGGCCTCCGAGATGCTCAAGCCGTACCGCCAGCCTGCGCTGGCTCGCGGGCGGGTTCGTTATATCGGCGATCCGGTTGCCGCGGTCTTCGCCGAGAATGCCTATATCGCCGAGGATGCCGCGGAACTCGTCACGATGGAGGTGGAAGAACTGCCGGTTTTGCTCTCGGCGAGCGATCCGCCTGGCGAATTCGAAGCGGGCCGGAGCACCGAGGCCGGAATCTTCCACCACAGCTACGGCGATATCGAAGCCGCTTTCAAGAATGCGCATACCGTCATCGAACTGGACCTTACGACAGGGCGGCATTCCGGCGTTCCGATGGAAACGCGGGGAGCGCTTGGCCGCTACGACGCGGCGCGCGATATATTGGAGCTTCACGGCGCCGCGAAGATTCCGCATCGGAACAAGGAAACGCTCTGCCGGATGTTGAAGCGCAGCCCATCGGCGCTGCATGTGCATGAAAGCCATGTCGGGGGCGGTTTCGGCATTCGCGGAGAAATATATCCCGAGGATGTTCTGGTTCTGGTCGCGGCGCTGCGGCTGGGGCGTCCGGTGAAATGGATCGAGGACCGGCGCGAGCACCTGATGTGCGCCAATCAGGGACGTCAGCAGCGCCATCTCGCGCGCATCGCGGTCGATTCAGAAGGCCGTATTCTTGGCATCGAGGACGAAATCTTTCACGACCAGGGGGGATATGTCCGCACCCATGGCGCCAATGTTCCCAACCGCACGATGTGCATGCTAACCGGCGCCTACCGGGTGCCGGCCTACCGCGCCGTCGCGCATTTCCGTCTCACCAACAAGACTCCCGCGGCGACCTATCGCGCGCCCGGCCGCTTTGAAAGCACCTTCGTGCGCAGCCGCCTGATCGATGCCGTGGCCAGCAAACTCGGGCTCGACCCGGTCGAGGTGAGAAAGCGAAATCTCATCACCGCGGCGGAGATGCCTTATACCATCGCCTTCGACGAACCGCATGTCGAGAATCTGGAGTTGGATTCCGGCGACTTTCCACTTCTCCTGGACAAGGCGCTGGCTGCCTTTCGCTGGGACGAACTGCAGCGGGATCTGAAACGCCGCCGCGCCGCGGGCGAGGCGGTCGGCGCCGGCGTTGCCATTTTCGTCGAGGAAAGCGGACGCGGACCATCCGACGGCGCCAAGATCTCGGTCGACACCGCCGGCGCGGTGGAATTGATCACGGGCGGGGCATCGCTCGGGCAGGGATTCGAAACCGCCATGGCGCAGATTTGCGCCGAAGCGCTTGGCGTCGATTACCAGCAGGTGAGGGTGATCCACGGCCATACCGATCTGATCGACCACGGCATCGGCGCGCATGCCACGCGCGCCACCGGGTTGACCGGCGGGGCGGTACACGTCACCGCCCTGATGGTGCGCGCGAAGGCGCTCGAATTCGCTTCCGAGTTGCTGCAGACGCCGGTTGCGGAGCTCGACATTGTCGCCGGCACCGTGGCGCGGCGCGACGGCAAGGCAGGCCCGTCGATCACTCTGGCGGAGATAGCCAAACGGATTGCGCCAGGATCGAAATTGCTGCGGGGACGGACGCCCCAGCTGGCGGCCCATGGCTGGTTCAACACCAGCCACACCGTCTTCCCCTACGGCGTGCATCTCGCGGTGGTGCGGATCGATCGCGAGACCGGGCATGTCGCGGTCGAGCGCTTCCTGATCGGCTATGACGTGGGACGCGCGGTCAATCCGATGATGATCGAAGGACAACTGGTCGGCGGCTGTGTGCAGGGGCTGGGCGGCGCGCTCTACGAGGAATTCGTTTATGACGACAAGGGCGAGCCGCTCTCCTCGACCTTGGCCGATTACCTAATCCCCACGGTGCGGGAGACGCCCGAGTTCGAGGTGCTGCTGACCGAGGATGCCCCATCGCCGTTGCATCCGTTGGGATTGAAGGGGGCGGGCGAAGGCGGAATCAATGGCGCCGGCGGCGTCATTGCCAGTGCGATCGACGATGCCCTCGGGATGCCAGGAGCGGTAACGCAGTTGCCCGTGACACCGCAGCGGTTGCGCAAGCTGTTGCGGGAAAAATCGATGTGAGCAACGTCAAAAGCGGAATTCGTCGCCCCGCTTGCGGCCCTGGAAGGTACTGAGGAAAAGCTCGTCGAAGGGAATCTTGCGCTCGATCAGTCCTTGGTCGTGGCAGTAGCCGGTGATCGCGTCCATTGTTTTCCGGTTCCGCTCGGTGGCGCCGTATTCCCAGGGGTCCTTGCCCAGAATTTGCTCCTGCTCTTCCCAAGCTTCCCGATACCACGCGAGCGGCACGATCCGCGGGTTCTCCATACGCTTCATCGCGATGGCTTTTGCCTCGTTGAAGGCATGGAAGATGTTGATCGGAACCCAGGGATGCTGCTCGACGACCTCCTGCTTGATCCCCAACACATGCATGATCGGAAACATGCCGGTCTTCTTGTAGAATGAAATCTCCTCCTCCTTGAAATTGGGGAAGAGCCGCCCCACGCGCGGGTCGCCTGTCACAATCGGCTTGATCAGATCAGGATGGATGACGGCGTCCAGTTCACCGGAGGCCAGCATGTCTTCCACGGTTTGATGATCGGGCAGCCGCGTCAGCTTCAACCCCGACGGCGGCGCGAATTCTACCGTTTCGTCGAGTTCCGAGAACCATTCAATCGATTGATGGGGAACGCCGTATTCGTGCTCAAGGATTCCGCGCATCCAGACGATGGCGGTCGCCTGATACTGTTTGACACCGACCTTGCGGCCAATCAGATCGGTGGGCTTCTGAATGCCCTTGGTCGTGTTGATGAAGATGAAGCCGTGGCGGAACCGGCGGTGCAGAAAAATCGGAAGCGCAAAGCCGGGCACGCCTTGCGAACGACCCGTGAGGTATGAAGCGCAGGATACCTCGCCGATGTCGAATTCCTGGCCGCGCAAATAACGCCAATGCCGCGTCGTGGAGTCCATCGCGGTTAGCACCGTGAGATCAATTCCATCGGGACGGACGGTGCCCTCCTTCAAAGCCCGAACAATCTCATAGTCACCGCATGCAAGCGTTAGAGGAATCCTCTTCGACACGTTTCGTTCCTTTGCAAAGATTATGAGAGGCGATTGAGATCAGTTGCGGCGGCGCGGGGTGAACGCGGCTCCAAGGCCGCGTCCACCTGTTTGTGCGACGTTTGAGTTGCAAGCTGAAGGGCTATTTCGCGGGGGTGATCGCGGCACGCACCTCGGCGACGATGTCCTTCGGAGTTTGATAGACCTCTGCAACCAGCTTCTCGAGTTCCTCGCCGCTGACCGGGCTAACGTCCATCTTCCGCTTTTTTGCTTCGGCGACGAAGTCAGGGTCCTTCAACGTATCCTCCATCGCCTTGCGCAGCGCTTGCTTGCGGTCCTCCGGGATGCCAGGCGGGCCGGCGAACGGCCGCCCCATCACCTGGCGGCTGAGGACCAGCTTCAAAACCTGCCGTTGCTTCTCAGTGGTTGCGAAGTCGATGACGAGCGGCACATCAGGCAGAGCGGGGTTTTTTACCAAGCCGAGCTGGACCGGAAAGCGAACCTTGTTTTCCTTGACCCAATCCGGCTTGGTCGAGTTCAGGCTGCTCCACGACCAGCTGGCGCGGCCGTCCACTTCGCCCCGCTCCAGGGCGAGCGTCACTTCGGTTGTGCCCGGATAGCCGCTGATCAGCTTCAACTTCAGGCCGAACAGGTTTTTCAGCAAGAGTGCGTAAATATCCGGGTCCGAGCCGGAGCCTTCGCCTCCGACCGTGAACTCCTTGGTGAGCATGTCATTCCACGTCTTGACGGGCGAGGTATGCCAGATCGCGAACACGTTGTGCTCGCTCGTCGTACTGATCAGCCAGGTGAACTTCGTCGCGTCGAATTGCGTCGCGCTGTTGCCGATCAGCGGCTCCATCGCCATGCCGCGTCCGAATGTTCCGATAGTCGTGCCGTCCCGGGGCGCGACGTTATAGATATAGTTGGTGGCCTTCAGGCTCCCCGCCCCGTCCATGTTCTGCACGACCACGTTGGGATTTCCGGGAATATATTTCGTCAGGTAAGGTGCCATGGTTCGGGCGTAAATGTCGTATCCGCCGCCAGCGCTATAACCGACGATCAAAGTGACGGTTTTGCCTCGATAGAAATCTGCAACGGATTCGGCCTGTGCCGCAGTGGCGGGCGGGACGGCCAGCGCAAGACTGATTAAACCTGCCGCAACCCAGTGACGCATTGTTTTTCCCTCCCAATCGTCCGGCCTCTAAGACGTCATAACTCGTGGACGCTGGGCAGGATCGTCATTATCTTCATGCAGAACTCACCCCCAGGCAAGCGGACTTATGCCTCCTGGCAAGCACACGCCTGCGTCGATTGGCAGCGCACCTGCGACGGATCAAACCATGCCCGCTGCAAAGGCGCGCGTGAAGCCTTCCCTCAGCAACTGCGAAGAGCAGGGGGCAGGTTTTCGAACCAAGGTCTTCCGTGCGAGCAGGCTCTCGCCGCCTTATTGCTTGATCAGTAGATTGTCCACAAACCCGGAGTCGCGAGTTCAAGCAAATGCCCGTCGGGATCGCGGAAATAGATACTGCGCCCGCCGCGCGGCCATAGGGTTTGGCCTTCGATGACGACATGGCAGGCGTCGAGGCGCTTTTCCCATTCGGGCAACTCCGCCGTGTCGATGGCGAAGGCCACATGCAACGGACCGTTGCCGTCGTGCGGCGGGATGGTACCGCCGCGTATTTCTACCGGCTCAAGGGAAGCGCCGCGGCTGAAGAGCAGGAGCACGCTGCGGTCTCCCGCCGCGAAGGCCCGCATCCGGTTATCGGCAAACAGCGGCGCAAGGCCGAGAACATCCCCGTAAAATCTTGCCGCGCGGTCAAGATCGTCGACATAGAGGGCCGTTTCGAGGACGCCGCGAAGTGCAGGCATGAGAACTCGCCGCGTAAGATGTGGGTCCGGGAGAATTCGGATGGACGTAAATTTAGCCGAATGCACGAGAGGCTGTAAGCGGAAAGAAAACGCCGAAACCTTCAGGGCAAAGGTCGTCGGGCTAGCTAATGCGGCATTTTTGAGCGGCTAGCGCCAGATTGGCGATCAGCCGCAAAGCTCGCGGCGCGGCGTCGGTCCGGATCCGGCAGTGTT
>DASSPI010000004.1:0-29465 GCA_035699705.1 Xanthobacteraceae bacterium
GTTTGTCGGCTTGCAGGCCAAGCAGTTCCGCCATTTCCGGCGTCAGCCTGATTTCCTTGGCGGCGCGCGAAAACACGCCACCGCCTTTCGAGATCAGCGCCTTGTCGTAATCCTGCCAGCTCGAGCGCGGCAGATCGAACAGTCTTTGCCGCTCGGCCAGGCTCTTTTTTGGATCAGGACCGGGATCGACGAAAATATCGCGGTGGTCGAAAGCGGCAACGAGCTTGATCGTATTCTCGCGCAGCATGCCGTTGCCGAAAACGTCGCCCGACATGTCGCCGACGCCGGCAACCGTGAAAGGCGTCCGCGTGATGTCGATGTCGAGCTCGCGGAAATGCCGTTTCACCGCCTCCCAGGCGCCGCGCGCGGTGATGCCCATCTTCTTGTGGTCGTAACCCGCCGAACCGCCCGAAGCGAAGGCATCGCCCAGCCAAAAATGCCGCTCAAGCGAAATCGTATTGGCGATATCGGAGAAGGTCGCGGTGCCCTTGTCGGCGGCGACCACGAAATAGGGATCGTCGCCGTCATGCCGCACCACATTTTCGGGCGGCACGACCTGCTCGCCTTCCAGGTTGTCGGTGACGTCGAGCAGCGCGGAGATGAAGAGCTTGTAGGCGGCGACGCCTTCGGCCGCCACCGCTTCGCGCGGGCCGCCCAGCGGCAACAGCTTCGGCACGAAGCCGCCTTTGGCGCCCACCGGCACGATCACGGCGTTCTTCACCTGCTGCGCCTTGACCAGGCCGAGCACCTCGGTGCGGAAATCCTGCGGACGGTCGGACCAGCGGATGCCGCCGCGCGCCACCTTGCCGAAGCGCAGATGCACGCCCTCCACCCGCGGCGAGTAGACAAAGATTTCGTACAGCGGGCGCGGCAGCGGCAGCTCCTCGAGCTTGCGGCTGTCGAATTTGGTCGCGATCACCGCCTTGGCGCGGCCTTCCTTGTCGAGCTGATAGAAATTGGTGCGCAAGGCCGAAGTCACCGCATTGACGAAAAGGCGCAGGATCCGGTCCTCGTCGAGACTCGCCACCGCTTGCAGCGCCTGTTCGATCTGCGCCAGCGTTTCGGCTTCGCGCCGTGCGCGCTCCTCCTTGCCAGTGTCGAGCCGTGGATCGAAGCGGACGTGGAACAGCAGCACAATGGCCGCCGCGATGCCCGGATGCTTGCGCAGCGTGGCCGACATGTAGCCCTGCGAATAGGCGATTCGGATCTGACGCAGGAAACGCGAGATGGCGCGGATCAGCGCAACGTCGCGCCACATCAATCCGGCAGCCAGCACCAGAGCGTTGTAGCCGTCGTCCTCGGCGACGCCGCGCATCACCATCAGGAACAGCGCTTCCAGGCGTTCGGTGGCATCGCCCAGATCGGCCGACCCGCCGTCCGCCCGTTCCAGCAGCATGTCATGGAACCAGACATCGGGAGCGCCGTCGCCTTCGGGCGCGATCTGATAGGTGCGCTCATCGACGACACGGAAGCCCATGTTTTCCAGCACCGGCACGCGCGCCGAGAGCGGGATCGGGCGGGTATGGCTCCACACTTTCAGGCCGACGCCGTCGGCGCGGTGGTGGAAATCCACATTGAGCGGCCGCTCCGACGACAGGCCTTCGATGATACGGATGTCCTTGATCGCCACCGCGGCGGAATAGGCGTCGCGGTAGCCGACGGAGAAGGCGTTGCGGTAGCGCTCGTACAGCGTCCGCGCTTTGACCGGCTCGAAGCTGTGGCCAAGCTCGTGGGCCAGCGCGTCGTTCCAGGTGCGGATGATGTCGGAGACAGCCTGTTCCAGCGTCAAGCGGTCGGGATTCGGCGTCTCGCCTTCGGAGCGCCCGATGATGAAGTGAATGCGGACCAGCGGCCCTTCCGGGAAGAACAGATAGAAGGCCGACACGCGGCCGTTGTAGACCTGCGCCAGATAGGCGCCGATCTTTTCGCGCAGGCGGCCGTCGTAGCGGTCGCGCGGAAGATAAACCAATACCGAGACGAAACGGTCGAAGCGGTCGCGGCGCGGCAGCACCCGCACCCGCGGCCGTTCGTCGAGCTGCAAGACCATCAGCGCGAACTGGAACAGCGTGTCCTCATCGATCTGGAACAGCTCGTCGCGCGGATAGCTCTCAAGCACATTGACCAGCGCCTTGCCGGAATGCCCGGCGGGATCGAAGCCGGCGTGGCTCAGGATGGCGTCGACCTTGCGCCGCAGATACGGGATGGTGCGCACCGAGCGCGTATAGGCCGTCGAGGTAAACAGGCCGACGATACGCGTTTCGCCGGTGAGATGGCCGTCCGCATTGAAGCGCTTGACCCCGACGTAATCCAGATAGACGCGCCGGTGCACGCGCGAACGCACATTCGCCTTGGTGACGATCAGCGACTTCGGCTGTTCCAGAAAGGCGCGGATCTGCGGCGTGATCGTGACCGGCTGATTGTTGCGCCGCAGCACCTGCAGGTCCTGCGCGCGCAGGATGCCGAGCGCGCTGCCCGGCACCGCCTCAAAATCGCAATCCTTGCCGCCGAAAACGTAATCGCGAATCCCGATGAAGGTGAAGTTTCCCGCGATCAGCCATTGCAGGAACTGGATCGCCTCGGCGATTTCCTCCACCAGGATCGGCGGCGGATTGCTCTTCAGGTCGGCGATGATGTCGGAGACCCGATGCAGCATCGGCCGCCAGTCCTGCACGGCCAGGCGCACCTGGCTGAGCACCTGCTCGATCGCCTGCACGATTTCGCTGCGTTTGGCCTCTTCGCCGACAGGCGCGACATGGATCTGCATGACGCTTTCACGCAACGCGCCTTCGCGCGCGGACGCCGCTCCCGCAAAGACCGCAAGATGGCCTTCCGGATCGCGCTGCACCGTGAAAACCGGATGCACGACCAGCCGAATGTCGAGGCCGCGCTCGGTGAGCTCGGCCATGACCGAGTCCACCAGGAAGGGCATGTCGTCGGTGACGATCTCGATCACCGATATCGGCCGCACACGGCTGTCCGGCTCGATGTCCTGCAAGACGTCGAAATGGATTTTCGGCGCGCCCGGCCGCCGCATCCGCAGGAAGGCCCAGGTTTCCTTCCCGAGCTGGGCCAGCGTCTCGGGCTCGTAGTCCATCAGGTCGTCCGCGACGGCGCGCCCGTATAGCTCGGGCAGGAAGTTTTTCGGAACGTTCGGATCGAGACTGGCAAGCAAGTCGTTCGCCCGCTCGATCAGCCGGCGCGCGGTATTTTCCTCTTCGGTGCCTAGCAGGCCCTCAACGGACATCGGCAGGTCCAGACGTGCAGCTAGCCGGGAAGTCGCCGCAAGTTTCGCCCATTGCGGGCGAGGCGTCGAGGGCGGCTGTCCGGAATACTTGCCGGCATATGGCATCCGCGCGAGACCTGGGGCATACCGGGGGCATGGCCGCGACCCACATGATCCGCCTGCTCGTTGGCGCCTTTGTCCTATTAGCCCCTGCCGCAGGCACGGCGCAGCGCGCGCCGCATTTCTTTCAGGATACCGCACCGGCACAGGCGGTCGTTGCGCGCAACGGCATGGTCGCGAGCCAGGAGACGCGGGCCACCCGCATTGGCGTCGAGGTGCTGAAGAAAGGCGGCAACGCCGTCGACGCCGCGGTCGCAGTCGGCTTTGCGATGGCGGTGACCTATCCGCGCGCCGGCAATATCGGCGGCGGCGGCTTCATGGTGATCCATCGCGCCAAGGGCGATCCGATCGCGATCGATTATCGCGAGACCGCGCCACGCGGGATCACCCGCGACAGCTTTCTTGATGCCGAGGGCAACGCCGATCCGACGAAATCGCTGGAATCCGGACTCGCGGTCGGCGTGCCCGGCACGGTCGCGGGGCTGGCGCTCGCGCATGAGAAATTCGGCTCCGGCAAATTAAGCCTGGCGGAACTGATCGCTCCCGCGATTGCGCTGGCGCGTGATGGCATTCCGGTGGAAGACGATACCGCGGCCTCGCTGCCGAGCGTGGGAGCCCGGCTGGCGCGCTGGCCGGCGTCGGCAAAGATTTTCCTCAAGCCCGACGGCACGCTGCTCGGTCCAGGCGACCGCCTGGTGCAAACCGATCTCGCCGCCTCGCTGGAAGCGATCGCACGCAATGGGCCGCGCGCCTTTTACCAAGGCGCCACGGCGGAGAAACTGGTCGCCGCCTTGCACGCCGCCGGCGGCGTGATGACGCTCGAGGACCTGAAAAGCTACCGCGCCGTATTGCGCACGCCGCTGCGCGGCAGCTACCGCGGTTATGAGATCGTGTCGATGCCGCCGCCCTCGTCCGGCGGCGTGCATCTGATCGAGATGCTCAACATCCTGGAAGGCTATGACCTGGGCGCGATCCCCGCAGACCGCGGCGCGGTCGCGCATCTCATGATCGAGGCGATGAAGCGCGCCTATGCCGATCGCGCTATTTTCCTGGGCGATCCCGACTCGGTGAAGGTGCCGGTCGCGGGCCTCACTTCGAAATCCTATGCCGCTGCGTTGCGGGCGCAGATCGACCCGGCGCGCGCGCGCGCTTCCGCCGATATCCGCGCCGGCGAACCCGCGCCGCGCGAGGGCGACAACACCACGCATTTCTCGGTGATCGACCGCGACGGCAACGCGGTATCCAACACCTACACGCTCAATCTCAGTTACGGCGTCGGCATGATCGCCGAGGGCACCGGCATTCTGCTCAACAACGAGCTCGACGATTTTGCGTCCAAGCCGATGGCGCCGAATGCCTACGGACTTGTCGGCACCGATGCCAATGCGCCCGGCCCGGGCAAACGCCCGCTGTCATCGATGACCCCGACGATCGTGCTGAAGGACGGCAAGCCGTTCATGATCACGGGCTCGCCCGGCGGCAGCCGCATCATCACCACCGTGCTGCAGATCGTCAGCAATGTGATCGACCGCGGCATGCCGCTCGCAGAATCCGTCGCCGCGCCGCGCCTGCATCATCAATGGCTGCCGGATGAAGTGGTGGCGGAGCCGGGCATCACTGCCGATCTCATCGCGGCGCTGCAGGCGCGCGGGCATCGCGTCGTTGTCGGCCGCAACGCCACCTCGGCCAATTCGATCGCCGTCACCGCAAATGGTTTTGCCGGCGTGGCGGACACGCGCACGCGCGGCGCTCTGGCGGCGGGATACTAGGGCTGAGGGATCAGGTCGGGCGGCGAGGCCGCGCTTCGGCAATGCGCCGGCTTGCATTGCCGCTCGCCACAAAACGGATAGGCGATGCGGAGGCCGGCAAGAAGATTTTCGCCACGGGCACCGAGCCGCCGGCCTTCGACTGAACCACCGCAAGCGTCCTGGCGGAGACAAATACAGGTCCGCGGGTCATGACGGGCAATCCTCAAAAACCTGAACGGCGGATGGGATAGGCTGCCGCACGGCGGCGGTCAAGCAGAAGCCGGCTAATAGGCTAATTTACGGTACTTTTGACGCCCGTCAGGGCCATTGCCACTGCAGGATCGGCTGCCACGCGGCCGGCAGCAGGCCGCCTACCGCCTCCACGCTGATCGACAGCGCCAGCGCCCCCAGCAGCGAAACGACGGTTCCCAAAATCATCTGACCGCCGAAGACCTCATGGTGCGGATTGAGCAGCCGGCTGAAATAAAGCCGGAACAGCAGCGACAGCCGGCCGATGGGCGAAACCACGGTCACCGGCGCAATCGCCATCGCCATGTAGAGGAACATCTGCGAGAGGCAGACCAGGAAGCCGGAAAGCGTGAACCACTTCGCCGATTCCCACTTCATCCTTCGCAGATGGCTCAGGCTTCCGGGCAGGATCAGGAACAGCGCCAGTACGGCGGTCGCCGCCAGATATGCGATCAGTCCGCCCGGAATGGCGGCTCCCAGACCTTTTCCTTCCAGCGCAAGCCGGATCAGGATCGGGCTCGAGCCATAGCCGGTGGCGGAGAGCAGGCTGAAGATAATTCCTTCGGTGTATTTCGGCTTGAACGGCGGCGGCTTGGTCGCGCCGGTGTCGGGCGCTGCGGCGACGGCGGCGGCAGCGGGTTTTTTGTCGGCACCCATCGCGAAATACGGGCCCAGCAGCACCAGGCCGATGCCCAGGATGCGCAGCGGCGTCAGCGTCTCTCCGAGCACCAGGATCGCCAGCCCGAGCGAGACGAGGAGATTCACCTGCTGCAGCGGCGCGGTGAGATTGGAGCCGATCGCCTGGGTCGCGCGGTAATTGCAGTAGCGGCCCCAGAGGAAATGCACGACGCCGGATGCGGACAGGATCAGCACGGCGTCGAAGGGAAAATTGGCGATCAGCGCGAGCGTGCCGCTTAACACCGCCGCGATGAAGAACAGCGGCACCCCGATCGGCACCGTGATCGCCATGGCCTGCGCCACCGAACCGGTGAGCACGCCGCGCCGCAGACTCGCATTGTTGAAGGCGAAGGTGGCCGCCGACAAAAGCGCGAGAAAACCTGCAAGCACCGGGACACACCTTTTGCCCTGCCTTGCAGGCCCGAGGGCGAAGGCAGCAGCCCGGGACCCATCGTAACGGGCACTGTGGCTGATCGAAAAAATTGGAGCGGGCGAAGGGATTCGAACCCTCGACCCCGACCTTGGCAAGGTCGTGCTCTACCCCTGAGCTACACCCGCATCCGTTTGGCGACGGCAGCCGTGTGGGTCACGTTTGGCCGCCAGGGCCTGCTATGCCAAAAGGGGCGCGGATTTGCAACCTTGCCGGTTTCCGTTGGAAAAACAGGTTGCCAGCCGCGAGAAGCCCATGCCCGCCAGCCCTGAAGACCTTTTTACCTATCTCGACCGGCTTGGAATCCGGTATTCCACCGTCAGCCACCCGCCGCTGTTCACCGTGGAGCAGTCGCAGGCCTTGCGCGGCCAAATTCCCGGCGGCCACACCAAAAACCTGTTCCTGAAGGACAAGAAGGACGCGCTGTTTCTGGTGGTCGCGCTGGAGGACGCCAAAATCGACCTGAAGGGGCTGCATCGGCTCCTGGGCGCCACCGGCCGTTTTTCCTTCGGCTCGGCCAATCTGCTGCAGGAGGTTTTTGGCGTGGCGCCCGGCGCGGTGACGCCCTTCGGCGCGCTCAATGACACCCCATGCCGCGTGACGGTCGTGCTGGACTCCGAACTGATGAGCCATGAGCTGGTGAATGCCCATCCGCTGGTGAATACCCGGACCACAACCCTGGCTTCTTCAGACCTGATAAAATTCCTGGAGGCGACCGGACATTCCCCCCGGATCACGGCCGTGACGGGCGAAGCCCCGGCATTGCCGGAGTGACGATCTGATTGCATTCCCGCCGCCGGTCACCCATTTATCCGGGTGAATTCCCGCGGCCCCGAGCGAGGACAAATGGCGCAGATTGGCGAGACGACAATGACGGCTGACGCGCTGGTCACCGACACGACCACGCAAACTTTCGTCAAAGACGTCATAGAAGCGTCCAAGCAGCAGCCGGTGCTGGTGGACTTCTGGGCGCCCTGGTGCGGGCCCTGCAAACAGCTCACCCCGATCCTGGAAAAGGTCGTGCGCGCCGCCAAGGGCAAGGTGAAGCTCGTCAAGATGAACATCGACGAGCACCCGGCGATCCCCGGCCAGATGGGAATCCAGTCGATCCCTGCGGTGATCGCTTTCTCCAACGGCCAGCCGGTCGACGGCTTCATGGGCGCCTTGCCGGAAAGCCAGGTCACCGGCTTCATCGAGCGCGTGGTGAAGGAGCCGCTGGGCGGCGACGACGGCATCGCCGATGGCCTCAAGGCCGCCGACGCGGCGCTCGCCCAGGGTGATGTCTCCGGCGCCGCCGGGCTTTATGCGCAGGTGCTGGCGAAAGATCCCGACAACGCGGCGGCGCTCGCCGGCGTTGTGCGTTGCTATGTGCTGACCGGCGCGCTCGATCAGGCCAAGCAGACGCTGGCGCTGATTCCGGAAGCCAAACAAAACGATTCCGCGGTGGCAGCGGCGCGCGCCGCCTTGGAGCTGGCCGAGCAGGCCAAAGCGGTCGGCCCGATCGCTGAGCTCGAGCAGAAGGTCGCGGCCAATCCCGCCGACCACCAGGCGCGTTTCGATCTCGCGGTGGCGCTGAACGCGAAAGGCAGGCGCGAGGATGCGGCCGAGCACTTGTTGACGATCGTCAGGCGCGACCGCAAATGGAATGACGACGCCGCGCGCAAGCAGCTCGTGCAATTTTTTGATGCATGGGGATTTGCCGATCCGGCAGCCGTGGAAGGCCGCAAGAAGCTGTCGTCGATCTTGTTTGCGTAAGATTACCCATGTCATCGTCCGCGAAGGCGGACGATCCAGTAATCACCGAGCCGTTTTATGGGTGAGAGTGACTGACACGACGTCGTATACTGGATGCCCCGCTTGCGCGTGGCATGTCGAACTGACGTAACGGCGGAGCGGATGCGATGCCGATGAACGCAGACTATCGCGGACCCGAAGATCTTCCCGAGGTGATCCCGGTCTTTCCCCTGCCCGGCGCCCTGCTGCTGCCGCGCGGCCAACTGCCGCTCAACATCTTCGAGCCGCGCTATCTCTCCATGATCGATGACTCGCTGCGAGACGGTCACCGGCTGATCGGCATGATCCAGCCGGACGAGGCGCATCCGGCCAACGAGCAGAAGCCGCATCTCTACAAGGTCGGCTGCGTCGGCCGCATCACCCAGATTGCCGAAACCGGCGATGGCCGCTACGTGCTGCAACTCACCGGCGTCGCGCGTTTCCGCGTGCGGGAGGAACTGGCCGGCGACATCGCTTACCGGCGCTGCAGGGTCTCCTATGAATCTTTCCTCGATGACTTCATCGCGCGCAAGGGCGAGGAAGAGGTCGACCGCGACGGACTGCTCAAGGCCCTCACCGCATTCCTGAAAGCCAACAATCTGAAGGCCGACTGGGAGGGCATCGAAAAGGCGCCCAACGAGGCGCTGGTCAATGCGCTGGCGATGATGTCCCCCTATGGAGCGGCGGAGAAGCAGGCGCTGTTGGAGGCGCCGGACCTCAAGACCCGCGCCGAAGTGCTGGTGGCGCTCACTGAGATCGAGCTGGCCAAAACCGGATCGTCGGACGAAACTCCATTACAATAGCGAGAAGGCAAATCATGACCCCTCCCACGCCCGACCGCCCGCTGGGCGGCATTGACCCGAAGCTTTTGGAGATTTTGGTCTGCCCGCTGACCAAGAGCACGCTGGAATATGACGCGGAAAAGCAGGAGCTGATCTCCCGCGCAGCCAAGCTGGCCTATCCGATCCGCGACGGCATCCCGATCATGCTGCCGGAAGAAGCGCGCAAGCTGGAAGGCTGAAGCCTTTTAAAAAAAGGCCCCGGGACAGACCGGGGCTTCAAAGGCGGGGCCAGAGCGGGGGTCTTGCCCGCGCGCATTGGAACTTCCATCCATGACAGACATGCGACACTTTTCGGCATATCCACACGGCAAAGCAGGCGCGCGATGCTGAAGATCTGGGGCCGCAAGAACTCGTCCAACGTGCAGAAGGTCATGTGGGCGGTGGGCGAAACCGGCGTCGCCCATGAACACACCGAACTCGGCGGCGCCTTCGGCGGCACCCGCGAGCCGTCGTTTCTCGCGCTCAATCCCAATGGATTGGTGCCGGTGATGCAGGACGGCGACGTCGTGCTGTGGGAATCCAACGCCATCGTGCGCTACATCGCCTCGAGATACGGCGCCGGACGGTTGGCGCCGTCGGATCCCGCCATGCGCGCGCGCGCCGATCAATGGATGGACTGGCAGCAGACCGCCGTGAACGCGCCGATGGTCACGACCTTCTGGGGCCTGGTCCGCACGCCGGAAGACAAACGCGACCACGCCGCCATTGCCGCCGGCCAGGCGCGCTACAATGAAGTGATGACGATCCTCGATGCGCAGTTGGCGAAGACGCCTTACGTCGCCGGCGACGCCTTCTGCATGGGCGACATTCCGCTCGCGATCATGGCGCATCGCTATCTCTATTTGTTTCCGGATCACCCGCCGTTGCCAAATCTGCAGCGCTGGTACGATGCGCTGGCCGCGCGCAAGGCGTTCCAGGATCACGTCGCAGCGATTCCGATGACGTAGCTTTTTATCCCTCCCTCGAGGGGAGGGATAAGACTACAGCGCCTCGCCGCGCAAAAGCTTCGGCACGTCGCCGACCAATCCCGCCGCTTCCCGGATGAAAAGCTGCTTGAGCGCCGGCGCGCGATCGACCAGGCCCAGGCCGAGGTCGCGGACCGCGCGCAGGATTTCCGAGCGGTTGGAGAACAGGCGGTTGAGGCCATCGGTCGCGATCCCCATCGCCATGGTATCGAACCGCCGCCAGCGCTGATAATGCTCGAGCACGCCGGCCCCGCCGGGATCGAGGCCAAGCCGCGCGGCATCGGCGATCGCCTCCGCCAGCGCGGCGATATCCTTCAAACCCATGTTCAAGCCTTGTCCGGCAATCGGATGGATGACATGGGCGGCGTCGCCGACCAGCGCGATCCGCTCGGCAATGAACGAGCGCGCGACCGCCAGCCCGAGCGGAAAAGCACGGCGCGGGCCTTCCGCCCTGATCTCGCCGAGATGCAGACCGAAGCGGCGTTCCAGCTCGGCGTGAAACTGCTCGTCGTTGAGCGCGATGATGCGTTCGGCCTCGCGCGTCTCTTCGGTCCAGACCAGCGAGGAGCGGCGTCCCTTCAGCGGCAGGATGGCAAAAGGTCCGGCGGGAAGGAAATGCTCTTCGGCGCGGCCGTGGTGATCGCGCTCATGCGACACCGTGGTGACGATGCCGGATTGTCCATAGTCCCAGCCATGGGTGGTGATGCCGGCCTGCTCGCGGATCGCCGATCGTGCGCCGTCGGCGCCAACCAGCAGGCGCGCTGAAATAGCAGCGCCGTCGTTTAAACGAATGTTGATCCGATGAGAGACCCCCTCCCTCCCCGTGAAAGAGGGAGGGCTGGGGAGGGGGTCGGAAGCAGAGCGCGCGTAATCAAACTCAGCAACAGCGCTCGCGTGCAAATCGACGCCGGTTTCCTGCGCCTTGTCCATCAGCGCGCGCATCAGCGGCCCGTTCTCGATCATATGGGCGAAAGGCTCGTCATGCGCGACCTCGCCGGCGAAGGAGAGAAAAGCCGGCCGCACCGCATCCTCCAGCCGGCTGTCGGTCACCACCATGTCGAGGATCGGCTGCGCTTCGTCCGCCACCTGTTCCCACACGCCGATGGCCTGAAACAGGCGCCGGGCCGCGGCGGCGATGGCGGAGGCGCGGGTGTCGGCCCTGTGGCCGTGCGCAAAAGCCGGATCGGCAATCGTCACCGCAAAGCTTTCGCCCAGCGCCTGGCGCAAAGCGATGCCGAGCGCGAGACCGGCGAAGCCGCCGCCCCCGATCAGCACATCCTTTTGTTGCCTATCGCCCGGCGTCATTCTGCGTTCAATATAGGGCCATTCACTGGTGTCCAAAATCCGAAGTTCGCTTAGACTTGCGGCAACCTTGGGAGCAAGCTTGGATTTGAAGGGACACTAGCAAATTTTGCATCTAGTGTCGTTTGGTTCAGAAATTCGCTTGAACGACTCGCGGCAAGAACGAAGCGAATTTCTGAACCACGATACTAGCGGCGCGAAGAAGGCGCCCCACCCGTGGCGAGCTCCCCCGCATGTCCGCCGTCCAGGACCTTCTCGTACTCCTCGATCTTGAACAGCTCGAGATGAACATGTTTCGCGGCCGCTCGCCGGAGACGACGTGGCAGCGGGTATTCGGCGGACAGGTGATCGGTCAGGCGCTGGTTGCCGCCTGCCGCACCGTGGACGGCAGGCCGCCGCATTCGCTGCATGCCTATTTCCTGCTGCCGGGCGATCCGAAAGTGCCGCTTGTCTACGAGGTCGACCGGCTGCGCGACGGCAAGAGCTTTTCCACCCGGCGGGTGATCGCGATCCAGCACGGCCGTCCGATTTTTTCCATGGCCGCGTCATTTCATTCCGACGAGGAAGGGTTCGTGCATCAGGCCACGATGCCGGATGTGCCACGGCCGGACGCGCTGCCGAGCGAATCCGAGATCAAGCAGAACATCATGCCGATGATGCCTGATCCGGTGCGCCGCTATTACGAGCGCGAGCGGCCGATCGAGCTGCGGCCGGTGGAATTCGAGCGTTACCTCGGAAAGAAATTCGACGATGCGCGCTTCAATGTCTGGATCCGCGCGACCGGGCAGCTGCCGGACGACAGCGCGATCCATCGCTGCGTCCTGGCTTATGCCAGCGACATGACCCTGCTCGACTCCTCATTGGTGCCGCATGGTCATTCGGTGTTCGAGAAGGAGATCATGGCTGCGAGCCTCGATCATGCGCTGTGGATTCACCGGCCGTTCCGCGCCGACGAGTGGCTGCTCTATGCGCAGGACAGCCCGAACATGGGCGGCGGGCGGGGATTTTCGCGTGGCTCGATCTTCACCCAAAACGGAGAGCTGATCGCCTCGGTGGCGCAGGAAGGCCTCGTGCGGCTGCGCCGAACGACAGGGGGGATGCCCACACGCTGAGCGCCGCGGCGCGAAAGCGGGCATTTTTCTGCGGATAATTTAAGCAGATTGCCGTCGTTTCGGGCAGTGCGGGCGTGAGGCCGGGCGTGCCCGGAGATCGAGAAAGCTGAGCTTCGCCAATCGCTTACCGCGCGGCGCCGGTCCCGGCACGAAGTTTGAAGAAGAGCCGGCAGCGTCGCCGGGACGCTGGGCCCGAACCTGCACGGTTCGCCGGCCTTCGCTATCGTTTGACCGGCGACAAAAGGGAGAGCCGGTCATGCAGCTCATTATTGCGATCATCAAACCTTTCAAACTCGACGAAGTGCGCGATGCGCTCACCGCCATCGGCGTGCACGGAATGACCATTTCCGAGGTCAAAGGCTATGGCCGGCAGAAGGGCCACACGGAAATTTATCGCGGCGCCGAATACGCCGTGCATTTCCTGCCCAAGGTGCGCATCGAAGTAGCGGTCCCGGACGACCAGGCCGACCGCGTCATCGACGCCATCACGGCCGCTGCGAAAACCGGACAGATCGGCGACGGCAAGATCTTCGTCACCGACATCTCGCGCGCGGTGCGCATCCGCACCGGCGAAACCAACAACGACGCGTTGTGAGCAGGCAATCAATGCACAGGGGGAGACATCAAATGACGACACGGGCGTCACGCATGGCGATCGCGCTGACGATCGCCGCCACCGCCGGCAGCCTCGCCGCATCGCCGGCCATGGCGCAGGAATCGAAGATCGATGCCGCCGATACGGCCTGGATGATTGTCGCGACCGGATTCGTGCTGATGATGACGCTTCCCGGCCTGGCATTGTTCTACGCCGGCATGGTGCGCAAGAAGAACGTGCTGGCCACCCTGGCGCAGAGCCTGGCGGCGGCGGGGATCTGCTCGCTGCTCTGGTTCGCGGTGGCTTATTCGCTGGCTTTCAGCGGCGACGGCCCGGTGATCGGCACTTTCAATCGCGTATTCCTCAACGGCATCGGCATGGACACGACGCATCCGGCCGCCGCCACCATCCCGGAAATCCTGTTCGTGCTCTACCAGATGACTTTCGCGGTGATCACCGTCGCCCTGGTAGCGGGATCGGTCGCGGACCGCATGCGCTTCGGCGCCTTCATCTGGTTCGCGGTCGGCTGGCTGTTTCTGGTCTACGTTCCGCTCGCGCATTGGGTCTGGGGCGGCGGCTTCCTGCAGACCGCGGGCCTGATGGATTTCGCCGGCGGCACCGTGGTTCATCTCAACGCGGGCGTCGCGGGTCTCGTCGCCGCTTATGTTCTCGGCGCGCGGCGCGGCTACGGCACCGAGAATCTCGCGCCCTACGATCTGTCGCTGGCGGTGATCGGTACCGGCCTGCTCTGGGTCGGCTGGTTCGGCTTCAACGGCGGTTCGGCGCTAGGCGCCAATTCGCGCGCAGTCTTTGCCATCGCCGCCACCCATCTCGCCGCCTGCGCGGGCGCGCTGACCTGGATGTTCCTGGAGTGGTGGACGCGCGGCAAACCCTCCGTGCTCGGCATGATCTCCGGCGCGGTCGCGGGACTCGGCACGATTACGCCGGCTTCCGGTTTCGTGCTGCCGTGGCAGGGCGCGGTGATCGGCGTCATCGCCGGCCTGTTCTGCTTCTGGGCCTGCACCAAGCTGAAGCAGAAGCTCGGCTACGACGACTCGCTCGACGTGTTCGGCGTGCATGGTGTCGGCGGCTTCACCGGCACTCTGCTCACCGGTGTTTTCGCCGCGGGCGCAATGTCCGCCACCGCGGATTCCCCGGGTGGATTGCCTGGCCTGCTCGAAGGCAATCCCGGCCAGCTGCTGACGCAGGCTTATGGCGTCGGGGTCACGATCGTCTGGGCTGGAGTCGTCACCTGGGGGTTGCTGCGGGTGATCGATCTGTTCTCGCCGCTGCGGGTGAGCCAGCAGCAGGAGATCGAAGGCCTCGACATCAGTCAGCACGGTGAAGCCTTGCAATAGGCCTCGATTTTTCAGCAAACGCCCATCGCGCCCGGCCCTCGAAAAAGCCGGGCGCGATGCATTTTGCCCAAGGCCTATGCAGTCGTTAATCGCCGATGAAGACCTGCCCAAGAATTAGGCTGGTCTTGCCCGCTTTTGGGCGTTGCCGAGTTCCTGCGCTGCCGCGGGCGGGCGCACCGCGTCAAAACCCCCAAGAACCTCAGGTCTTTAGAGCCAAATCCGCGAAGTGGCACGGGGCTTGATTATGAGAGCCCAGCATTGTCCGCGGAGGGTGATTTTCCGCGTTCCAAGCTCAGCTGAGTTGCCTGGCTGCATCAGGCAGTACGAGCGCAGGGGGGTTCAAACCCATGAAAATTGTCATGGCCATTATCAAGCCATTTAAGCTCGACGACGTCCGCGACGCTCTCACCTCCATCGGCGTGCACGGCATGACCGTCACCGAAGTGAAGGGCTACGGCCGTCAGAAGGGTCATACTGAAATCTATCGCGGCGCCGAATACTCCGTGAGTTTTCTTCCGAAGCTCAAGATTGAAGTCGCGGTCGGATCCGAGCAGGTCGACAACGTCGTCGAAGCGATCACCACCGCGGCGAAGACCGGTCAGATCGGCGACGGCAAAATCTTCATTCTCGGCCTCGAGCACGCCGTGCGCATCCGCACCGGCGAAACCGATGCCGCGGCTCTTTGATCCCGCACCCATAACTATCGCGAATAGGAGTTGGACCATGTCGTTGAAGCTTAACTACCGTGCGGGACTCGGGCTGGCTGCGCTTGCCGCCGCTGTCCTGCTGTCGGGCTCGGTGATACCGGACTTGGCGCTTGCGCAAGAAGCGCCAGCCGCCGCGCCGGCCGCCCCCACATTCAACAAAGGCGACAACACGTGGATGCTCGTCTCCACGGTGCTCGTTTTGTTGATGACCATTCCCGGCCTCGCCCTGTTCTACGGCGGTCTTGTACGCTCCAAGAACATGCTCTCGGTGCTCGCGCAGGTTTTTTACATCGTATGCATCGTCGTGCTGATCTGGGTCCTTTACGGCTACAGCCTCGCCTTCACCGGCGGCTCGGCCTTTATCGGCGGATTGACGAAAGCCTTTCTCATGGGCGTGACGCCTGACTCGCAGGCCGCGACCTTCTCCGTCGGCGTCACCATCAACGAGTTCATCTACATCGCCTTCCAGATGACCTTCGCGGCGATCACCCCTGCCCTGATCATCGGCGCCTTTGCCGAGCGCATCCGGTTCTCGGCGGTCGTACTGTTCATTCCGCTCTGGGTCACCTTCATCTACTTCCCGATCGCGCACATGGTCTGGTATTGGGCCGGCCCCGATGCCATCGACACGGCTGCTAAGGCGCTTGCTGCCGCGGCCGATGGCGCTGCCAAGGAAGCCGCGCAGGCCGCGCTTGATGCGGTCAACGCCGACGCCGGCTATGTCTTCCAGATGGGCGCAATCGACTTCGCGGGTGGCACCGTCGTGCACATCAACGCCGGCATCGCTGGCCTCGTTGGTGCGCTGGTGATCGGCAAACGCATTGGTTACGGCAAGGAGCTGATGGCTCCGCACTCGCTGACCATGTCGATGATCGGCGCGTCGCTGCTCTGGGTCGGCTGGTTCGGCTTCAACGCCGGCTCGAATCTCGAAGCCACCGGCGGCGCGGCGCTCGCGATGATCAACACCTTCGTCGCCACCGCGGCGGCGGCCATGTCCTGGATGTTCGTCGAATGGGCGGCCAAGGGTAAGCCTTCGCTGCTCGGCGCCTTGTCCGGCTGCGTTGCCGGCCTGGTCGCGGTAACGCCGGCGGCCGGTTTCTCCGGACCGATGGGCGCGATCGTGCTCGGCCTGATCGCGGGTGCGGCGTGCTTCTTCTTCTGCACCACGGTGAAGAACGCGCTCGGCTACGACGACTCGCTCGACGTGTTCGGCGTGCACTGCATCGGCGGCATCATCGGCGCGCTGCTCACCGGCATCCTGGTGAATCCGGCGCTCGGCGGCGCGGGCATCATGGACTACACCGCCGGCAAGATCGCCGATTACGACCTCGTCACCCAGATGATCGCGCAGACCAAGGCTGTGCTGACCACGCTGGTCTGGTCGGGCGTCGGATCGTTCATCCTCTTCAAGGTCGTGGACCTGCTGGTCGGGCTCCGCGTCACCGTCGAGGAAGAGCGCGAAGGCCTCGACATCTCCGAGCATGGAGAGCGCGCCTACACGATGTAAGAGCTACGGTTCGGGGCGGCTTCCCGGCGCCGTTCCCTTGCCGTCGAGAGGCCCCGGCTCACGCCGGGGCCTCTTGCTTTTGTGAAGGGCGGAAATCTGCTATGATTTCCCGATGACCAAGCTTTTGGAACGGGCCATCGCCAAAGTGCGCCAACTCCCTGAAAAGGAGCAGGATGCAATCGCGATCGCGCTTTTTTCGATGGCCAATGCTGACGCATCGGCTTTCCCGATCGATGACGAAGCGCGAGCAGCGATTCTTGAAGGCTTGGCGCAGGCCGAACGCGGTGAGTTTGTGCCGGATCATGTTGTGGCTGAGGCCAATACACGCCGCGGTCTATGAAGGTCCGCTACACGCCACGGGCCTTCGCTGATCGCGAGGCCATCTTCGACTATCTGGAAAAGCAGAGTCCGGCGGCGGCCCGCGAGATGCAGGCTTTTATTGACGCCCAGATCAACACGCTTGAAACACTTCCCGAAAGGCATCCCGTCATAAAAGAGCTTGGCGTGCGGGTGCTTTGGCTCGGCCGCTATCCCTACCTCGTTTACTACCAAATCCGGCAAAACGAGGTGGCTATCCTTCATATTCGCCATGCAGCGCGACGACCCTGGACGGGCGGCGACTAGGACTGGCGTTCCTCAGGCTCGATGGTTAATCGTGTCTTAACCCGGCCCTTCTATGCTGGCTTTTCGCGGCCGGGGCCCTGTTCCAGTGTTCGTTGCGATGACCAAGTCAGAGGTATCTGTTCTGCCCGCGTCCGGGCCGCCCGACGCACGCTCGCCCTTTGCGCGGGTCAACGACCTGTTGGCCAATGTGAAGCCGGGCAAGCCGCCCATTGCCCTGTCCGTGGGCGAGCCGCAGCATCCCATTCCAAATTTCGTCGGCCCGGTGCTGGCCGCGCATCTGCCGGACTTCGGGCGCTATCCGGCCAACCGCGGCATCGACCCTTTTCTCGCAGCCGCCGCCGCCTGGCTTGGGCGGCGTTTCAAGCTGAACCGCCCGGTTGATCCCCACAGCGAAGTGCTCGTGCTCAACGGCACGCGCGAGGGACTCTTTCTTGCAGCAATCACCGCCAGGCAATGGGTCGGCAAGCGCAGCGGCCGCCCCGCGATCCTCATTCCCAATCCGTTCTATGCCGCCTATGCCGCGGGCGCGATGGCGGCGGACTGCGAAGCGGTCTATCTGCCGACGACGAAGGAAACCGGATTCCTGCCCGACCTCGATGCGCTCTCCGACGAGCTGCTCTCGCGCACGGTCGCCTGCTATCTCGCCTCGCCGGCGAACCCGCAGGGCGCGGTGGCGGATATGAAATATCTGACGCGGCTCTGCGCGCTGGCGCGCCGCTTCGGCTTCTTGATCTTCGCCGACGAATGTTATTGTGAGATCTATGGCAATCGCGCGCCCGCGGGAATGCTGGAAGCGGCAGGCTCCGACTTCGCCAATGTGGTGGTGTTCCATTCGCTCTCGAAGCGCTCCAACCTGCCCGGCTTGCGCGTCGGTTTCTGCGCCGGCGACCGACGTTTCCTTGCGCGCTTCATCGAGCTGCGCAATGTCGCCGCGCCGCAGGTGCCGGTGCCCGCGCAGCATGTCGCCATCGCCGCCTACAACGACGAGGCGCATGTGCAAGAAAACCGCCGCCTCTATGCGGAAAAATTCGATCTCGCCGACCAGATCATCGGCGATCGCTATGGCTACAAGCGTCCGGCCGGTGGATTCTTTCTTTGGCTCGACGTCTCCGGCCATGGCGGTGACGAGGCGGTGACGATGAAGCTTTGGCGCGAGGCCGGGCTGCGGGTCCTTCCCGGACGCTATCTCGCGCGCGATCAGGCGGACGGCAGCAATCCCGGCTTGGGCTATATCCGCATCGCGCTGGTGCACGACAATGCAACGACGGCCGAGGCGCTGCACCGCCTTGTGGCCGTACTGGGCTGACGGGGGCGCTCATGTCAGTCATCGAACGCGGTCTCGACAGCCTCGCGGTCATTTCCGACCATTTCAACGACGTGCTGCGCCGCCGTTTCCGCGAACTGGCCGGCCTGGGCCTGATTGCGCTGGCCTTCACCGGTGCGACCGCGCTTGGCACCTGGTCGGTGCAGGACCCCAGCCTGAGCCACGCCACCAATGCGCCAGTGCGCAACATGGTGGGCGTGCAGGGCGCGATCGCTGCTGATTTGCTGATGCAGCTGCTGGGATTGGCGTCCATCGTGCTCGTGCTGCTGGTGGCGATCCTCGGCTGGCGGCTGGTTAGTCATCGCCCGCTTTACCGCGAACGCTGGCGCCTGCTGCTGTGGCTCGCCGCGGCGGTTTTCGCCGCCGCCTTCGCGTCCTGCCTGCCGCGCACCGCAGCCTGGCCGCTGCCGAGCGGGCTGGGCGGCGTGATCGGTGACGCGCTCTTGCGCATGCCGGCATTTTTCTTTGGGCCGGTCTCCGGCATGACGCGCCTGGTCTTGGCCGGCACCACCGGCGCGCTGGCGCTGATGGCTTTCGCCGTTGCCGCGGGCATGTTCTGGCGCGATCCCGACGCCGAGGAAGACGAGCGTAACGAGCGCGAGGAATATATCGAGGACGAGGAACGCGCCGCGATCTCGCTCGGCTGGCTGGTGCATGGATTCCTGAGCGTCAAGGCGCGGCTGCGGCTGCTGTTTGCGGAACGCTCGGCACCGTCACCGGCGCGCAGCGCGGTGGCGCGGGCCCGGCTTGAGCCGCGCTTCGTCGATGCTGAGGAGATCGAAGAAGAAGAAGAGGAGGACGAGGCGGAAGAACAGGCCGCGCCCCGCCGCAAGCGCGCGCGCGCGGCGCGTCCCGCGGCGCGGCGGAGCTCCGGCGGCTATGTGCTGCCCTCGCTCAATCTGTTGAGTGCGCCGCGCGCTTCGGAACGATCGACGCTCAGCAGCAGCGAGATCGAGGAAAACGGCCGTGCGCTGGAGAGCGTGCTGGGAGATTTCGGCGTGCGCGGCGAGATCATCAATGCGCGCCCTGGTCCGGTGGTGACGCTCTACGAGCTCGAGCCGGCACCCGGCATCAAGTCGTCACGCGTCATCGGACTTTCGGACGACATCGCCCGCTCGATGAGCAAGCTGTCCGCCCGCGTCGCCGTTGTGCCGGGCCGCAACGCCATCGGCATCGAGCTGCCCAATCCGGTGCGCGAGAAAGTTTACCTGCGCGAGCTGCTCGACGACGACGATTACGCCGACACCTCGGCCAAGCTGCCGCTCTGCCTCGGCAAGACCATCGGCGGCGAAAGCGTGATCGCCGACCTCACCCGCATGCCGCATCTGCTGATCGCCGGCACCACAGGCTCCGGCAAATCGGTCGCCATCAACACCATGATCCTGAGCCTGGTCTATCGCTTCAAGCCCGACCAGTGCCGCCTGATCATGGTCGATCCCAAGATGCTCGAGCTCTCCGTCTATGACGGCATTCCGCATCTGCTCACGCCCGTCGTGACCGATCCGAAGAAGGCGGTGGTCGCGCTGAAATGGGCCGTGCGCGAGATGGAAGAGCGCTACAAGAAGATGTCCAAGCTCGGCGTGCGCAACATCGACGGCTATAACGCCCGTGTCGCCGAGGCGCAGGCCAAAGGCGAGAGCCTGACCCGCACCGTACACACCGGCTACGACAAGGAATCGGGCGAGGCGATCTACGAGAAGGAAGAGCTGGAGCTCGACTTCCTGCCCTATCTGGTCGTGATCGTCGACGAGATGGCCGACCTGATGATGGTGGCCGGCAAGGACATCGAAGGCGCGATTCAGCGGCTGGCGCAGATGGCCCGCGCCGCCGGCATCCATGTGATCCTCGCCACCCAGCGGCCGTCGGTCGACGTCATTACCGGCACCATCAAGGCCAACTTCCCGACCCGCATCTCCTTCCAGGTCACCTCCAAGATCGACAGCCGCACCATTTTGGGCGAGCAGGGCGCCGAGCAGCTGCTCGGCCAGGGCGACATGCTTTATATGGCGGGCGGCGGGCGCATCAGCCGCGTGCATGGCCCCTTTGTCTCGGACGAGGAAGTCGAGAAGGTGGTGCGGCACCTGAAGTCGCAAGGCGTGCCGCAATATCTCGAGGCCGTCACCGCCGAGGATGACCTTGCCGAGGATGGCGCGGTATTCGATTCAACCGGCATGGGCGCCGGCGACGCCACCGATCTCTATCAGCAGGCGGTGCAGATCGTGACCCGCGACCGCAAGGCCTCCACCAGCTATATCCAGCGGCGCCTGCAGATCGGTTACAATCGGGCCGCTTCCCTGATGGAACGGATGGAACTGGAAGGCGTGGTCGGCCAGCCCAATCATGCCGGCAAGCGCGAAATCCTGGTGGAAGAGCCCTATTGAGTATTGGGCCTGCCGCCATTAAGTCGGCAAAATGGGTGTGAAGCCGCGAAATCGCCACAGGCGGTCGCTAGCGGATGTGATGAAGCGCGAACTGGAGTGACATATGGCGGCGGTGGGCCAGGCGGCCTTGCTTGGGGCATTGATCTGGATCGCGGCGCCGGCGCTGACCTTCGCGCAATCTTGGCCGACGACGGTCGTGGCGCAGGCCGACCCGGCGCGCCCGCAGACCAAATCCAATACCGCGCGTCCGAAGCCGACAACGACGGGCCAGGCCGCCGCGCCCAGCGGCGCCAAGACGAGGAAGCCCGGGGAAACGCTTGCGCTAGACGAAAACCAGCGCTCGCTGATCGACCGCGTCAGCCTTTATCTCTCCACCATCAACACGCTGGTTGGCGACTTCGTGCAAGTCGGCCCTGACGGCTCCAAGTCGGCCGGGCAGTTCTACATTTCCAAGCCGGGCCGGGTCCGTTTTGAATACAATCCGCCCAATCCCATCGACATCACCGCGGACGGCCGCATCGTTGCCGTACGCAACCGCAATCTGGACACCCAGGACATTTTCCCGCTGTCGCAGACCCCGTTGCGCTTCCTCTTGTCGGACCGCATCGACCTTCGGCGCGAAACCAACGTCGTCGGCGTTTATGCCGACGACATCTTCGCCACCATCGTGATCGAAGAGAAGCAGCCGCTGATCGGCACCAGCCGGCTGATGATGATGTTCGACGCCAAGAATCTGCAGCTCAAGCAGTGGACGGTGACCGACGCGCAAGGTTTCGACACCACGGTGGCGGTTTCCAATCTGGATCCCTCCACGCGGCCGGATCCGGGAATCTTCACCATCGATACCAGCAGCAAGAAAAACTAGCTTTCTACGCGCCGCTTTCCGCCGGGCGCGCCAGCAACACAATGCAGCTTTCGATCACGACCTGGAACGTCAATTCGGTGCGCTTTCGCATCAATCTGGTGGCGCGCTTCATCAAGGCCGCCCGCCCGCACGTGCTGTGCCTGCAAGAAACCAAATGCCCGGACGACAAATTTCCGCTCAAGCGCTTTAAACGGCTTGGCTACGAGAACGTCGCGCTGAACGGACAGAAGGGCTATCACGGCGTGGTCGTGCTCTCCCGCCTGCCATTCGAATCCTTCAGCATCCAGAATTTCTGCGGCAAGACCGACTGCCGCCATATCTCAGCCGTGTTGGGCGAGCGCGCGGGGCTGCGCGACCCGGTGACGGTGCATAATCTCTATGTGCCGGCGGGCGGCGATATTCCCGATCCCGGCGTCAATCCGAAATTCGAACACAAGCTTTCCTTCCTCGACGAGTTACGCGCCAGCGAGACCTTGCGCTGTGACAACAAGAACCGCGCCATTCTGGTGGGCGATCTCAACGTCGCGCCGCTCGAGCACGACGTCTGGAGTCACAAGCAGATGATCAAGGTCGTGTCGCACACGCCGGCGGAATGCGAGAAGCTGGTCGACTTCCAGAAAGGCGGCAGCTGGTTCGACCCGATGCGGCATTTCACGCCGGAGCCGGAGAAGCTCTTTACCTGGTGGAGCTATCGCGCGATGGATAATTGGAAGACGGCCGACCGCGGCCGCCGCCTCGACCACATCTGGACCTCTCCCGCTTTGGCCGACAGCGTTCGCGCCATCAAGGTCACCAAGGAAGCGCGCGGCTGGACGCAGCCGTCGGACCATGTGCCGGTGACGCTGACGGTGGAGCTCTAAGCAGCGCGCCCGCCGCGCCAGCTAGTTCCCGGCCTTTCCCTCCAGGCCGGCGCGCACATTCTCGATCTCGCGCGTCCATTGATCGGTGCGGGCCGCCATGGCGTCGCGAAATTTCCGCGCCGTATCGGGATAGCCTTCCAGCATCTTCAGAAACAATCCGCGCGAGATGCGGATGACCGTGGACGGTTCCAGCGCGGTGGCGGTGGCGAGCCGCTTGGTCGGCGTTATCATCGCGAGTTCGCCAATGAGTGCGCCGGGCCCTGCCACGACTTCCTGGGCTTCGCCCTCGGCACGGTGCGGCACCAGGCCGAAGGAGCCCTCCTGGACCACGTAGGCGGAGTCGGCCGCATCGCCGGCGGAGAACAGCACCTCGCCGGCATGCACGAAGCGGCTTTCCGCCCCGATAGCGAGGATGCGCAGCGCGGCGCGGCCGAGCGGATTCAGCGTCGGCACCCGCTCAAAGAAAGCGATGTCGTCCTCGATGGTCACCAAGCCCTACCGATTTGCTTGAACAACATGAAACGGCGCTGGTGCTTTGCTTGCGTATGATCTTATCCGAAAGCGCTTGCCACTTTTGGCGATCATGCGCTCACGGCACGAGCTTATAGCCGCCGACTTCGGTCACCAGGATGGTTGGATTCGCCGCGTCCTTCTCGATCTTCTGCCGCAGGCGGTAGATGTGGGTTTCCAGCGTATGGGTGGTGACGCCGGAATTATAGCCCCACACATCCTGCAGCAGGGTTTCGCGCGACATCGGCGTCTGCCCGGCGCGATAGAGAAAACGCAGGATTGCGGTTTCCTTTTCGGTGAGACGGATCTTCTGCCCCTTGGAGTTGAGCAGGACCTTGGAGCTCGGGCGGAAGCTGTAGGGTCCGATGGTGAAGACCGCATCCTCGCTCGCCTCGTGCTGACGCAGCTGTGCGCGGATGCGCGCCAGCAGCACCGCGAAGCGGAACGGTTTGGTGACGTAGTCGTTGGCGCCGCTCTCCAGCCCAAGGATGGTGTCGGAATCGGTATCGTGGCCGGTCAGCATGATGATCGGCGCCTTGAAGCCGTCCTTGCGCATGATGCGGACGACCTCGCGGCCATCAATATCGGGCAGGCCGACGTCCATGATGACAAGGTCGATCTGCTCGGTCTTCGCTGCGTTCACCGCCTTGGTCCCGCTATCGACCGGCAGCGCCTCGAACTCGTCATGCAGCGCGATCTGCTCCACCAAGGTCTGGAGCAGGTCGGCATCGTCGTCGACAATCAGAATTTTTCGGGCATTCGGCATCGATAATGGCCCCAGCCACGGCCTCCTCAAAACCACCAGCTCTTTACGGCAAAGCCCGCCACGGCCGGCCCACCGTAAAACCGTTCCCTCAAATCACCCTGCGCAGAAACCTTTTTACCGCGAAATCCGGCAAAGCGAATCCGCTTCCAATTAGCATAGCGATGGCTTTCCAAAGTAGAAACATTCGAGGACAAAAGAGCAAGCGGGAACTAGGCTTTAGGCCCGGGCCACAGCCGAAGGTATACGCAACCATATGCAGAGCAGTTTCCTCCCGACGGTCTACGTCCGGCGACGCCCGGGGTTCCGCTCCCAGGGCTGGCTGCTGGCGGGAAGCAGCCAGATTCGGGTGGCTATCGGACGTGCCGGCGTCATAGCGAACAAGCAGGAAGGCGACGGCGGCACGCCACGCGGCCGTTTTCGGCTGGTGCGGCTGTGGTGGCGGGCCGACCGGGCGCCCCGGCCCCGTACGCTGCTGCCGGTCCGCCGGATCGGCAAGCACGACGGCTGGAGCGAGGATCCGAAGGACCGTCTCTATAACCGCCCCATTCGGGTTGCCGACGGAGCCCCGGGGGATCGTCTTTGGCGGCAGGACCCGCTCTACGACTTCATCATCGAGCTTGACCACAATACCCGCCCGCGGGTCGCCGGCCGCGGCAGCGCTGTATTCATTCACGTCGCGCGGGAAGGATTTAAGCCGACCGCCGGCTGCGTGGCGCTGCCGGCGCCGCGGCTGCAAAGGCTGCTGGAACGGGTCGGGCCGAAGACCAGGGTCGTGATCGAGTGATCGCCCCGCCGGCCGGCGCCCCCTGTCATGGCCGGGACATGAGGCGTCTATGCCCGTCTTTGGCGGGCTAGGCCCGGCCATGACGAGTCAATTATGGGTCGGCGACGCTGAAGTGAAACGTCACCCTTCGCCGGTGCCCCAGCGCGTTCCCACGCGCTCCTGCATCTTGGCGCTGTCCTCGAATCCCTTCTGAACGGACTCGACGCCGTCCACCAGCGTATCGACCACGCCCTCTTGTTTCCGGCGCCTGCGCGTTGCGGACTTTCTCGCCGGCGCCTTGCGCGCTTTGGACTTGCGCGCTTTGGACTTGCGGGCGGTCTTTCTCCCGCTCGCTTTGCGGGCCGGCGATTTCCGCTTGGATCTTGTCTTTGCTTTGGTCCGGCCTTTCGCCTTTGTCTTGCGTGCTTTTTTAGCCATTGTTGTCCTCCCGTCGTTCTGTCCAACACTAAGGCTTCTTGCCGCGATTTCAATCAGCGGCCGCGGCTAATTGCGCTGTCCGAAAATTGCGCTGCCGATACGGACATGGGTCGCGCCGAACTGCACCGCCGTCGCGAAATCCGCACTCATTCCCATCGACAGCAATGTCAGGCCATTGCGCTGGGCGATTTTCGCGGTCAGCGCGAAATGCGGCGCCGGCGCCTCCTCGATCGGCGGAATGCACATCAGGCCGGAAATCTCCAGGCCATAGTCTTCGCGGCAGGCGCGCAGAAAAGCATCGGCTTGTTCCGGCAGCACGCCGGCTTTCTGCGGCTCGGCGCCGGTATTGATCTCAGCGAACAGCAGCGGACGCCGATTCTGCCGGGTGATCTCTTTTGCCAGAGCCGAGCACAGGCTCGGCCGGTCGACGGTATGGATCGCGTCGAACAGTGCTACCGCCTCCCTTGCCTTGTTGGATTGCAGCGGACCGATCAGATGCAGCGCGATGTCGGGGTGTTTGGCTTTCAGCGCCGGCCATTTCGCCTTGGCTTCCTGCACCCGGTTTTCGCCGAACACTTTCTGCCCGGCGGCAATCACGGGCTCGATCGCCTCCGCGCCAAAGGTTTTCGAGACGGCGATCAAGGTTACCGGCTGACGCGCGCTGGAGTTCGCCCGGGCGCGTTCGAGCTCCGCCCGCACTTTCAAAAGTCCTGACGCGGAATCAACGGCTTGGATCATACCCGCGCCCTCATCACGATTTGCTGCATCGGTAAAAATTTAAGGATCGCACGAAACCGGCTTTCACTCCTGCCCTGTTACTTTGCCCCCTGGGGTTTGGGATTACCATGTCGACTGCAAGTTCCGAGACAAGCAAGCCAGCCGCCAAGCCGCTTCTCGGTATCCGTCTGCGCCTGATGCTGCTCGCGCTGCTGGCGGTTGTGCCGCTGACGCTCGACCGCGTACGCGTGCTGGAAACCAGCCGGAGCGAACGCCTCGGGCGCGCCGCCGCCGAGACGATGGAGCTGGCGCGGCGCGGCGCCGAACAGCAGAACGAGATGGTGGTCACCGTGCGGGCGCTGATTCAAGCGGCCGCGCGCTCCTATGTGACCGCGTCGGCTCCAGGCGGCGGCCAGTGCACGGCGCTGCTTGATGACTTCGTCAAGGACATCCCCTGGGTCAGCAGCCTGTCGGTTGTCGGCGCGGATGGAAGGATCGGCTGTTCTACCGAGCCGAAGGCGATCGGCCTCGACGTGAACGATCGCAGCTACTATCGACGCGCGCTCAGCTCCGGCCAATTCGTCATGAGTGATTATATGCTCGGCCGCGCCACCGGCCTGTCGCTGGTGATGGCGAGCTATGCGACGATGACCAAGGAAATGCAAAGCGTCGTCGTTATCGCCGCGATGAACCTGGAATGGATGGGCAGCTTCGCTTCCCTCGTCAGCCGCCGGCCGGGAGTGGTGGTCAACCTGGTCGACGCCAATGGTACGGTGCTGGCGAGCTATCCGCGGTCGGACGTCGCGGTGGGGCAAGAACAGAACAATCATCCCCTCGTGGCCGCCATGCTCTCGCGGCCGGAGGGCTATATCACCACGGAAGGATTCGACGGCACGCGACGCGTCTACGGCTATGTCTCGTTGCCCTGGACCAGCGCGCGGCTGGCGGTCGGGCTGAGCGAAGCGGAGCTTTTAAAGCGCATCGACCGGCAGATATTCATTGCCTACGCGCAGCTCGCGTTCTTCGGCCTCCTGGCTTTGCTCGCGGCCTGGCTTGCCGGGGAGAAGCTGATCGTCGCGCCGATCCGCGCCCTGGCAAGGCGGGCCGCGCGTTTCGGCCGCGGCGAATTCGACGCGCCGATGCGGCCGATCACCTGGATCGCGGAATTCCGATCGCTGGCCGCGGCTTTCGACGACATGGCGGATCGGCTCGCCGAACGCGAGCGTGAGCTGCGCGCCGCCAACCTGCACCTGGCGGAACTCGCCATCAGCGACGAGCTTTCCGGCCTCGGCAACCGGCGCGGATTCGATGCGCGGCTGCAAGCGGAATGGGAGCTTGCGGCGGAGCTGGGGCGCCCGATCGGGCTGCTGATGATCGACGTCGATCACTTCAAGCTGTTCAACGACCGCTACGGCCATCTCGAAGGCGACCATTGCCTGCGCGGCGTCGGCGAGGTGCTGTCGAAGATCTCCCGGGGCGAAGCGGATTTCCCGGCGCGCTATGGCGGCGAGGAATTCGTGTTGCTGCTGCCTGGCGCCGAGCTGGAAAGTGCGGTGCAGGTTGCTGAGCGGCTGCGCCGCACGGTGGAATGCCTGAGCTTCACCAATACGGAATCGCCCTGGGGCTTTGTCACTGTCAGCATCGGTGTGGCTTCACTTATTCCGGAAAAGAACGCCAGCGCCGAGAAGCTGGTGGAAGCGGCCGACGCCGGCCTCTATGCCGCCAAACGGCGGGGCCGTAACTGCGTCGTCGCCCACGATCCCGTGATCCTGTCGGAAGCCTGCTGAGCGCGCGCCTTCTGCTCGGCTATTCCGCCGGCTGCCACTGCTCCATGGCTTCCCGGCTGGTCTTCTTCAGATGGACATGGGCGCCGACCCGCTCGACCCAGTCACAGGGAATGAAATGATGCCGGCCGCCCGCCTTCGGATCCGACTTGGCGAGCTTGATGCGCTCACGGCCTTCCAGCTCGTCGACGATCCCGACGTGCCTGCCGTCCGAGCCGACCACCTCCATGTGCTCCTTGATCTGCCTGCCGCTGCCCATAGCCGCCTCCTCGATGCGCAGTAAGAACCGGCCCGAGGCGGGGAAGTTCCTGCGGCCGGTTGACCCGTTATCGACTTTCGTGTTCCTACTCCGCCGCCGGTAACCGCCTGAAACGCCTAGAGTTTGATAGCGATCCCGCGCGCGGAGCGAAGCCCGTGCTGACGGAAATGTGGGGAACGAGCACGGCAAGCTCAGCTTTGCCCTTGCCGGAACGGGGATGACAGAAACAGAAAACCGCCCATCCGACCGGACTGACCAACCGGAAATGGCAACGCCGCCGTCAGGCGTGTCCAAGGCGGTCTCCTGGGACGCATTTCTCTCCACCTATTCTCCGGCATTCCTCTTGGCATTGGGCGCCGGCATCGTGCTGCCGGTGATCCCGGCGCTGGCGCAATCCTTCGATGTCAGCTTCGGCGTCGCCAGCGGCGTCGTGACGTCCTTCCTGATCGGAAACCTCGCCGCCACGCTGCCGTCGGGCTGGCTGATCGATCGTGTCGGGCGGCGGCCGGTGATCATCGCCGGGCCGCTGCTCACGGCGGCAACCTCCCTGCTGATCGTCTTCGCAGAATCATTCACCCAGCTTCTGGTGCTTCGCTTTCTCGCCGGCTGTGCGGCCCAGATGTGGCTGATGGCGCGGCTCGCCGCCATTTCGCACGGCGCCGCCGCGGGCGAGCGCGGGCGGCAGATCAGCTGGCTGTTCGGCATGGACAGCGTCGGCAGGCTCTCGGGTCCGATGCTGGGCGGCTTCATTGCCACCGCCTGGGACATACGGGCCGCCTTCGTCGCCTATGCCGTGCTCGCGCTGATCGCGCTTATTCCCACGGTCCTGTTTGCCGAGAACACGCCGCGCCACGCGCGGCAGGCAAAGGAAAAGACGCGCCGGCTGTCGCTGCGGGAGATCGTGCTGCCGCGGCTTCCCTATTTCGGCGTGGCGCTGTTCGCCGGTCTCGCCCGCGGACCGATCTATGCGGGCCTGCTCGATCTTTATGCCGCCTTCGCCTATCGGCTCGATCCTGCGCAGATCGCCTTTCTCGCGACCGGGGCGATCATGATCAATCTGCCGATCGCCTTTGCCGCCGGCTGGATGATGGACCACTTCGGCCGCAAGCGCACGATGGTCCCGGGCTTCGGCGGCGTGGCGGTGTCGATGGCCGCGCTTGCCGTCTGCGCCTTCATTCCGCTCTCCTATGCCTGGTACGTGGCGCTGTTCTTTTTCGCCGTCACGGCGCAAGCCCTGACCGGCAGCTCGATCCAGACGGTCGGCGCCGACGTCGCGCCGGCGGAAGCGCGCGGCCTGTTCCTCGGCGTCTGGCGCCTGACCGGCCAGGGCGGCGTGACGCTGAGCCCGATCCTGTTCGCCGTGATCGCCGAGACTTTGGGCTACGGCTCGTCGTTCCTCTTCGTCGCGGCGGCGGGCGCGGTGGTGACGTTCCTGCTCATCTTCTACGTGCCGGAGACAAGGACGCGGGGGTGAAGCTGCGGCGAAAGCCTTAGAGCACCCTTCGCTTCACACCTGAGTTGCGCGGCCAAGTCACGCTGACGCACACTCACCGCCCGTTGACCCC
>DASSPI010000005.1:0-44689 GCA_035699705.1 Xanthobacteraceae bacterium
GACTCTGCGCGTATTCCACCGCGGATCCTAAATCCGCGATCCAGGGACGCATGTTGGGCTCGGCAGCCTCCCCATAGCTCGGACAAAGCACGGTCTTCCCCATGGCCAAGGCTTCCAGCAAAGCGGTGGAGTTCATCCCCACGACAGCCCATGCATCTTGTAGCAGAAACAGCGGATCGCCTCCCTTGACCAGCTGCAGATTGGCCGGAATTTGGCCTCCCGCCGCCGCGCGGAAGATCTCAACTTGGCCCGATGAGAGCTTGGACTTCACCACCACCCGGACGCCCGGATTGGCCCGGGCAAAGCGGGCGATTGCCTCCATGGTTTGCCGCGCCGTTTGGTCCCAGTTGAGGCTGTCGAACTCCGGCAGTGATTCGACATAGTCGCCTCCCGCGCCTTTACGCCGAAGGGCCGGCAGCCCGGTCTTGGCGCCGAAAGTGAAGAACAGGATCATCGGCTGTTCCGGCAGCCGCTTGCCCGCCGCCGAGCGGCGCCAGGCATGCGAGCGATCAAGCCGGGGCATGCCGCAAATATTGATGCGGTCGGCAGGCACGATGCCGGCTGCTGTCTGCACGTCGCGCTCTATGGCGTTGTAGACCAGAATGCGGCGGCCCCCGAAGGGACCGCGGCGACGGCGGTATACGTCTTTGAAATAGGAAACGCGGCCGGGGCTTTTCAGATTTTCCTTATGCAAGACCACGAAAGGCACGCCGAGTGCTTCTGCCGCGCCATGCAGCTCGCGTTCGGCAAAGTAGGCGAAGTTCCCGCTGACAATCAGATCGATGCCTGTAAACCGCAGCACATGCCGCAGCACCTCATGCAGGAAGGCACGGTAACGGCGTTTGGCCTCCTCTTCCTCCGGTGACAGGCCGCTGTAATTGTTGTCGTCGATGCTCTTGGGAAGAAAGCCGGCCGCGAGCGCCTTCATGATCCCGGCATGCGTCCTCAGCAGCGAGAATTCCGGCATATCCTGCAGCACCGACAGCGCATCTTCGCTGAGCCCGGGCCGCGGCAGGATCAGCGCCACATAGCGCCCGCGGCCAGACCTGCGGCCGACCCGGCGCAGCGAGGCGCAAAACAGCAGCGCCACAAGCAAGGGCGATCTCAAAAAGCCGCGACGGCAAATAAAAGCTAGCGCCGCTTGGATCAGCGTTTTCATGCCCTACGGCATCCTATCGTGCAGTTTCGTAGCGGAAAGCCGGACCCCGCTTGGCTCGATTTTTTCAGGAGAATTCAAGGCCTTGGTGCCGCCAGGGCGATGTATAAGGGCCATCCCTTTGGCTGGCAATGCCGCCCGCGGCAGCCCGATTTCATGATTAACGGCGGGGACTTAGGCCAGTTCACGGAATAGCCGGGCATAGCGGCCGACAACGGCCTGGAGCGAAAACTTTTCCTCGATGCGCCGGCGGGCCGCAGCGCCCAGCGCGGCACGCGCCTGCGGCGCCATCTCGAGAAACTCCTCGAGCTTCTGCGCGAGCGCAACCGGTTCGGCCTTCGGCACGAGTCCGCCGGTATCGCCGATCAGCGAGGCGGCGTCGCCCACCTCGGTGCTCACGCAGGGAACGCCCGAGGCCATCGCCTCGCCAATTGTGTTCGGAAAGCCTTCGGTCAACGACGAGCAGACGGCGATATCAGTCGCCGTCATCAGTTCGGGTATATCACGCCGCTCGCCCAGGAGGATCAGTCGCGCCCGTAACGCTCCGCGGTTACCGACGAGTCTGTTGAACGCCGCGCTATCGGTCCCGCGGCCGGCCAGCAGAAACAAAACGCCCGGCCGCGCCTTGGCAACCAGCTCCGCCGCGGAAAGGAAAGTGGCGTGGTCTTTCATCGGATCGAAGCGCGCGAAGAGCCCGACCACCAGCGCGCCCTGATCGACCCCAAGCGCGGCGCGGGTTTTTGACCGCTGCGCAGCATCAGGACGGAAGGCCTGTATGTCAAAACCGTTCGGAAGGATTTCCCAGCGCCGCGGGCCATATCCGTAACGTTCATGGATTTGCCGGCCGGCTTGCGAATTGGCGACCACCACCGCCGGCAGGCGCGAGAGGCGCGCCAGCACATGCGGCAGCGCGCGGCTGGCATAGCCGTATTTCGAAAGATCCATGTCGGCGCAGCGTATGTTCCAGACCAGTTTCGTATGCGGTCCGAGCAGGGTAGCGAGCGTGCCGAGGAAATCCGCATGATAGAGCCAGGTCATCAACACGTCGGGCGTGTCCTCGCGCAACATGCGAATCAGGCGCATGAGCGCGAACGGCGCGCCGGGCGCGCCCGTGAGCGACAAAGAAGCGACTTCCACCCCGGCAGCCCGGATCTCCGGGCCGAGCTCGCCTTCACCCGTCAGCGAGATGACGCGATGCCGGATCTCGTCCTGCTGTGCGGTGACCAGCCTTTGCAGAAAGACTTCCGCGCCGCCCCGCGCCAGATCGGTGACGAGATGGGTGACCCGGATTTTTCCGCTTTCTGGCCGCCCCGGCATGTCCGATTGTTCCCCCGCACCGGCGCGCATCGGCCGCCGCAAATCGATTGTAGCGCAATCGACTACTCTAGCAGAAACTTGACCGGCCACGCCTCCTCGCGCATGGGATTTGAGGGAAACCGAGAACGATCCATTCATGTGCGGCATTGCCGGACTGGTTGAGCTTTCAGGCCTCGGCGATGTCGAGGGCCGCGCCCGTGCCGCACGCGATCACTTGCGCCGGCGCGGACCCGACGGCGAAGACATCTGGTCGGATGCCCATTGCGCGCTGGTGCATACGCGTCTTGCCGTCATCGACCTCTCCCCCGGCGGCGCGCAGCCGATGCAGCGCGATGGGCTGGTTGTCACTTTTAACGGCGAGATTTTCAATTACGCGGAGATCAGGACCGAGCTGACGCGGCTGGGCCATAGCTTCCGCAGCAATTCCGATACCGAGGTGATCCTCGCCGGCTGGCGGCAATGGGGCGAAGGTCTGCTGCCGCGCATCGTCGGCATGTTCGCCTTCGCGATCTGGAATGCGGGCACGCGAACGCTGTTCGCCGCGCGCGACCGTTTCGGCGAGAAGCCGCTGCTCTATACCGCGAGCGGCAGCCGTCTCGCCTTCGGATCGGACCTGCAATCCTGCGAGACGATGCTGGGCGAAACGCGCCCGCTCGATGCCGCCGCGCTGCGTGCTTTCTTCACGCTCCGCTTTATCCCCGAGCCCTGGTCGATCGCGAGCGGCATTCACAAGCTGCCGGCCGGCAACTGGCTGCGCTTCGACAAGAGCGGCGCCAAGCTTGAGCGCTGGTACGATCTCGCCGCCGCGCGGCCTGCGCAGCGGAGCGATCGCATGCAGGCGGAAACGGAGCTGCGCCGGCGGTTCGACGCCGCGGTCGCCGCCCGCCTCGTCTCCGACGTGCCGGTCGGCGTCTTTCTATCCAGCGGGATCGATTCGGCACTGGTCGCTGCTTCCGTGGCGCGCTCCGGCCAAAAGCTGAAAACCTTCACGGTGGGATTTGAAGGCGCGCCGGATTATTACGAGGAGCGGCCGGCGGCGGCGCAGGTCGCGCGCCATCTCGGCGCCGAGCACAACGAGATTTCCGTTGATTTCAATCGCGCGGCGGATGTGCTCGATCGCGTTTTCCTCGGGCTGGACGAGCCCTTCGCCGATGCCTCCGCGGTGCCTACCTTCCTTGTATCGGAGGCGACGCGGCGGCAAGTCACCGTGGTGCTGACGGGCGACGGCGCGGACGAAATCTTTGCCGGCTACCGCCGCTACTGGGCGGAGCTTTATCAGGCCTACTGGAACAGGCTGCCATCCGGCTTGCGGCACGGCTTCGGCGCGCTTCTCTCGCATCTGCCGGAAGGCAAGGATCGGCCCATGCTGGAGAACCTGCGGCGGCTGCGGCGGTTTGTCGAAACCGCGCATGCCGACCCGGCCGTGCGGCAGGCCGCCTGGATGCGGCTGATCGCCGAGGACGAAGCTGACCGCCTGCTCGGCCCCGCGCCGGCGCAGCCGATCCGGCCGGAAGGTCTGGTTGCCGCCTTGCGGCAGGCAGCGCACGAGGCCGACCCGATCAACGCGATGCTTGCCGCCGACGTGGCGCTGGAACTGCCGAGCGACATGCTGGTGAAGGTCGACCGTATGAGCATGGCGCATGCGCTGGAAACCCGCACGCCGTTTCTCGACCAGCGCGTGGTGGAGTGGGGCTTTGCGCTGCCAGGCTCCGACAAGCTCGCGCTCGAAGGCGGAAGGCCGAAAGGCAAGCGCATCCTGCGCAGCGCCTTCCGCGACCGGCTTCCGGCTGATGTCTTCCAGCGGCCGAAGCGCGGCTTCGAGCTGCCGGTCGGCGCGTTGCTCGCTGGTGCCGCCGCGGAACGGTTGCGCGCCAGCACCGATCCTGCTGCGCTGCGGCGGCAGGGCATTTTGAATCCCGATGTGGTGCAGGGCTGGCGGCACGATCTGCAAAGCGGCCGCCGCGACACCGCCTGGCAGTTATGGGCGGTGGTGGCTTTTCAGGAATGGGCGCGCCTGCACCGCAGGCCCGAGGCTTTGACTTAAGATGGGCGGCATCCTGGTTTCCGGAATTCTTGTGCTCTGCGCCGCGGCGGCTGCCTGCGCCGGATTGATCGTGATGCTGCGGCCGGTGCTGGAGCGCTATGCGCTGGCGCGGCCGAATGCGCGCTCCTCACACCAAAAACCGACCGCACAGGGCGGCGGCATTGCGGTGGTTGGCACCACGCTCACCCTTTCGCTGATTGTCTTCGCGGCGGAGCCTTCCTTCGGCCGAACCGCCTTGCAGGAATTCGCCCCGGTGATGGTGGCGGCCATCCTCCTGGCGCTGGTCGGGATGGTGGACGATATCCGCGCGCTGGAGGCGATGCCGCGGCTCTTGCTGCAATTCGTTGCTGTCGCCACTGTGATCGCCGCCCTGCCCGACGAAGCGCGGATCGCGCCACTCCTACCGTTCTGGCTGGAACGCGCGCTGCTGCTGCTCGCGGGCGTATGGTTCGTCAATCTGGTGAATTTCATGGACGGCATCGACTGGATGACGGTCGCCGAGGTGGTTCCGATCACGGTCTATCTGGTGGTAATCGGATTCAACGGCGGCTTGCCGGTCTATGCCATCGTGGTGGCGATCGCGCTATGCGGAGCGATGCTCGGCTTCGCGCCGTTCAACCAGCCGGTGGCGCGATTGTTTTTGGGCGACGTCGGCAGCCTGCCGATCGGGCTCCTGCTCGGCTGGCTGTTGTTGCTGCTGGCGGGGCAAGGCTACGTCGCTGCCGCGATTCTGCTGCCGCTTTATTATCTCGCCGATGCCACCATCACCTTGCTCCGCCGGGCGCGCGCGGGGGAAAAAGTCTGGCAGGCGCATCGCAGCCATTTCTATCAGAGCGCCATCGACGGCGGCTTCAGCGTGCGCGAAATCGTCGCCCGGGTTTTCGTGCTCAATATCGTGCTGGCATCGCTCGCCACCGCCACCGTGCTGGCGCCCTCGCCGCTGATGACCGGCGGCGCGCTGGCGGTAGGAGCGCTGCTGGTGGCGGGATTGCTGTGGCGGTTTGAGAAGGGCCGATCGGGCGCCGCAAGAAACGCCTAGGACTGCGTGGCATTATCCGACTGAGATCGGCCGCCGGTGCCGTAGCGCACGAGGTAGAGGCCGACCGCGACCGCCACGAGAAGGTAGATGCCAATGTAGAACAACTGGGTCGGCCGCGCGGCGAAGTCGAAGCGGTCAATGAAAACAAACGCCGCTGCGGTTATGAAGACGAGCAGCCCATACAACGCAAATCCATGGCTGACGAGATTGCCGGTCCCGCGGGCGAGGAGCATCGGAGTAACGGCCAGGGCGAGCGAGAGATAGAAAGCTCCGAAAGCCCCGCAGGCTGAAGGGTGAAAGCTGTTCCGGAAAGATTCCGCCATTAAGCCCGCGCATTCCCGCAACCGCGAGCAGCCCGTAGAGCCCGAGAAAGCCGACCAAGAGAATGAACAACAAGACAAATCCCACGCCGATCGAACCCAGCGGCTGCCCGACAGCAATCAGTATCCGGCGGCGACCCATCGCCTCGAATGCCGCCATCACCGCAAACACACAGGTGGCGGCCAGTGTCACGCAGTAAAGCCACGCCAGCGGCTGGCCAATCAGCAGGCGTTCCCGGAACGCGACAAGTACCGCGGATTCAAAAAGGCCGAACAAGGCGAGGTAAAGGATCGGGCATACCAGCGCCGGCCAGGTCCCGCGCCTGCCAACTACAAAGCAAGCCCAGGCATTGCCGAGGCACCAGCCGCCGATCGTCATGGCAACAAACGGCGAGACGTTCCACGCGAAACGGCCAGCAGCCCAGCCGGGCATGAAGAAGAGCACTGCTCCCAGCGTGGCATAGGCGGCGGCGAGGACGAACGACAGACCCCGCAGCCTTTCCGAAATTGTCTCCTCTTCCGGTTCCGCGGCCATGGTGTCATCTCCAGTTGCCCGTCTTTATCCGAACAGCTCGGGAGCTCTCGCATGCAGCATGAAAACCAGCGCCAGCGTTTTCATGTCGTTGATCTGGTTGCCTTGCACTTTGGACCAAAGCTGCGCGAGCGGCATCTCGACGACCGTGATGTTCTCGTGTTCGCTTGCTACCCCGCCACCCGCGCCGACGCGGTCATTTTCGCTGTATCGGGCGATGTAAAGATCCATGCGCTCGGTGGAGATGCCCGGCATGCTCCAGACCCAACCCATATATTCCAGATCGTCCACACGAAGCCCGGTCTCCTCGCGCAGCTCCCGCCGCGCGGCATCGGCGATATCATCATCCTCGACAAGCCCTGCAGGGACCTCAAGAAGTTCCGGCGTCTTTGCGGCCAGCAAGACCGGTGTCCGCAGCAGCCGGACAAGCAAGGCTGTACGCCGCGCCGGATCATAGGGCAGCACCGCAACAGCTGCGCCATGATCCTCGACTTCCCGTTCGATCTCGCCGCCGTTCTCAAGACGAAGCCTCACGCGCAGGAGCTTGCAGAAGCCCTCGTGCAGCGTTGACGTTGAGATGATTTTTGGAGGCACTGCCGTGCTGCCTTGTCAGGCCACCTTGCCCTGAAAATCCGGTACCGCGTCGCCCAGCACGCGGAACACCGCCTCGCGGTCTTCCTTGTCGAGCGCCTGCTCCAGCGTCGCCACCCAGGCCTTCACGGTCGGCAGCGAAGCGCGCACCGGCTTGGCGGCGACGATGCCGGCGATGCCGATTTGCTCGCTCGGCTCTTCGCGCGCGAACAGGATCTCATTCAGCCGCTCGCCAGGCCGGATGCCGGTGAACACCACGTCGATGTCGTAGCCGGGCTGCATGCCGGAAAGTCGGATCATGCGTTCCGCCAGATCGACGATCTTCACCGGCTGGCCCATGTTCAACACATAGACCGAGACATCCTTGCGTTCGGGACCAAGCGCGTGACTGGTGGCGGTGACCACGAGATCGCAGGCCTCGCGGATGGTCATGAAGTAACGCACCATGTCCGGATGGGTGACCGTAACCGGCCCGCCGGCTTCGATCTGCGCCTTGAACTTGGGCACCACCGAGCCGGTGGAGGCGAGCACATTGCCGAAGCGCACGGAGATGATGCGCATCGGCTTTTTCTCCCCTTCGGCATGGGCGTGGAATTCGGCGTCGAGCGCCTGACAATACATTTCGGCGAAGCGCTTGGTTGCGCCCAGCACCGAGACCGGCTCGATCGCCTTGTCGGTGGAGATCATCACCATCGCGGCGGTGTCGGCGGCGGCAGCGGCGTCGGCGACATTGATCGAGCCGAAAATGTTGGTCTTGATGCCTTCGCCCCAATCCTTCTCCAGGAGCGGCACATGCTTAAGCGCGGCGGCGTGAAAGACGATGTCGGCCTTGAAATCGCCGAGCAGGCGAAACATGCGCTCGCGGTCGCGCACATCGGCAAGCCGGCCTTCGACCTGCGCCCTGCTTTGCTTTGCCGCCAGCAGTTCCAGGACTGCATGCAGTGCGGGCTCGGAATTCTCAATCACCAGCAGCCGCGAGGCTCCGAAAGTAACCACGCGGTCGCAGATTTCCGCGCCGATCGATCCGCCGCCACCGGTGACGACGATCGAGCGTCCGCGCACGAAATTTTCCAGCCGACGGTAGTCGATTTTCACGCTTGGCCGCAGGAGCAGATCCTCTACCGCGACCGGCGCGAGGCGGAGCGCATCGCTGCCCTCATCAAGCGACGGAAGCCGGCTGGTGGTCAGCCCCAGCCGGCGCGCCTGCATCAGCATCGCCTCCGGTTTCGAGGCCGGATCGAGGGCGGACTGCGTCAGCACCAGACGGTCCACCCGCGTGCCGCGCTCGGCGAGAAGGGCAATGGTGCCTTTGAGATCGTCGAAATTACCAAGCACGCTGATGCCGCGGATGGCTTGGCCGCGGTCCGCCTGCGATGGCGACAGGATGCCGACCGGCCAGATTTTCTTCACCGCGCCGCTCTCGATTGCGCGCAGCAGGACCTCGACATCGGCCGCGCGGCCGAGCACGAGGATCGGAATGGAGTCTTCCCGCTTGGCGTGAACGCGTGTGCGCGAATAGCGGAAGGAGCGATAGGCGATGCGCGGCCCGCCGAGGAAGGCCATCTGCAGGAACCAGTAAAGCGCAATCGTGATCTTGCCGAAGAAAAAGGTGCCGTAATATCCCGGCGTCACCAAGATATAATCGAGCACCAGCAGCGACAGCGCGAGCACGGTCGAGGCGCGGAAGATATTCTGCAGGTCGGGGACCGAGGCGAAGCGCCACTTCGCGCGATAGAGTCCGAAGACGAAATAGACGACACCGGCATAGAGCACAAAGAGCGGCAGGAAGCTGATCAGTCCGTCCCAGCGCTCAACTAGCCCCTTTTCTTCGAAGCGCACATAGAAGCTGGCCAGGATCGCGGCCGCAGTGGCGACCAGATCATGCACCACGATCAGCATCTGGCGCGGCGTGAGGCGGGGCAGTCGAATCATGAGCCTGTGTTGGACCTGCGGACGGATTGTCCGCGCTTTCATACCGGCCTTTGGCTATCCGCGCCACTCTTGGCCTCGGCCCGGCGGCGCAAAATCACCGCCCCGGCCAGACCGACGCCAAACACATAGATCCAGCCCTGGGTGAAATCGAACAAGTGGGAGTTGAACAATGAACTGACGACATTCTGCACGACCACGATCTCTCCGATCCAGGCGATCAGCCCGGCCTCGCCCCGGAAGAGCAAAAAGTGTGACAGCCACACGGCCCAGAGCAGGACGATCCCGACGAGACCGAGCTGGATGCCGATCGCCAGAGTCTGGTTATGCGGATTGGCCGTTTGCCAGTCGCGGGCTTCTCCCGAAGCTTTTTCGAATAATTGCCGGATCGTGCCGGTGCCGTGGCCGATGACCGGCGCGTCCTTGATGAAACCGGCGGCCTTCCTCCAGTAGTCGATCCGCAGCCCGGCGGACGTCACCTCGCGATTTGTCTCATAGGCCTGCACTTCCCTTGAGATGTCGGAGATGCGCTGCTGCACATGCGGCGAGGATATCCAAACAATCGCGCCGAGCGCGCCGCCGGCCAGAGCCAGCGCGAGCGTGCCTTTCCAGCCAAACCAGCGAAATCCCAGAAACAGGAGCAGGACCGGAATCACCACCAGGGAGGTGCGCGAGGCGGCGATATAAAGCACATTGGCGAGAAAGGCTCCCGCGAGCGCCGCCAGCGCCAGCGCCAGCCAGCGCCGGTCGGCCCGAAGGAAGTCGAACGCGAGATAGAGCGCGCCGAAGGCACAGAGCACGAATTCGCCGCTCTGCACGATGCGATCCTTGACCGGGATGCCGTGGGTATTGAGCCGCCAGCCGAACGGCTGCGGCCAGGCGATCAGGATCAGCGAAGCGACGAGCAGCAGCGCGCAGGAGAGAAGGAAAGCACCGAACACCCAAAGCGCACGTTCCGACTGGCGGAAATGAATGAACAGAAGCGGGATAACCAGCAGCTTCGCGAATGGCGTAAAGCCCTGGAAGGCGCGCGCCCAAGTCGCTTCGCTCCACAGGATCCCGAGTGCCGCCAGCGCGACGAGCAAAAGGACGAGAGCGGCAGCAGGATGAGAAAGCTCGCGCCGCACGGCGGCAAGATCAATAGTTGGAAGGACAGCCAACAGCCACAAGCCTATGAGAATGCCGGTGGCCGAGGTCGACCACGGCAGCGACGCCGCCGTCGCGATCGCGATCGCATCGGCGGCGCGAAGGAGCTTTGCATTGTAAGGCTGCAAGGCAGCGGAGGGGCTCATGATCGCGCCAGCGTTATCGGCCTAGAGCAAATCACTTCATCTCACCGCGACGCTGTTTTATCCAGGCCTTCATATAGCGGTAGAAAGTGGTCTGCGCATGATAGCGCGCGACCAGAAACCCTTCCGGTCCGTCGAGAAAACCCGCGCGAAAAAAATAGGTGCGCACAAAAGTCCAGAAGCCATGCCCGATCCCGCTGATGAAATAAACCCGGCGGCCTGAGGCGAGCAGCATCTCGGCGCCGGCGGTTGAATAACGATCGATTTTCGACAGGGCGTCTTCCAGGCTCGTGATGGTGTGGTGCCGGAGCGGTTCGCGCAGGCGTCCGACCTGCCCGTCGCAAATCACGCGCTCATGCACGAGGTCTTCGGAAAAGCGCGCCTTGTTGCGGCGAAACAGACGCAGAACATAATCCGGATACCAGCCGGAGTGCCGCATCTCGCGTCCGCAAAAGGTGGAAAGTCGCGGCAGCCGGTAGCCGTCGGCCTTCGGCTCGGTGATCGTGGTTTCAATCTCGCGCGCCAGCGCCGGCGTCACGCGTTCATCGGCGTCGACGGAAAGAACCCAATCGCCATGCGCCTGGGATAAGGCAAGATTTTTTTGCGGGCCATAGCCTTGCCAGTCCGGCGCGGAAACAACCTGCGCGCCCTTCGCCTTGGCGAGGGCCGCGGTGTCGTCACTGGAGCCGCCGTCGACGACGACAATCTCATCGCAGAAGGCGAGACTGTCGAGACATTCGGCGATATTGGCGGCCTCGTTCTTGGCGATGACGATGGCGCTCAGCCGCGGCACGATAACCTCGATCTGTTCGCTAATGCTTGGTAGCGGTGCGCGAGCGCTTCACCAGCTCGGTGGTGGAAAAGCCGGGAACGAGATCCACCAGCACCACTTCTCCACCGTCGGCCTCGACCTGTTCGCGACCGACAACCTGATCGGGCCGGTAGTCGCCGCCCTTGATCAGCACTTTCGGACGCACGCGCTTGAGCAATTCCAGCGGCGTGTCCTGTTCGAACACGATCACCAGATCGACCGCTTCTAGGGCGGCCAAGACTTCGGCGCGGGCATGGGCTTCCTGCACCGGCCTGCCCTCGCCTTTCAGGCGCTTCACCGAAGCGTCGCTGTTCAGGCCCACGATCAGCCGGTCGCACAACCCGCGGGCAGCCGTGAGCACCTTGATATGGCCGGGATGCAGAAGATCGAAGCAGCCGTTGGTGAAACCGATGCGCACGCCCTGCCGCCGCCATTCCTTCAGCCGCTCGTCGAGCATCGACCAGTCGAACAGGACCTTCTCTTCCGCCGCGAGCGATGCCGCAGGAAGAATCCGCGCGCGCAATTCGGGGATCGAAACCGTCGCGGTCCCGCGCTTGCTCACCGCCACGGCGGCGGCGGCATTGGCCGCCCGCATGGCGGCCTCGAAGCCGGCATTGGCGGCAAGCATGGCGGCCAGCACCGCGGCGACGGTATCGCCCGCGCCGGATACGTCGCGTACCTTCACCGGATAAGCGGCGATGTGAATCGGCTCTTCGCCTTTCACCAGCAAACTCATGCCGTCCTCGCTGCGGGTGACCAGCACGGCCCGGCTCTCCACCAGGCGCGCCAGTTCCTCCGCGGCGGCGACGATTTCGGATTCGGTATCGGCGCGGCGGCGGGTGGCGGCGGCGAGTTCCTGCCGGTTGGGCGTGATCAGCGTGGCGCCGCGGTAGACCGAATAGTCGAGACCCTTGGGATCCACGATCACCGGCTTGTTCGCTTGATTGGCGGCATCGATCACGGCGCGGATAACGCGCGGCGTCAGGACGCCCTTGGCGTAATCCGACAGCATCACAGCACCGGCTTGCGGCAAAGCCTCCAGCACATGCTGAATCAGCGCGTCTTCCTCGTCCTTCTCGACCGGCTTGGCCAGTTCCCAATCGGCGCGCAACAGATGCGTGGAGTAATGCTCCGACACAAAGCGGACCTTGCGGGTGGTCGGACGCGAGGCATCGGCAACAAGCCGAGCTTCGATCAGCGGCTCTCGCCGCAGGCTCTCGCTCAGAACCTTGCCGGCTTCATCTTCCCCGATCACGCCGATGAAGATGCACCGCACGCCGAGCGAAGCAAGGTTGCGCGCCACATTGCCCGCGCCGCCGATGTTGCTTTCGCTGCGCTGGACCGCGATCACCGGCGCCGGCGCCTCCGGCGAGATACGCGCGACTTCGCCATAGACGAAATCGTCGAGCATCAGGTCGCCGATGCAGAGCACGGTCCGCCCGCGGAGATCAGCCAATTCCTTGTCGAAGTCGAACATCGGGCTACCGGTAGCGATCCGGGCGATCGAGAAAGCCCTTCACATATTGCTCAACCGCGGTTTCCAGCGGCGTGAAGCCTGCGTTGTAGCCTGCCGCGCGCAGATTCTCGACCCGGCTTTCGGTGAAATATTGATAAGCGCCGCGAATCTCCGGCGGCATGTCGACATATTGGATGTTCGGCTCGCGCCCGAGTGCCTTAAACATGGCGATGATCATGTCGCGGAAGCTGCGCGCCGTGCCGGTGCCGACATTGAAGATACCGCAGACCGATGGCGTCTCCTGCACCCAGCGCACCACCGACACCGCGTCATCGACATAAATGAAATCGCGCTGCTGGTCGCCGTCGGCGATGCCTTCCCTGTGCGACTTGAACAGCCGCACCGGATCGCCGGCTTTCGCGCCATCGAACACGCGGCAGAGCACGCTTGCCATGGCACCCTTGTGATATTCGTTCGGCCCGAAGACGTTGAAGAATTTCAGCCCGGCCCATTGCGGCGGCATCCGCTCGCCGCGCTTCCGACGCTCCACCACGGCGAGGTCGAACAGATGCTTGCTCCAGCCATAGAGATTCATCGGCCGCAGCCGCCGCAAGGCGGAGGGCGAGTTGTCGTCATCAAAGCCATCGACACCGTCGCCGTAGGTCGCCGCCGAAGAAGCATAGACGAAAGGCGTGCGGTTCGCGGTGCACCAGTCGAGCAGCCGCAATGAGAGGCGGAAATTGACGTCCATCACCAAATCGCCGTCCGTCTCGGTGGTGTCGGAAATCGCGCCGAGATGGATCACGGCATCGAGCTTGCGGCCCTCGAGCCAGCGAAAGAGATCAGCCGGCGGCACGAAATCCGCGAGCTGGCGCTTGCTGAGGTTTCTCCACTTGCCGTCCGTGCCCAGCACGTCGTTGACGACGATGTCGCTGCGCCCGGCCTCATTGAGGCTGGCAACGACATTGGACCCGATGAACCCGGCCCCGCCGGTAACCAACAGCATCGCGATCCAATCTCCCGGCTGTGCAAGCGAAAGCTTTGCCCGACTAACCCCAGGGGCGCAACTTGGCGGCACGCCCGCGGTAAACGGGCCGAAAGGCTCGTTTGTCTGCAGGGCAGCTCGCCAACCTCCCCCAAATTAGCCCTAGAACAGGGACTCGCTTGCCCTTCCTGGCACCCTTTGCAACTGTCCGCCGGTCAGAACGGGAATGTCCTAAAGAAAAGAATACCGGCTCATCATTTGCTATAGAAATGAATGAAGATTCAATAAAATTGTCGGCGAAGGGCGAAGTTGCGCCGAATGCTCCACCCCGCAGCCCGATCCTCATCGTGCCCTATATGTGGATCGGCGATTTTGTGCGCTGCCATTCAGTGGTGAAAGTTCTGCGCGCGCGCTGGCCGGACCGGCCGGTGGATCTGCTCACCAACACGCTTTGCGCGCCGCTTATCGATTACATGCCCGGGGTGCGTAAGGGCGTCGAATGGAATCTGCCGCGCAAGCGGCTGCCGCTCGGCGAATATCATGCGCTGGCCGAACGGCTGCGGCGGGAAAATTACGGCACGGCGCTGGTGATGTTGCGCACCTGGAAATCCGCGCTGGCGCCATTCTTCGCCGGCATTCCCGAGCGCACCGGCTTCATCGGCGAAGGCCGCCTGTGGCTGATCAACGATGTGCGTTTCGGCGAGCGGCGGCTCGATCGCATGATCGACCGTTGCGGCGCACTGGCGCTGCCGAAAGGCGCCCCGCTGCCGACCGAATGGCCGATGCCGGAAATCGTCGTGCGGCAGGCGGAGCTTCTGCAATGGCGCGCGCGCCGGGGTCTCGCTTCCGACACGTCGCCTATCGTCGCGCTCGCGCCCGGCGCCATCGGTCCCGGCAAGAAATGGCCGACGGAAAATTATGCCGAGCTGGCGAAGGCGCTGGCGCAGGACGGCGCCACGGTCTGGATCCTCGGCGGCCCGCTGGAGAAAGAGCTGGCGGCTGACATCATCCGCCATGCCGGCAACCGGGTGCGCGATCTCACCGGCAACGATTTGCGCGACGCCATCCTCGCTTTGAAGGGCGCCGATCTCGCGGTCACCAACGATTCCGGGCTGATGCACATCTCGGCGGCGATCGGCACGCCCACCATCGGCATTTTCGGCCCGACCGATCCGCGGCTCTGGGGCCCGCTCAACCCGCTCGCGGCCGTGATCGAGCCCGAGCGCCCCTTCGCGCGCGATCGCAGCACCAGTGAAATCCCGCCTGACCGCGTGATCGGGATCGCGCGGCGCCATTTGCAGACCTCGGGGTCGCGGCGGTGATTGCGATCCATATCCTGCGCATCACTCTGCTCAGTTGCCTGCTGGCGGGATGCAGCGCGCAGCTCTTGGAGGAAGTCGGCGAGATCGGCGAGATCACTCGGCCGCGCTTCTGCAGCGAACCGGTCAAGCTGTTCAACGCCTTCACCATGCGCGCCAAGCGCATTGCCTGGAACGGCGACCGGAGGGATCCGAACGCGACGCTGACGCTCGATCTGGTCTTCGACAACGACAGGATCTGGCCGGTCGCGCTCAGCAATTCCGGCAACGGCGTGCTCTATGCAGTGGAATTCAGCCTGCGGGGAGAAAAGGACGGCACCTTCTTGCCGAAGGAGGCAACCGGCGTGACCCTGGTGCGCGAGCCGAGAAAATTCAAAGAACCCCCTCGTCCCGGCCCGTTCGGTTACCCGACCCGCCCCTCCTATAACTCGCCGCCCGCCGATAAGACCCACGACGTGAATTACCGGATCGCGCCGGGAAAATCCGAAGAGGGCAAGCTTGTCTTTCAGGCTCCGCGTGACAATTATCTGCTCACGGTCGAGAGGAAATTCGGCGGCAAACCGGTAGCCGGCCAGCCAACGGATCACATCGCAATCTGCAAGATTCCCGCCGAGTGAATGAAGCCAGCCGGCAAATGCGGAATCGTCATTTCCGGGTCCAGCCCTTCGGGCTAGCCACAATGACCGAGGTAGTAGCCTTGCATCGAAGCCGGCCGGAAGTTACCCCTGAGGTAACATAACTTTTCACGGAATCGACATGTCCGACCCGGATGCTGTTTCGCGTCATTTCAGCGCCTCGCGAGAACTGCTCGAGCGCGTGACGAGCGACCGGGATCTTTTGGCCGCGATCGGCGGCATTGCTGATCGCGTTGCACGGACGTTGCGCGCGGGCGGCAAGCTGCTGATCGCCGGCAATGGCGGCAGCGCCGCCGACGCCCAGCATGTGGCGGCCGAGTTCCTGTCGCGTTTCGGCTTCGACCGCACGCCGCTTCCGGCCATCGCACTGACGACCGACACCTCCGTGCTCACCGCAATCGGCAACGACTATGGCTTTGAACGCGTATTCGAGCGCCAGGTGCGCGGGCTCGGCCGCAAGGGCGACGCATTCATCGCGATCTCCACCTCCGGCCGTTCACCCAATGTGATCGCGGCGCTGCGAGCCGCGCGCGAGATCGGCATGACAACGATCGGCTTGTGCGGATCGGGTAGCGAGATGCGCCCGCTTTGCGATCTCATCCTGGCGGTGCCGTCGGAACAAACCGCGCTGATCCAGCAGATTCACATCACCGCGTTGCATGCCATTTGCGGGATCGTCGAGCGTGAACTGTTTGCGAAGGGCTGAGCGGTGACCACCGCAGCGCCGCAGTACGACAGGCGCACGCTGCGCCCCGCGGCCTTTCTCGATCGTGACGGCGTCATCATTTACGATGACGACTATATCGGCACGTATGACCGCGTCCGCTGGATGCCGAATGTGGCGCAAGCGATCCGCCGCCTGAACGATGCCGGCTATTTCGTTTTTATGGTCAGCAACCAGTCGGGCGTGGCGCGCGGCTATTTCACCCAGGACGACGTGGAGAAGCTGCATGTCCGCATGCGGCTGGAGCTTCTGAACCAGGGTGCGCGGATCGACGACGTTCGCTACTGTCCGTATCTTTCGGAAGCCACGGTTGCCGCTTACAAGCGCGACTCCGATTGGCGAAAACCGAAACCCGGCATGATCCTGGACCTGATGCGCTCCTGGCCGGTCGAACTGGATCGCAGTTTCCTGATCGGCGATAAGCAAATCGATTTGGAGGCCGCGCGGGCGGCGCATATTCGCGGATATCTGTTTGAGGAAGGCGATTTGCACGCCTTCGTGGAAGGCATCCTCGGCAATGACGCTTTGCCATAGCATCCGCTTTCGCCGGATCACGCGCATGGCCGCGCTTGGTTTAGTGACCATAACCGCCGGCTGCGCGGGGGGTACCGCCGAGCAGCTTTTGGTCCGGCCGGGGCGCTTCGACTATCTGTCCTGCCCGGAGATCGCGAAGGCCAGCGAGACCGCCGCAAAACGTGAGCAGGAACTGAAGACACTCATTGATCGCGCCGAAAAGGAGAGCTTCGGGGTTTTGATGGCGGGGGCCTCCTATCGCGGCGATTATCTGCAAGCGCAAGGTGAGCAGAAGATGCTGGCCGACGTCGCCCGCCAAAAGAACTGCGCGGCGCAGCAATCCCCGCCGGCGGCATCTACTCCGGCCCGACGCTAGGCTGAACCAGGCGCAATTATCGGTGCTAGAGTAATGCCTTGGGACGGAATGCGGCGCTGCCCCGCCGGCGATCCGGCTTTTGGTTAATTACCCTTTGTTAGCCAGATTCGCAGTTCGGACGCCGGGAATGCCGTTAATGGGCGGGAGAGCACGACAAATTTGCCTTGCCGAAGCCATTTTGTGCGTGGATTCAATAAGAATCCTGCCAAACTGGCTGGGGACGGGCAGGGTCTGGGTGGGCTGGGGCGCTGCCACGACCACCGAAGTCGGATTTGTCCGACTTCGGCAGTCAAAAGTGCCGAACGCGGGCAGACCCAAGGTCGGACGGGCGTAAGGGGACGTCGGAGCGGATGGGGTCGATTGATCGGGGCATGGGCCGCACCATCCTTGGTGCGACCGCTTCGGCTTGTGTCCGGCTTTTGCCGGGCTTATCCGATTCGCCGCTAAGCCACAGTCAAGCAATGATTTCGGGTGGTATTGCGCCCGACTTTCTGCTTTTTGATGGCCTCAAGGCGAGAGCTAAAAGGGCCGCGATGTACCGCAAGTCAGTGCTGTCGGCGTGCGTGGTTTCCGCACCGAGGCGCTCGGGCGCAATCCGCTTGCGAGAGGAGCGGTGATGGCCGGCTGTTCCGCCATCTGCGCTCGGCGTCGCCGCCTTTCCGCAAGGCGAACGCCCTGGCGTGCGGCGCTCCTGTTGTTGCTCGGTCTGTTGATGGCCAGCGCAAGCCTTTCGTCCGATCCCGCCGCTGCGCAAGACATCACCTTCCCTCCCCGCCCCAAACCGCCCGCCCGCAAGCCAACGACGGAAGGGCAGATGCTCGTGCAGGCGCGGGAGATCAACTACGACTACGCCAATGAGCGCGTCGCCGCCGTCGGCAATGTGCAGATCTACTACAATGGCTCCATACTCGAGGCGAACAAGGTCATTTACGACCAGAAGACCAAGCGTCTGCGCGCTGAAGGCAATGCGCGGCTGACCGAGGCCAACGGCCAAGTCAGCTACGGCGAGATCATGGAGCTCTCCGACGACTATCGCGACGGCTTCGTCGATTCTCTGCGCGTGGACGCGGCGCAGCAGACCAGCATCGCCGCCGCCCGCGCGGAACGCTCCGCCGGCAATTTCTCGATCTTCCATAGCGGCGTCTACACTGCCTGCGAGCCCTGCAAGGACGATCCCAAGAAGCCGCCGCTGTGGCAGATCAAGGCCGCACGCATAATCCACGACCAGGGCGAGAAGATGCTCTACTTCGAGCAGGCCAGCCTGGAATTCTACGGACAGTCCCTGGTCTATCTGCCCTACTTCTCCGCGCCCGACCCGACGGTGAAGCGCAAGAGCGGCTTCCTGGCGCCGTCTTTCTCGTCCAGCGACAAGATCGGCGCCGCGGTCGCCATCCCCTATTTCTGGGCGCTGGCTCCGAATTACGATCTGACGCTGACGCCCATGTTCACCACGCGGCAGGGTCCGCTGCTGGAAGCCGAATGGCGCCAGCGCACCGCCGATGGCGCTTTCCTCATCCGCGGCGCGGGCATCAAGCAGTGGGATCAGAGTTACTTCGTGCATGACGACGGCACGCCGACGCCGGGCTTTCGCGAGTTTCGCGGCAGCCTTGAAACTTCCGGTCAGTTCAATCTGTCCGACAAATGGGGATGGGGCTGGGACATCGTCGCGCCGAGCGACAAGACCTTCTTCCAGGACTACAACATCAACCGGTTGCCGACGAAGGACCTGATCCGCAACGCGCCCTCGGAAGGTGTCTCGCAGCTCTATCTCACCGGACGCGGCGATCGCAGCTATTTCGACGCGCGCGCCATGTATTTCTACGGCTTCTCGGAATTCGACATCCAGAGCCAGATCCCGATCGTTCACCCGGTGATCGATTATTCCTACACCTTCGGCCAGCCGATCCTGGGCGGCGAGCTCAGCTACAAGATGAACCTGACCAGCCTGTCGCGCGAGCAGGCGAGCTTCGATGCGATCACGACGGCGGCGGTCAACCGCGATTTCTGCGCGCCGAGCGCCGATCCTGCCAGAACAATTCCGGGCAATTGCGTGCTGCGCGGCTTCCCCGGCATCTATTCGCGCCTTTCCGGGGAGACCACCTGGCGGCGCAGCATTACCGATCCCCTCGGCCAGGTGTTCACGCCATTCCTCTATGCGCGCGGCGACATCGCTTCGCTTTCGATCGATCGCACCGCCGCGGTCGACAACTTCCTGCCCGCGGGCGATACCGATCTGGTGCGCGCGATGCCCGCCGCCGGCCTGGAATATCGCTATCCCTTCATCGGCGTGCAGTCCTGGGGCACGCAGACCATTGAGCCCATCGCCCAGATCATCGTGCGTCCGAATGAAACCGGCATCGGCAGGCTTCCCAACGAAGACGCGCAAAGCCTGATTTTCGACGACAGCAACCTGTTCAAGCTCGACAAATTCTCCGGCTGGGACCGCCAGGAAGGCGGCACGCGCGCCAATGTGGGCGTGCAATACACCGCGCAGGTCAACAATGCCGGCTTCTTCAACGTGCTGTTCGGCCAGTCCTACCAGCTGATGGGCGAGAATTCCTTCACCCAGGGGGGCGTGACCAATACTGGACTGGACTCCGGCCTCGACAAGCCGCGTTCGGATTACGTCGCGCGCTTCGCCTACCAACCCTCGCGCATGTACGCCTTCACCTCGCGCTTCCGCTTCGACGAAGAGACCTGGGAGGTGAAGCGCTTCGAAGTCGAAAGCCGCGTCAATATCGACCGCTGGACCTTCACCGGCATTTATGGCCAATACGCCGCGCAACCGGAGCTGGGCTTCCTGACCGATCGCGAAGGCGTGCTCGGAACATCATCGCTCCGGCTCACTTCCAATTGGAGCATTTTCGGCGCCATCGGCTATGACCTCGACCAGCGCAGGGTGGACCAGACCCAGTTCGGCTTGACCTACATCGACGACTGCATCGCTTTGGCCCTGCAATACACCACGAGCTACAGCTACAGCGGCAATCCGCAGGAAAAGACCCACGCGGTCATGATGACGCTCGGCCTGCGCACGTTGTGGGATGGGCAGATCAGCCAAGGCGTGAGCGGTCTGCCGGGCGGCTTCTAGGCGGTGCGGCATGTCCCGAGGTTCGCCTTAAGCATCTGATATGTTTCTTTTTTCCACGTTTAAGACGGGCCCTGCACACTTCAGCGCAAAGCGGTCGCAACGAGAAGCAAAGCTCCGGCCTTGCTCCCGCCATGCTAGCCGGCTCATTTACGCGGCGCTTTGTGAGACATCCGGGGATTGACGTGCCTGCCCGATACCAACCGATCGCTTTCGTACTGATGCTTGCGCTCACTGCGGCGGGCTGCTCGAGCTCGGCCATCGATTCCATTCCGACCTGGGCGGGCGGCGAGCCGGCCGGCACGCCGCCACGGCTGGCGACCGAACTGGCATATCCGGCCGTGAACGAGCGGCCGCCCGCGCGCGACACTAAAGTTGTCAGCGAGGAAGAGCAGGCGAAGATCGAGCGCGAGTTGGCGGCCGCGCGCGAGGCGCAGGCCAGACAGGCGGCACAGGCGAAAAAAGACCGTGCCGGCATGCTGGCGAATAAGCCGAAGCCGAATGCCCAGCCAGCGGCAACGCCGGGGAACTAGCCACCCGTCGTGACCGGGCTTGTCCCCGCCATCCACGTCTTCCTTCCTGAAAACAAGAACGTGGACGCCCGGCACAAGGCCGGGCCCAACGGCGGAGAAGTTGGCGCCTACCGCGCTCCACCCCATACCTTCTGATAAAACGCGGCGATCGCCCTCGCCTCGCTGTCAATTCCGAAATCATCGACCGCACGGTCGCGCGCGCGGCGGCCGATCGCTGCCGCATGCGCCGGATCGCGCATCAGCGGCTCGAGCGCCGCGACAAGCGCGTCCACATCGCCGGGCGGAACGAGAATACCGGTCTGCCCGTCGATCACCACCTGGCTCGCGGCGCCCGCGCGCGCCGCAACCAGCGCATTGCCTGCCGCCATGGCTTCCAGCAGCGTCAGCCCAAAACCTTCATTGCGCGAAGTGAAGGCATAGATCGTGATGCGCTGGTACCAGAGCGGCACTTCCGCGATAGGCAGCTCGCCGAGAAAACGAACGCGCTCGGTCAAACCCGCCGCCTCCACGCGCGCGCGCAAGCCGCGGACGAATATCCGCTGATCGGGCGTCACCGCGCCAATGATGACCGCGGTGAAATCCGGATAGCGCGGCAAGAGCCGGCACATCGCTTCCACGAAGACATCGGTGCCCTTCTGCTCGCGCAAGCGGCCGAAACATCCGATGCCATATTTGCCCGGCAATCCGGTGGCGGCGAACAGCGCGGCGCGATCGGCCGGCGGACGATAGAGTTCCGTGTCGACGCCATGATGGATTACCTGCGCCGGCCGCGGTAAATAGGAAGCCGCCGCCTGGCTGGTCGCGATCACGCCATCCATGCGCGCCATCAGCCAGCGGCTGATCCAGGTATGGTGGCGTTGCGCGGCGGAGGTGAAAATCAGCGTCAGCCGCCAGCCCAGCGCTTTCAGCAGCAGACCGATGATCATCTCGTTATTGCGCCGGGCATGCCAGATGCGCGAGCGCCTGGCCGGCACGTTGCGCAACCGCAGCAGATCGCCAAAATTCAGGCGCGATATGCCTTCTGGCGCGTCGCGGCCGAGCCAGACAGCCGGGACGAGGCGCGCAAGCCGCGGCCCGATCATCCGATTGGTCGCGGTAACGCCGGAATAGCGCCAATGCAGGTTGGGGATGATGACCTCGAGCCCGCTCAGCGATTGGTCATCCATTATCCGCCGTCCCGCCCATTCGCACCCGTGTCATATACGCGGCGTTAAGCATAGCCGCCATATGAAGTCCTGCGAAACAGGCTCTTCACCGACTTTCCCTAAAGCTTGCGCATGATCGCAAGAGGGACAACCAGATGACCGTTTTGGTCACCGGCGGCGCCGGTTATATCGGAAGTCACATGGTTCACGCGCTGGCAGACGCCGGCGAGCCCGTCGTGGTGCTGGACGATCTGTCCACCGGCTTCCGCTCCGCGCTGCCGCAATCGGTGCCGCTGTGCGTCGGTGACGCGGGCAATCAGGACTTGGTCGCCTCGATTATCGGCGAGCACGGGATAAATGCCATCATCCATTTCGCCGGATCGATCGTGGTCCCGGATTCGCTGCGCGATCCGCTCGGCTATTACCGCAATAATACCGTGAACACCCGCGCGCTGATCGAATCAGCGGTAAAGGGTGGCGTGAAGCATTTCATCTTCTCTTCCACTGCGGCAGTCTATGGCAATCCCGCCGTGCTGCCGGTGCGCGAGGACGCGCCGACCCGACCGATGTCGCCCTATGGCACATCGAAGCTGATGAGCGAGATCATGCTGCATGATGTCGCCGCGGCGCATGACCTGCGTTACGTCATCCTGCGTTATTTCAATGTCGCTGGCGCCGATCCCAGGCGGCGCACCGGCCAGTCCACGCCGGCGGCAACGCATCTGATCAAAGTGGGCGTCGAGACCGCGCTCGGCATGCGAGGCAAGCTCGACGTCTATGGCACGGATTATCCGACCCCGGACGGCACCTGCATCCGCGATTACATCCACGTCAGCGACCTGGCGCGCGCGCATAGCGCGGCGCTTGCGCATCTGCGCCGCGGCGGGGCGGGCATGACCTTCAATTGCGGCTATGGCCACGGCTATTCGGTGCTGGAGGTGATTGGCGCGATCGAGCGAGTCACCGGCCGCAGGCTGCCGGTGCAGATGGTCGGCCGGCGCGCGGGCGATCCGGTCAGCCTCGTGGCCGATGTGGGCCGCATCCGCTCCAGCCTCGACTGGTCGCCGCAATTCGAAGACCTCGACACCATCGTGTCGCATGCGCTGGCCTGGGAGCAGGTTCTGCAGGAAGCGCGCAAAGCCGCCGAGCGGCAGGTTTCTTAGCCCTTCCTCTCCCAGGGAGGGTGAAGAATGTGCGGCGCTCGCCCGTCCAGGAATTAAGCTACCCCATTATTTTAGCTTGAAAAAATCCGCCCGGAGGGGCAAGGAGACGTTCGTAAGCCTCGGGGCGCGTGTGGCGTCGGGCCACTTGGGAAGCGGGCGAAAATCCCGATTCCGGCGGAAGGCGGATGCTCGAAGCAGAGAAGAAATCCTTGCTCGCGGACCCCTATGGCGCCTTCGCCCTGATCCGGCGATTGTTCTCCGAACAGGGACTGCATCACTGGAAGCGCTATGTCCTTGTCCTCGTGATGATGGCCATAGCCGCCGCCTGCACCGCGCTGTCCGCCTATCTGATCGGAGAAGTCGTCAACCAGGCCTATATCAACCGCGACTTCAGCGCGATCGTCGTCCTTGGCCTCCTCACCATCGTGCTTTTCACCGTCAAGGGCGCGGCGACCTACGGCCAGAATGTCATGCTGTCGCGCATCGGCTACCGCATCATCGCGGAAAACCAGCGGCGCATGTTCACCAAGCTGATGCATGAGAGCCTCGGCTATTTTGCCAACCGCCATTCCTCGGAATTCCTCGCGCGGCTGACCGTCGGCGCCAATTCGGCGACGCAGGTGCTTAATTTGCTGATCACCGCGGGCGGACGCGATCTGCTCTCGCTGCTCGCGCTCGCGACGGTGATGGTGATCCAGGATCCAATGCTGTCGCTGGTCACGCTCGTGGTGGCACCGCCGGCGATGCTGGTGCTGCGCAAACTCATCCGGCGCATCCGAACCATCGCGCGCAACCAGTTCACTGGCGGCACGCTGATCATGGAAACGATGCAGGAAGCTTTGCAGGGCATCCGCATCGTGAAGGCCTTCACGCTCGAAGACCAGATGCAGGCGCGGCTCAACACGCATATTGCCGAAGTCGAGAAGGAATCCAACAAGCTCGCGCGCGTCGGCAATCGCGCCAGCCCGCTGATGGAGACGCTCGGCGGCATCGCCATCGCGCTGGCGCTGATCTATGGCGGCTACCGCGTGATCGAGACCGGCGCCGCGCCCGGGCAGTTCTTCTCCTTCATCACCGCGTTTCTCCTCGCCTATGAACCGGCGAAACGGCTGGCGCGGCTGAATCTCGACCTTAACAGCGGGCTTGTGGGGGTGCGCATCCTGTTTGAGGTGCTCGACAGCCCGGCGACCGAGCCGTCGGAAGTCGGCAAGCCGGACCTCAAGCTGAACAACGGCCGCATCGAATTCGACAGGGTTTCTTTCGAATACCGGCCGGGCGAGCCGGTGATCCGCGATCTGTCTTTCGTGGCCGAGCCTGGACAGGTCACGGCGCTGGTCGGCCCGTCGGGCGGCGGCAAATCGACCATCCTCAACCTGATCCTGCGCTTCTTCGAGACCAGCGCCGGCTCCATCGTGATCGACAGGCAAAATATCGGCGCGGTGTCGCGCCAATCGCTGCGGCGGCAGATCGCCTATGTAGGGCAGGATGTCTTCCTGTTCCGCGGCAGCATCCGCGACAACATCGCCTTCGGCCGGCCCGACGCAACGCAAGAGGAAATAGTCGCCGCCGCGCAGGCCGCCTGCGCGCATGACTTCATCATGACTTTTCCACGCGGCTATGACACGCCGGTGGGCGAGCACGGCTTGCAGATTTCCGGCGGACAGCGTCAGCGCATCGCGGTGGCGCGGGCGCTGATCAAGGACGCCCCGATTATCCTTTTGGATGAGGCCACCGCAGCGCTGGACTCCGAATCGGAGCGCGCGGTGCAGCAGGCAATCGAGCATCTCTGCCAGGGCCGCACCACGCTGGTGATCGCGCACCGCCTGCACACCGTGACCCACGCGGACCGCATCTTTGTCGTGGAGGACGGCGCGATCGCCGAATCCGGCCGGCACGATGATTTGCTGCGCAAGGGCGGCCGCTATGCGTCCTTTTACCGCCTGCAGCTGCGCGACCAGGAGCCGCGCGATCCCATCGCCGCCATGGCTTGACCTCGCCCCGGTTTTTCGCGCATCTCCTGCCCCAGTTTCCCTCCTGCAGCGAGCGAATAAACAATCATGAGCGCGAACGACAATTACGTGATTTCCCCACCTGCACCGCCGTCGCTTCCGGTGGCCGGCAGCTCAAAACTGTTTCCGGTCCGCAGGGTCTGGTGCGTCGGCCGCAATTATCTGGAGCACATCCGGGAGATGGGGAACGACGAGCGCGAGCCGCCGTTCTTCTTCGCGAAGCCGCCCGACGCACTGGTGCCCGACGGCGCGACGATCCCCTATCCGTCGCTGACCAAGGATCTCCATTTCGAGGTAGAGCTGGTGGTCGCGCTCAAGAGCGGCGGCCGCAATATCCCGGTCGACAAGGCGAACGACTGTATCTACGGCTACGGCGTCGGCATCGACCTCACGCGCCGTGACCTGCAGATCGCCTCGCGCAATATCAAGCAGCCGTGGGAGATCGGAAAATTCTTCGACAATTCCGCGCCCTGCAGCGCGCTGCGTCCGGCGTCGGAAATCGGCCATCCCTCCAGGGGCAAGATCACGCTCAAGGTCAACGGCAATCTGAAGCAGGAGGGCGATCTTGAGCAGATGATCTGGAATGTGCCGGAGACCATTTCCAAGCTGTCCGAGATGGTCGAGCTCGCAGCAGGCGATGTCATCTTCACCGGCACGCCATCGGGCGTCGGCCCGGTAACCGAAGGCGAGAAGATGGAATGCGAAGTCGAGGGCGTCGCCCGGCTGACCATCAGCATCGGGCCGAAGCTGAAGTAAGAGCGGTTACTCGTGATGGCCGGGCTTATCCCGGCCATCCAGGTTTTTCTTTTTGAAAGTGGAACGGATGCCCGGCACAAGGCCGGGCATGACGACGAATCCAATTGGCATTTGCGAAGCCTATGCCGCCTTCTTCAACCCCTCTGTCTCCATTGCCTCCTGCACCTTCGGCCGCGCGGCGATGCGATCCTGATAGGCTTTCACGTTCGGCCATTTTCCCACGTCCAGACCGACGCGATCCAGCCAGCGGGTGATCACAAACAGATAACAGTCGGCGATGCTGAATCTCTCGCCATGCAGAAACTGATGGCTGGCTAGATGCTGTTCCAGAAAGGCGTAGCGTTTGGACAGATTTTCGCGGGCAACCGGCTTGTAGTCCTCCGGCGTGTTGGCCTTGAAAAACGAACCGAAACTCTTGTGCAGCTCCGAGGCGGTGAAATTCAGCCATTCCACGACGCGATAGCGATCGAAGGAGCCGCAGGCCGGCACAAAACCTGAATTGGGATGCTGATCGGCGATATATTGCAGCACCGCCGGAGCCTCGGTGATGCGGCGGCCGTCATCCAGTTCCAACACCGGCACATAGCCCTTGGGATTGATCTGCCAGAAATCGGCACCGCTCCTGGTCTTCTTGGCCTTGTTGTCGACCTGCTCCAGATCGAAAGGCGCGCCTATCTCGCGCAGAAGGATATGGGGCGCGAGCGAACAGGCGCCGGGCGAAAAATACAGCTTCATGGAGCACTCCTTGCATTCGGCAGGCATCGCGATTGCGCGATGGCTCTGAATATAAACCGCCGCCGGGCAGCCTTTATCCGGCGTCCGCCTGTTTGGGCTGTCACGAATATGCGATGTAGGTTCCATCGAGTCGGCGGGAACCGATGCATGAACGAGACAGCGATCATCGTGGATGCGCGTGAAGGCTACCGCGTCATCACCTTCAACCGGCCGCAGCGGCTGAATGCCTGCACCGAGGCGATGCTGACGGCGCTCAATGCCGCCCTGGCGCAAGCCGAAGCCGACCCATCGTGCCGCGCCTTGCTGCTGACCGGGGCCGGCCGGGCCTTCTGCACCGGCCAGGACCTCACCGACCGGCTGGCGCGGCCGGAAGAAAACACCGCGACCGGCGGGGCGCAGGAATATTTCTACAACCCGCTGGTCCGTAAGCTGCGCGCGCTGCCTTTTCCGGTGGTCGCCGCCGTCAATGGCGTGGCGGCCGGCGCGGGCGCCAATATCGCACTCGCCTGCGATGTGGTGCTGGCGGCCCGCTCGGCGAGCTTCATCCAATCCTTTGCGAAGATCGGCCTCATTCCGGATTCCGGCGGCACCTGGACCCTGCCGCGGCTGATCGGCCTGGCGCGCGCCCGCGCGCTGATGCTGCTGGCGGAGCCGCTTCCGGCGGAAAAGGCCGAACAATGGGGAATGATCTGGAAGGTGGTGGACGACGCGGCACTGATGGCAGAGGCCGAGAAGCTCTGCGCGCATTTCGCCGCCGCGCCCGCCGCGGCGCTGGCCCTGATCAAACGCGCCCTCGACGCTGCCTGGGACAATGAGTTATCCGCGCAGCTCGATCTCGAGCGCGACCTGCAATGCGAGGCCAGCCAGACGGCAGATTATGCGGAAGGTATGCGCGCCTTCATGGAAAAGCGCGCGCCGAGGTTTGCGGGAAGAAAGTAGGGGTTCGGCGCTATCCCCATCCGCCTTATTCCCGAGGAGCCGCTCCGCGACTCACAGCCGCGTAACGCCGCATCGCGATCTCCTCGGGATGAGGCGCCTATAGACGTTGTTGTTGTGCTGTTTCCTCAGCGTTCGCGTTCTTCACCCGAACCTTGGTTGCGAGCGGGCCGGTGTCGCCGAGCTCCTCGACATAGTAGACCTCGTCGCGCAACTTGAGTGCGTCGAAATCGCCAGCCAACATGCTGTTGCGGTGGAAATAGAGCAGCCCGCCTTCCTTGGTGAGCAGGAATCCATAGTCACGATCGGGATTGAGCTCGGCGACCTGGCCGAGATTCTGCTGGCCGGCCTCGTGCCGCAGTTCCTTAGTATGGTCCTTCAGCCGGTCCTTGTATTCGCTCAACTGTCGCTCGGCGATGCGGAAGGCCTCGTTGATGGCGTTGTGCAGATCCGGGCGCTGGAATCGCAGCTGCAGGCGGTCGGGCTCATGCGCCACCACCAGATCCTTGCGGCCGGGTATGCCGATCTCGATCCGCACCACCGGAGGTATGGTGTCGTTGGTGTTGGTCGCGCGCTGATCCACGCGCACCCGGCACGAGGTGAGCCGGTCGTAAATCGATTCCAGATCGTCCACGCGGGCGCGGATCTCCTGCTCGGCCCAATCCAAGCTCTCCATATTGTGGAAGGTGATTTCGAGGGGGACTTGCATCGGCGGGTCTCCAAAAACTCTTGAAATCAAGCACCAAGAAAACGCGCGGCGGGACGGATAGTTTCCGGCGGAATGACGCAATCGGAATTGTCGTGGCCAGGCTTTTCCCGCCATCCATATTTTCCTCTCAAGAAAGTGGATGCCCGGGGCATGACGACGGCTGGTCCAGATCGCTTACGAAAACAGCAACGACTTGATCACCATCGGCACCACGCCGGGCGGCGTGATCATGGCGCCCACGTCCACATAGTCGAAGTCCTGCAGCTGCACGCCGTCGATGGAAACCACGTGGCCGGGGAATTTCAGCTCGCTCTCCAGCAGGTGCCCAAAGGTGCGGCCGACATCGCCCTCGATCATGAGGAAGAGCACGTCGCCTGATTTGCGGCCCGCGCTGACGGCAGCGACTATGCCCTCAGCCGCGGCGCGCAGGCGCGAATATTCCGGATCGCCCGCCCAGGTAAAGGCGATAGCGAGACGGGAATTCGGCTCCAGGTCGGCCTGTTTCAGCTTGGCGTCGATCGCCTTGGCGAAAACCTTCGGTTCGATCTTGCCGGAAAGATCGGTATCGACATGCACGACCGGCACGTTGTGCACCGGCAGCACGTCCTCTTCCGGCAAGTAGATGGTCTTGCCGCTCACCTGCACGGTGAACTGCGAGGCGCCGATCACGGTAGCACGGATGCGCTGGCCGGGATCGACCACGGTGATCTTGCTGCGCTTGCCGAGCTGACTGCCGATCTCGGCAGCGAGGAATTTGGCGATGTCGCCGTGTTCCTTGGTCTCGTAGCCGAAGACGTATTCCGCGACGCCGCCGGAGACGGTGAGAAATTCGGGCGCCACCAAGCGCGCCAGCGGTTCGGTCAATTCCAGCTTCTTGCCGAGCGCATCGGTGCTGCCGCCCAGGATCTGATCAACCGCGAGCGTGGCGAGCCGCGTGGCGATCGCCACGCGGTTCTTCAACTCGCCCATGCTGCGCATGTCGGTGGGAATGCCGAGCTCTTCCGCCACCAGCCGCGCGCTGTCGTCCACCCGCGTCCAAGCGCCGTAAGCATCGGTCGCCAGAAGACGGCCGCCAACCGCGAAAGCGGCGACGCTCAAAATCCGGCCCTTGTCGATCAGCGCCAGTTTGGTGGTGCCGCCGCCGATATCGACATGCAGCACACAGGCATTGCGCTGCTTCGACAGCGCCACCGCGCCGGAGCCGTGCGCCGCCAGCGTGCATTCCAGCTTGTGGCCGGCGGTGGCGCAGACGAATTTGCCGGCCTCCTCCGCGAACAAATCGTCGATCGCACGCGCGTTGGTTTTCTTGATCGCTTCGCCAGTAAGGATCACCGCGCCCGAGTCGATGTCCGCACGGGTGAATCCGGCGTCGTGATAGGCCTGATGGATGAAGTGCCCGAGCTTCTTGGCATCGATGGTGCCGTCCGGCACGAAGGGCGTGAGCATGATCGGCGAGCGCCAGACCACCTCGCGGCCAACCACCAGGAAGCGGCTGGAAAGGCCGAGCGCCTGGCGCTGCAGCGTGACCTTGGCAAACAACAAATGGGAGGTGGAACTGCCGATATCGATGCCAATAGTTCTCAGCTCGATATTGTCCTGACTCCAGATGAAGCGGGCGAGTTCCTCGCGGTCGGCTTCGGTGGCGTGTTCGTGCTCAAAATCCAATTCGTGCATAGCCCTTCCGCGTGGGATGAATACGGCCGGCCGGCCACGGTTGTTCCCCTAGCACGGTGAAGGAACTGTGCAAGGGCGGTGGAGGCTAAATAAGTCCATTCCCGGCGCGGCTTCTTTCTTTCTCCCTCCCCCCGGTGGGGAAAGGCCGGGGCGGTTCGAGCCTAGTGAGTCCGTTAACCCCTCACCCGCGCTCCGCTCGCCACCCTTCTCCCACCGAACTCGGGTTTACCCGAGTTCGGCACTATTGAGTGACAGACATTCGATGTTTCCATGTCTGCCGGGAGAGGGAAGCAGAGCTAGTCCGACATCCGTGGAGTTACCCCTTTGGCGGCGATCGTTTCCAGCCACATTTTGTGAATGCGCGGGTCCTGCTCGGCAAAGGGAATTATGGCGCTGCCGGCGGCATAGACGCTGGTATCGCCATAGGCCGCGCGCCGGTGCCGGAACATCGGCTGCTGCTGGCTGCCGAGCTGGGCATCGAGATAGCGCGCGGGCGCGCTGCCGGCATTGAAATGCTGCTGAAAGCTCATGCCGGGCGTCGCCGTGACAACGCCATGGCGCCAGTCAGAGCGGGCAAACTCCTGCGCGCCCTCCACCCAGGCGAGCGTATAGCCCTGCCCGTCCACTCCGAAGAGGTGCGCGCCTTGCATCTGGCGGAAGGCCTGCCTGTAGGTGCCGAGCGCAAGCTCCACCACATCGCTGGAAATAGTGCCCTTGGCGAGCGTCAATGGTCCGGCCTGCTGCCGGCCGAGATCAGCTACCACCTCGGTGCCGCCATGCCGTTCGCCGAATTGCAGCACGGTTTCAAACACAAATTTTTCGCTGCGGTACAGGTTGTACAGATAACGCAGATCGTTGATCGCCGCGAAACGTGCCGGATCGGCAGAGGTGTTGCGATGGCGATAATGCGCGTTCATCGGCAGTGCGAACAGACTCTTAGGCCCCCACTCGATCACCTGCGTGTGCCCGTCCGGCGCCCGAAATTCGGTCGAGCCGGTCCCCGAGAGCACGTAGCAGACCTCTTCATAGAGATGCTGGTGCGGTGCCGAGCCGGAATTCGGCGGGAGCTCGATCAGGAAAACGGTGAGGAAATCGTCGCGCCCATCGAGATGGCAAAAGGCGCCGTTGACGCCGAAGCGCGCCCAGGGCTTCACTTCCGCCGTCAGCAGGTCCAGCGCCGCGCCGGTATGAATCGGCACGCCCTCGCCCTTCGCCCAGTCCTCATAGGAATCGACCAGGTATTTTCCCGCCGGCGCGGGCTGATTGATCTCGTTCATCGCGCGGCCCGGGTGAAGGAGGTTTCGTCGATGAACTTGCCCATGCCGGATTTCACGTCGTGCTTGGCGATCTCTTCCAGCCACATCTTGTGAATGCGCGGATCCTGATCCTCATATTCGACCTGCGCGCCGCCCTGCTTGACGTCCTTGTCTACGCCAACGTCCCAGATTTCGCGTTTCATCTTCAAGAGTGGATAGCGCACCGTGCCGATCTGCAATGCCAGATAACGCGAGGGATGGTTGGCGACATTGAAATGCTGGTGGAACATGGAATCCGGCGGACAATAGACCACGCCATGCTCCCAATTCACCCGCACGAAATCCGGATCGTCTTCGTGCCAGAGCAGCGAATAACCCTCGCCGGTGACGGCGAACACGCAGACGCCGTCGAAATGGCGGTGGCCTTTCTTATAGGTTCCGACCGGCATTTCCGAGGAGTGCGCGCCGATGGTGTTGTCGGCCAGCATGAAGCGCAGCATCGAGCCGCCTGCCCCGCGCGCCGCCCAGGCCTTCAGTTCGAAGGACGAGAGGTCGGCGACGAAATTGGTTTCCCACTGGTGCCGGCCCGGCCGGATGCCGATGAATTCGCCCTCGCCGGCGAAATATTTCTCGCCGCCGACCCGTTCAGGGAATTGTGTCAGGCAATTGAAGATGAAGTCTTCGTTGCGGAAGCGGTTGAGCACGAAGATCATGTTATTGGCGGAGGCGAAACGCGCAGGCTCCAGGCCGGAGCCGTTGAAATGCTGATGCCGGACGTTCAGCGGAATCGAAAAAAGACTCTTCGGTCCCCATTCGAAGCTGTGCTTGCGGCCGTCTTCCGTCGTCACTACGGTCGAGCCGTGGCCGGAGATGACGTAGATCACCTCCTCGCAGATGTGCCGCAAGAGGGCCGATTTTCCGCCGGGCGGCAGCTCGAAGGCGAAGATCGAGAGGAAATCGTCGCGCCCCTTGAGGTGACAAAAAGCCCCATGCATGCCGTAGCGGGCCCAAGGCGCCACCGGCACCTTGCGGATATCGATGCCGAAGTCTTCCACGATGGGCACGCCCTGGCGCGCAACCCATTCCATGTAAGGATCGCGCGAGGTGCCCTGACTCTCCACCGCCATCTAAACGCTTACCTCTTCCGCCAGCACGCCGGCGCAGCGATCCTGCCCAATCGCCTTCATAGAAAATATCAAGCTGCTTTGGCAATCAGGAATGTTTTGCAGGTTTGGAGTCCGCATCGAGTCTGGTCTTGTCATCAGTTTCCGGAATTCTCAGCATTGTCTCCGGGTCGAGCGCAATCAATTTGCCGATCCTTTGCCGATACGACGGCAGTGCTGTGCGCGCGCCCGGTAGCTCAGCATTCCGAGTTGCTTGCGTTGAGGAATGACGCGTCACAAGGTCCTTGGCGCTGCCGCCGACCTGACCTGGGCTGTCACTCCTCAGGAGCGCCAACGGCCACCAGCGAGTCACCCAGCTGACCTTCCAGCGTTTCATTGATATTCTTTTCTCCCTTGTTGTCGTCGGATTGAGCGCTCGCCTTCATTGCGACCAGAATGTATTTGAGCTTTTCCTCATACTGCGCTCGTACCCGCGTGCCCTTTTCAAACAGCGCGTCGAATATGTCGAACTGCTTTTGCACCAGCGGATTTAAAAAAAATCCCCGCTCCTCAAAGCCTTTCAGGGCGTGGGCCGGGGCGCCGACAAGCTCCTTGAGCCGCTGCCTGATCAAATGCTCGCTATGCGCCTGCGCCTCGTGCTCCTCGATGCCGGCATATTGCATGAGGTCATGGCGGAATTGATCGAGGATTTGCAACACCTGGTCACTGCGTCGCAAAAAGATCAGACCTGCCTCGGGCCGCAAATAGCTATGTTTGTAATTGAGGGTCCTGATAAATCCAATTTCCGGCAATGCCTTGATCTTCCCATGCATGCAATCCTGAATGCCGATCAAGTAATCATAAAACCCGATCATAAACAGCCTGCGTGCGCGCTCGTAGCGTTCGATCAGGACGTCCCTGCGGGTCACAGCGTAGGTCGTCTGGAACGGCCATTGGGCGAACTGCCGGGCCCGCGTGAGCGGAGTATCCCCCGTAATCGGCCGCACGAGAAACGGTTTGGTCACCATGTGGGTCGGCGACTCGAGCTTCAGGCTGACCAGCATGCCGGCCGCGAGGCAGTGGTCCCTGTTTTGAAGCAGAAATGCCTCTGCTTCCCCAAGAGTGTCCATCATGGGATAGTCGTCATCAGAGCCCATGATCACAAATTCCGAACTTTCCGCTCGCAGGACATCGAGCAGCCGATCGAAATACGGCAATTCGGCCGGATAAGGCCGGTAATCGATCGCCAGGTCTTGCTTGAGGGCTTCGATGTTCTGCCGATTGTGACTTTTGAAACCCTCCTCGCTGCCATCTGCGACAATGACGCGGGTTGAGCCGTAGTACCGGGCAAGAAAGCGCAAAACGCTTGACAAGGATGTTGGTCGATTGCGAGTCGGGATAAAAAGCGGGGCCATTTGACTAACCGGACAAGAGAACTTTCACTCTGGCACGTTGCGGTGGGGCCAATGGCGCGCTATTTCTATGCAATCACAATAAGTTATCGTCTAGCACGTATACGCCGATAAATGCAACGTAACGCCATAGCTAGGCTTTTTGGCCTGCCTAGGACTCACCGCCACATAGCGCCGTTTAAGCCGCTATCGCCACTGCGCTGGAGAACGAAATGAAAGCCGTCATCCTCGCAGGTGGTCAGGGGACCCGGATCAGCGAAGAATCGCATGTCCGTCCAAAACCCATGATCGAAATCGGTGGGCGGCCGATCTTGTGGCACATCATGAAGATCTACTCCCATTACGGCATCAACGAATTCGTCATATGCTTGGGATACCGCGGCTATGTGATCAAGGAATATTTCGCGAACTATTCCTTACACCTGTCCGATGTCACCTTCGACATCAGCCAGAACAGTCTTGAGGTGCACCGTCGCCGCGTTGAACCATGGCGCGTGACGCTGATCGATACCGGCGAAGAAACGCAGACCGGCGGCCGTCTAAAGCGGATTCGCGACCATCTGGGATCGGAGGATTTCTGCTTCACTTACGGCGACGGCGTGGCGGACATCGCAATCGACGCGCTTGTCCAATTCCACAAGCAGCATGGCAAGCTTGCGACGGTAACCGCCGTGCTGCCGCCAGGCCGCTACGGCGCACTCAATATGGAGAAGGATGGCGAGGTCTCCGGTTTCCTGGAGAAGCCACGGGGCGATGGCGGGCGAATCAATGGTGGTTTCTTCGTGCTGTCGCCCAAAGTAATCGATTACATCGAAGGCGATGCGACCCCTTGGGAAGCCGAACCGCTGGCCCAGTTATCCAATGAAGGGCAGTTGATGGCATTCGAGCACGACGGCTTTTGGCAACCGATGGATACGCTGCGCGACAAGATGCAATTGGAAAACCTCTTTCAGGCCGGCAAGGCGCAGTGGAAAGTATGGGATTAGATCGCGATTTTTGGGAGGGCAAGCGTGTCCTTCTCACGGGCCATACGGGATTCAAAGGAGCCTGGCTTACGCTTTGGCTCGCCAAAATAGGCGCGCGGGTGACCGGCTATTCTCTGGATCCACCGAGCGAACCGAATCTCTTCAACGTCGCCCGCGTTCGCGACAGCCTCGTTAAGCATCACCACGCGGACATCCTTGACCTGCAAAAGATCCAGGCTGCGGTCGTTGAAACGGCGCCCGAAGTCATTTTTCACATGGCGGCACAATCACTGGTGCGAGCCAGCTATCACGAGCCTGTTTACACCTATGCTGTCAACGTCATGGGAACAGCTCATGTGCTAGAAGCCGCGCGCCTTGCAACTTCCGTGCAGGCAGTCGTCGTCATTACCTCCGATAAATGTTACGAGAATCTTGAAAGCGGTCACCCCTACCGCGAGAGCGATCGGCTTGGCGGAAATGATCCTTACAGTGCAAGCAAGGCCTGCGCCGAGTTGGTGACGGCATCCTATCGAACAAGCTTTGCGTCGAAGGCGGGTCCGCCGTTGCGGTTTGCTTCCGCTCGCGCCGGAAACGTCATCGGCGGGGGCGACTGGGCCGTCGACCGGCTTGTTCCCGACTGCGTCCGCGCTTTTGCGGAAAGGAAGCCGGTCCTGCTTCGCTATCCGGAAGCAGTGCGGCCCTGGCAGCATGCGCTCGATCCGCTTTTTGGCTATCTGCAGTTAGTACAAGCCCTGTTGAGCGACCACCCCGACCGCTATGCAACGGCATGGAATTTCGGGCCGGATGCATCCTCAGAAGCCACTGTTGGCGATGTAGCGGCCAGCGTGGCGCGCCAATGGGGATCAGGCGCGCAGGTGCGTATCGACCGCGCCGCTGCCAGCCATCGCGAGGCCGAAATGCTGCGGCTTGATTCAAGCAAAGCGCGCGCAGAACTCGGCTGGCGTCCGCGCTGGCCGCTGGAGCGGAGCCTGCAAGAAACCGTCCGCTGGTATCGGGCCTGGCAGGATGGGCTGGATATGCGTCGCTTTTCAACAGAACAAATAGAGGCCTATCTGCAGGACGCGGCATGAGCGGCAGGTTCCAAATTCATCAGACCTCGCTGCCGGGCGTCGCCCGGATTGAGCGCCTGTCGATTTCCGACCACCGCGGCTTTCTTCAGCGGCTTTTCTGCCAGGACGAGCTTGCGATAATTGGTTTCACAAAGCCGATAGCGCAAATCAATCGGACGTTAACGCGCCGGCGAGGCGCTATCCGAGGAATGCATTTTCAACGGCCGCCACACGCTGAAACCAAACTCGTAACCTGTCTGCGCGGCGAGGTCTTCGATGTTGCCGTGGATTTGCGGCAAGGATCGCCAACATTTCTGCGCTGGCACGGGCAGATCCTGAGCGAGGCGAATAATTTTTCTCTGGTGATTCCCGAGGGCTTTGCGCACGGCTTTCAAGCGCTTTCTGCCGACTGCGAGCTGCTCTATTGCCACACGGCTGCCTACGCTCCGTTGGCTGAGGACGGCGTGAACGCAAGGGACGAAACGCTTGCCATCGCATGGCCGATTTCCATTACGGAAATCTCGGAGCGGGATGCGGCACTGCCGCATGTAACGGCGGACTATGACGGGGTCTGCCCGTGAAATGCCGCCATTGCGCAAGCGAACTGCGGCATGTCTTCGTGGATCTGGCCACGGCGCCGCCGTCGAACGCGTATCTTTCCGGGGCGGACCTGCGGAAACCGGAGAAATATTATCCGTTGCGTGTTCTCGTCTGCGACTCTTGCTGGCTGGTGCAGACCGAGGATTATGCCAGCGCCGCCGAGCTGTTCCCGGATGACTATGCTTATTTCAGCTCGACCTCCAGCACTTGGCTGCGGCACTCCAAACATTATGTCGACAGCGTGGCGACGCGCTTCAGCCTTGGACAACAATCATGCGTGGTGGAAGTGGCGGCCAATGATGGATATTTGCTGCAGTTCGTGCGCGAGCGCGGGATACCCTGCTACGGCATTGAGCCGACACATCAGACGGCCCTTGCCGCGCGCGCGAAAGGTATCGAGATCATCGAAGAATTTTTCGGCGAGCGGCTCGCTCGTGGCCTGACCAAAGACGGACGGCAAGCCGACCTTATCGTTGCCAACAACGTGCTCGCGCATGTGCCCGATATCAATGATTTCGTGACGGGCTTTGCGACCCTGCTGAAGGCAGACGGCGCCGCGACATTCGAATTTCCGCACCTTCTTCGCCTGGTTGCCGAGGGCCAGTTCGATACGATTTACCACGAGCACTATTCCTACCTGTCGCTGACGGCGGTCGAGAGGATTTTCTCGGCAAATGGCCTTCGGATATTCGATGTGGAGGAATTGCCGATGCATGGCGGCAGCCTGCGCGTATTCGCTCAGCACCGGGATGCGGGCCGCCGGCCGGCGTCCCCTGCCGTTCGCAACCTGCTCGCCCAAGAGGCAAAGGCCGGAGTGAACACTTTCGCTTATTACCAAGGCTTTCAAGCGAAAGCCGATGCGGTCAAGAACGAGCTTCTTGCCTATCTCCTCAATGCGAAAGCGAAGGGATTGAAAGTCGCTGGTTACGGCGCCGCGGCCAAGGGCAATACGCTACTCAACTACGCCGGCGTGCATGGCGACCTGCTTGCCTATGTGGCGGATCGCGCCGAATCCAAACAGGGAAAATTTCTTCCGGGCAGCCGCATCCCGATCGTGGGAGAGGCGCACCTGAGAAACGATCGGCCGGACCGGGTCGTCATCCTTCCCTGGAATTTAAAAGAAGAGCTGATGGGCCAACTCAGCTACATCCAGGATTGGGGGGGACGCTTCGTCTTCGCAATTCCACGACTGACTGAGACTGGGGAACGCAAATCCGTTCTTAATCCAGGCGTTTGAGCCACGCGTCCGGCCAGTGCGTGATATTGGTGTCCTTCAGCGTTGATTCGTTGAACGGCCAGACCGGCTGCTCAATCACAAAGCCCGGGTTGCGCGCGGCAAAATCACGCGCCGCCCGAGCCGGGTTGTCCTGCGCCCAGCCGGCGCGACCCCGTGGTGCATTTTCAAGATCCTGCATGATCCCGTCGGTCGCGATTATCCACGAGCCTTTGGTGACGAAGGGGGCATACGCTTCGAGCTCAGCTGCGACATGCGCAAAGGAGTGGTCGGAATCAAGCACCACGAGCACGGTTTCTCCCGGGGCAATCAGCGAGCGCACCTTGTTGACAATCTCAGGCGCCGTAGATGACCCCTCAATGAGGGTGACGTATGGCGCGAGAGGATGCTGCTCAAGTCGCACACGGTTGTGCGGCCTGATCTCAATGTCGATCGCGATCACCCGTCCCTTGTCCATGAGCTTGCACAAGCTGGCCGAAAAAATCGCCGAGCCGCCATGCGCGAGGCCGGTTTCAATGATTACGTCCGGCCGCACCTGGAAGACTGCTTCCTGATAGCGCAGCATATCTTCCGGAAGCTGGATCACCGGCACGCCAAACCACGAGAAAGTGTAAGAATATTTCTGATTCCATCCGACCCTGACCCAGAGATCGGAGATCAGGCGGAAGCCTTCGTCGCTGTAGAGACCGATGGCCTTGCCGTTCGCGCTGATTTGGCCTGCGTCGGTGTCGATGCTTATCTTCATCGCAATTCCTCAATTAATCGGCACCAAACGTGCCTTCATGCCGGCGTCCACAACCGTGCCCGATATCTCTTCGAGATAGTTGGAGTTCATGACGAAAATAGTACGTGCGCCGAGCTGCGCTGCGTCCTTCGGAGCCACCACCTTCAGACCAGAGCCGGCGATGTGATGGTTCTGCTTGCTGGGGTTGATGTCGACGACACAATCAATGAACCGATTCTCGGGATCGGCTATCAGCGCGAAAGTGACACCCTTGGCACCGGCACCCCAGAGCGCTACCGGTCCCTGTTCAGCGGCTGCGCGCACCTGCGCGCGCCAATGCGCCGCGAAGCGCGTACTCGCCCCGGCGAATGCTTCGAGATCGCAGGGCGGTTCCGTCTCGAACATCTCGTCGGTACCGGCAGTCGCGGCAGTAGCCCAGAGATATTGGCCACCAAAAACATGATCGACGCGCGGCGAGCGAAAACCCGCCTTGCGCAGGGCGAGCGCCAGCGCACGTGTGGTGAAGAGGGAGCAATGTTCGTAGAAGAAATCCTGCATCGCCTGATGCTTGACGATCCAGGACACGCAGGGCGTTTCGACGAATATCCGGGCTTGCGCCGCAGGGCCGAGCGCCGTGCGCACCGCTAACAGGAACGGGACAGGGTCGGGCACATGTTCGATCGTGTGGCGCGAGGCGACGACATTCGGCCGGCAAGCGAGCAGCCGGGCGGTATCAGTGTCGAAATAAGCCTTATGAATACGGCTGCCGGCGGGCCCGGCGCCATCCTGCCCGCGCCAAGCGGGATCGAAACCTTCGGCGCTCGCCAGCCTGCTTCCGGCGGCGTTCGCCACCTCAACAATGAAACGGCCTTGCCCACAGCCGATTTCAAGGTAGTCGAGCTTCTCACCTGCCGGCACGGCCGCAGCAACATCAGTCGCGCGCGCTCGTAGATGTTCGACGAAGGCTCGCGAATGCGTCTGGTCATTTTCATAATCCGCATTGTAGGCAATGAGATCCGATTGGAAGGCGCGATTCCACACGAATCCGCAAACCCGGCAGCCCAGTAGTTCGAGCACACCGCGCGGGGCGGCGCGGGCTGATTCGCTTGTGGCATAAACCCGATTCATCATGACCGGCACTTCCGCTCGCTCGTTCAGGGCGATGCATCGGGTTTCGGCGCAGATGGGACAGCTATTGTGCATTCAAGGTCTCTTGGTCTCGCCACGGTCGCGGCGAGGGACTGCGGCGCGCCGAAACGCAGCTTTTGTAACAGCGGGACAAAATCAGGATCTGGCGACCTCCCGCCAAAAATCGAGTGCCTCGCTCAATCCTTGTTCAAGTGACCGAGGCGCCTCCACCCCGACCTCGCGTCGTAGGCGAGTCACGTCGGCAACGATTCGGGGCGGATCGTCCGGCCGATCTGGCAGCGCTCCAATCTGGGTGAGGTCCGGTCGCGCAGCCAGCCGACCGAGGATGGCCGCAATGTCCGCTATTGGGGTCCCCTTTCCTGTCGCAATATTCACCGGACCATGAACGTCACTTGCTACCAGCCGCGCGAGCGCGGCGCCAACGTCTCTAATATCCATAAAATCTCGGATGGTTAAGCCGCGCGAGGTGCGAGCCGGTGTGCCCGCCACCAAGGCCCGCGCGATACTTGACACGAGGCGGCCAGCATTCTCGTGGGGGCCATAAAGGTGGAAAAGGCGGGCCCAGGCGAAGGACAGGCCGGTCTGCGCCGCATAGGCTTCAAGAACTTGACGACAGGAGGCCTTGCAAGCGTCATACAGCGTGTGTGCTCGCAGCGCGGTTACGCGCTCCACACAGTCGCCTTCGGACGGCCAATCATATTCGAAACAGGTCCCGGTAATGCAAACGCGGCGCGTCCCTGCTTCTACCGCCGCTCGGACAAGGCGAAGGCTGGCGCCGACCCAATCGAGATTGGCGGGATCGGTCCAGAATTTGTCGTGCTCCACCGTCCAGGCAAGATGCAGCAGAGCGTCAGCGCGGGCTTCACGGCCGAGGCGTTTCGTCTCACCTGGCGCAAGCAGGTCAGCGGCGATCCACTCCACGCCAGGCGCGGGAGGTCCGGGACGGCGCGCCGAGGCAACGACCTCGCAGCCGAGTTGCGTCAGTGCAGGCAGAGTGTGGCGACCGATAAAGCCGCTGGCACCCGTCACAAGAACACGCATAAAGAACCGTCTCTCCGCTATCCCGAGCTTAAGCTTGCAGCGACGTAATCCAAAAATCGCCGCTCTGCGCGCCTAAAAACGGGGAGAAAATTGTTGCGGCCCTTGGAGCGGCAAAACGCCCCATGCATGCCGTAACCGGCCCAAGGCGCCACGGGTACCTTACGAATGTCAATGCCGAGATCTTCGACAATGGGCGCGCCCTGGCGCGCACACCATTGCAGGTAAGGATCGCGGATAGCGGGCGCAGCTGACGTATTGGATACCGATGTCATTGCTGATGCTGCGAAAGGAAGGGAAGTGCCACAGCTAGGCGGCAAACGGCATTCTATCCATTATGGCCCGCAATGCTACCCTCTCCGTCGGGCTTTTGGCGGGCTTTCGTCCCCTCGCGATGGCTGCTAGCTTCCTGCCAACACCCCGAAAAACAAGGGGGAACGGGAGAGGAAATGCAAAAATACAACCTTCGCAACGGCGATGTCGTGTCCGGCGCGATCCTTGTCGCGCTCGGTCTCTATATCGTGACGCAAGCGCGCTTCTGGAACTACTACAACCCTGACGGTCCGGGTCCCGGTTTCTTTCCCACCTGGTATGGCCTGTTGATGATCGGGCTGGCGCTGGCGCTGATCATCAGCACCGCGTTGAAGCCGAAGCCGCAAGAACAACGCAAGGATTGGGTTGGCACCAAGCGCGCGCTGATCACCTGGCTCATCTTCGCTGGCTGCGTGGCGGTGATGGGCGTGCTGGGATTTCGCCTTAGCTTCGCGCTCTTCACCTTCATCCTCGTCGCTTTTGTCTTTCAGCGCACGCTGGTAGCCGCCGCATTGACCGCCGCCGGAGCCACGGCCGGCTTCTATGTCGTCTTTCCGGTCCTGCTCGGGGTTCAACTTCCTACCGGCTGGTTTGGATTCTGACATGGACATCGCCGACGGCCTTTTGCATGGATTCTATGTCGCGCTGCAGCCGACCAATATTCTCTGGTGCTTTGTCGGCTGCCTGCTCGGCACCGTGGTCGGCATCTTGCCGGGGCTGGGCCCGGCCGCGACGCTCTCGTTGCTGCTGCCGCTGACCTTCAGCATGAGTCCCACCGCCGGCGTCATCATGATGGCCGGCATCTATTACGGCGCCAAATACGGCGGCTCGACCACCTCGATCCTACTCAACATCCCGGGCGAATCCTCATCGGTCGCCACGTGCCTCGACGGCTATCAGATGGCGCGCAAGGGCCGCGCGGGAGCCGCGCTCGGTATTGCTGCAATCGCCTCCTTCGCCGCCGGCACGGTCGGCATTGTCCTGTTGACCTTGGTGGCGCCACCGGTCGCCGCCTTCGCGCTTCGCTTCTCTTCGCCGGAATATTTTGCGCTGATGGTGCTTGGCCTGGCGCTCGTCGTGCTGCTGTCCGGCCCCTCGCTGGTCAAGGGATTGCTGGCACTGCTGGTGGGATTATGGCTGACGAGCATCGGCACCGACATTTTCACGGCGCAAGCACGTTTCATCTTCGGGCAGGCGCCGCTGCTCGGCGGCATCGAATTCATGGTTGTGGCGATCGGCGTGTTTGCCCTCGCGGAGGTTTTGGCCAACATCGATGGCGGCGAGGAGAGCCAAATGCTTCCGGTGCCGCGCGGGCTGCGCAATCTGCTGCCCACCTGGGACGATTTGAAAGCCTGTCGCTTTGCCTTCCTCAACGGCTCGGTGGTCGGCTTTCTGATCGGGGTGTTGCCGGGCGCCGGCGGCACCATCGCCTCCTTCATCTCCTATGGCTTGGAAAAAGCTGTCTCGAGGCATCCGGAGAAATTCGGTACCGGCGTGCCGGAAGGCGTCGCCGCGCCGGAAGGCGCCAATAATGCTGATACCGGTGGCGCGTTGGTGCCGCTGCTGACGCTCGGCATTCCCGGCGGCAGCTCGACCGCGATCCTGCTCGCGGCGCTGATCATCTGGGGCATCCGCCCCGGCCCGCTGATGATGCAGGAGTCGCCCGACGTGTTCTGGGGCCTGGTTGCCAGCATGTATATCGGCAACGTGATGCTGCTGGTGCTGAATCTTCCCCTTGTTCCGCTTTTCGCGCAGCTGTTGCGCCTGCCGACTTACATCCTTCACCCGTTCATTTTTGGCATTTCGGTCGTCGGCGTGTACGGCGTCACCGGACGGATGTTCGACACCGCCCTGCTCGCCGGCTTCGGCCTGCTTGGCTATATCATGACCAAGCTGAAATACCCGACCGCGCCGCTGATCCTCGGCTTCGTGCTCGGCGACGCGATGGAGCGGGCGCTGCGGCAATCCTTGATGATGTCGCAGGGCGATCTCGCGATGCTGGTGCAACGCCCGATTTCGGCCGTCCTGCTGGCGTGTGCGGCGCTCATACTGATCCTGCCCTTGCTGTCTTACTTCAATCGCGCACGCGTGCGCGCACTTGCGGAAGGATAAGCAGGTTATTGCTGTCAATCAGAAGCGTAAAAACCACGAGGGAGAAATACGATGAGAAGACGAAGCTTACTTGCCGGCGCGGCGACATTGGCGGTTTCTGCCGCCTTTGCCCCGGCGCTTGCGCAATTCACGCCGACGCAGCAGATCGAACTCGTCGTGCACGGCGGTCCCGGCTCGGGCAATGACGTGATGGCGCGCCAGATGGTCACCATCATCGAACAGGAAAAGCTCTTGCCGGTGCGCGTGCAGGTCGCCAACAAGACAGGCGGTGGCAGCACCACGGCCTCAGCCTATATGTCGAGCAAAAAGGGCGATCCCAATACCATCGCCATCTTTACGGTGGTGTGGGTTGTCGATCCCCTGACGCAGGAAGCGGCGAAGACCAGACTCAATGATCTGACTCCGATCACGCGGCTGGTAACGGAACCCGCGCTGGCCGTTGTCAAAGCGGATTCGCCGTACAAGACCATGGGGGATTTCCTCAAGGTGGCGAAGGACAAGCCCGGTACGCTGAAACAGTCGGGCGGATCGATCACCTCGCGCGACAACATCGTGCGGCAGCTCCTGATGAAGCAGACCGGCGGCAACTGGGCCTTCATCTCCTTCCCGGGCGGCGGCGAGCGCATCGCCGCGCTGCTGGGCGGCCACGTCGACCTGATGATCATGGATCCGAGCGAGGCGGGCGAGCAGGTGAAGGCGGGCAAGCTGCGGGTGATCGCGCAGATTGGCGACAGCCGCCTTGATGCCTTCAAGGACGTCGCCACGCTCACGGAACAGGGCTTTAAGATTCCCGACGTTCCGCAGACGCGCGGCATAGTCGGCCCGCCGGACATGCCGGCGGCAGCCGTTTCCTATTACGAAGGGGTGTTCGACAAGCTCCGGCAGACGGCCGGCTGGAAGAAGTTCCTCGCCGACAGCCAGCTGCAGAACGTGAATGAAAAGTCGGGCCAGACGCGGGCGTTCCTCACGGCTTACGAGGAACAGCTGCGTGGCATCCTGAAGGAAGCCGGCGCGAAAGTGGTGCAGTAGCCACAATACGCTTGTGGCTTGCGCAAAACGGCCCGCGGCGGCTTCCAATCAGAGCGCCGCGGAGACCGCCTTGACGTGCGGTCAAGCCTGGGACTAACTAGTCTCAAGCTTGACAATCGAAATGAAGTGACGTGCGCGAACCACCGCGCGCGTCGGCCATTTGGCATTTCTAGACCTGTGCCTGAAACGAGGAGAGAAACATGGCCCGCATCGTGCACATCGCGCTTAAGGTCGATGACCTTGAGAAGGCGACGAAGTTCTACGAGGACGTTTTTGGCATCTACCAGACCAAGACGGGCCATGCGCGCGGTCATACCTCACGTCATATGACTGACGGCAACATCGATCTCGCGCTGATGGTCTACGACAGCGAGGACGAGCCGGAAGCCAAGCTGATCGGCAAAGGCCCAGGCATCCATCACTTCGGGGTCGAGGTGGAAGACCGCGAAGCCACAATCAAAAAGATCCAGGAGAACGGCGGCGAGATTTTCTCCGACCGCGAAGAAGGAGCGCTGAAATTTCGCGCCCCCGATGGCAACATGGCGGAGATCGTCGGCATCGGTCGCTACAAGAAAAAAGAAAGAATCGACAACCGGATCGTTCACCTTGCGCTCAAGGTGCAGGACCTGGAAAAGGCGACGAAGTTCTATGAGAATGTCTTCGGCTTCAGGACCGTATCCACCGATCACAGCCGCGAGCATATCTCCCGCCACATGACCGACGGCGAGCTAGATCTCGCGCTCATGGTCTATGACAGCGAGGACGCCAAGGAAGCCAAATGGGCCGGCGCCGGTCCGCGCATCCATCACTGGGGCATCGAGGTGGAAGACCAGGAAGCTTTCGCCGAGAAGATCAAGAGCGCCGGCGGCGAGATCCTGTCCAAGCCCGGCGCGGGTGCGCT
>DASSPI010000006.1:0-4356 GCA_035699705.1 Xanthobacteraceae bacterium
CTTTAAGATCATCCTGCCGGCAGCGAGCCCGGTGATCTTCGCCGGTCTGCGGCTCGGCACCGCGGCCGGTTTCGTCGGCGCTGTTCTCGCCGAATTGCTGATCAGCCCGACCGGCATCGGCGACCTCATCACCTATCATCAGTCGATCGCGGAATACCCGCAGATGTATGCCGCCATCGTCTCGGTGATCCTGCTCTCCGCCCTCTTCCTGGAATTTCTCGACCGGCTCGAACTTATGCTGTTCCGGCCTGAAAGGCGCGCCGCGTGACCGTAGCAAACGCAACCATGCAAACCGGGACCGCCGCCGTGAGCGTGCGCGGGGTGTCGATGATTTATCCCGGCCCGGTGCACGCCTTGCAGGATATCGACCTCGATTTTCCCGCCGGCCAGCTCACCTCGCTGCTCGGGCCTTCCGGCTGCGGCAAGACCACACTGTTGAAGATCATTGCCGGCCTGCTGACGCCGGCGACCGGCACGGTGACGGTGAATGGCAAAAAGGTGGATGGCCCAGGTCCCGAGCGCGCCTTCGTGTTCCAGGATTTCGCGCTGCTGCCCTGGGCGAATGTGATCCGCAACGTGGCCTTCGGCCTCGAATTGCGCGGCGTGCCGGTTTCCGAGCGCGAAGCAGTCGCCGAGAAATATATCGGCGAGGTCGGCCTGCGCGGCTTCGAGCGGAAATATCCGCATGAGCTGTCGGGCGGCATGCGCCAGCGCGTCGGCCTTGCCCGCGCCCTATCGGTGAGGGCCGACGTGCTCCTGATGGACGAGCCCTTCTCTGCCGTCGACGAACAGACCCGCCGCAAGTTCCAGGAAGATCTGTTACAGCTCGTCACGGTCGAGAAGCGCACCTTCCTCTTCGTCACCCATAGCATCGAGGAAGCGGTCTACCTCTCCGACCGCATCGTGCTGCTCTCGCCGCGCCCCGGCAAAGTCTGGAAGATCATCGAGCCCGACATGTCGCGCGAGCTCTCGCCGGATCAGATCCGCCGCGAGCCCGGCTATCTCGATACGGTGGAGTCGATCTGGCAGAACCTCAAGGACTACGTCGAATAACCCCATGGAACTGTTCGGATACAAAGTACCGAAATTCGCCTCGCTGCTTCTGTGGGCGGTGGTGTGGGAGATCGTCGGCCAGGCGCATGTCACGATCCTGCTGCCGCCTTTGTCCGCGTGCATCATGCGGCTGTTCGAGATTGTGCCGACCGAAACCTTCTGGTTGGCAATGCGCATCACCGCACAGGCTTTCCTCCTCGGCGTAGGCATTTCGATCTTGGTCGGCGTGCCGCTCGGCGTCGTCATGGGGCGCTCGCCGCTGATCGACCGGCTGCTGCTGCCCTGGGTCAGCCTGTTCGTCAGCGCGCCGCTCACCGCGCTGGTGCCGGTGATCATGGCCCTGTTCGGCTTCGACGAAACCACCATCGTGCTCACCGTGGTGCTGTTCGCGATCTGGATCATCATCCTCGACTCTCGCGCCGGCAGCAAAGGCATCTCGCCGTCGTTGATGGAGATGGCGAAGAGCTACGGCGCCACGCGCTGGCAGGCTTTCACCACGATCTATCTCTGGGCGGCGCTGCCCGAAATTCTGGCAGGCATCCGTCTCGGCCTCGTCCGCGCGGTGAAAGGCGTGATTATCGGGCAATTGCTCGTGTCGGTGATCGGCTTCGGCTATCTGTTCGAGATCTATTCCTCGAATTTTTTGATGGAACACATGTGGGCCCTGCTGCTTGTCCTGTTCGCCTTCGCCTACCTGCTGGATGCGGGCATGGGGGAACTGGAACGGCGAATCGACTATTATTCTGCTGCGCGGGGCTGAACGCCGGCTAGGATCTGGCTTTTTCGCCGCGCCGACGCCACTTTAAGGCTGATCGATCCTTCGCCCGCGCCAGGCACCGACCAATGACCGACTATATCCGCTACGACCTCCTGGCCCAGAACGCGCTCCGCGGCGTGGTGCGCAGCGTGATGGCTGATGCCGCCAAAAAGGGCTTGCCGGGCGAGCACCATTTCAAGATCTCCTTCGATACGACCGCGCCCGGCGTGAAGCTGTCGCCGCGCCTGCGCGAGCAGTATCCGCAGGAAATGACGATAGTGCTGCAGCACCAGTTCTGGGACCTGGAAGTCGGCGACGAGGCTTTCGAAGTCGGCCTGTCCTTCAGCGGAATTCCGGAACGGCTGCGCGTGCCCTTTGAGGCCATCACCGGATTCTTCGATCCCTCGGTGGAATTCGGCCTGCAATTCGCCACCGTGGTGGAAGGCGACGAGGACGAGCACGAGGATGCGCCGGAGGCAGCGCCCCGGCCGCCGGTGCCGGTGAAATCGGCCGAGCGCAAGCCGCCAGCGAAGCCTGCGGCCGGTCCGCGCGCCGTGCCCTCCCCGCCCACGCAGGATGAAGAGCCGGATGGTGACGGCGACAAGCCGACCGGTGGCGCCGAGGTCGTGAGGCTCGATCGCTTCCGCAAAAAGTGAGCGCAAGTGATCCCATGACCAAGACGCGCACCGAAAGCGATACCTTCGGCCCGATCGAGGTGCCGGCGGACCGCCATTGGGGTGCGCAGACCGAACGCGCGCGGCATAACTTCCGCATCGGCGAGGAAGTGATGCCGCCGGCGCTCATTCGCGCGCTGGCGATCGTCAAGCGCGCCGCCGCCGAGACCAACAGGGAACTCAAGCTGCTCGACGCCAAGCGCGCCCGCGCCATCGTCGCCGCCGCGCAGGAAGTAATCGACGGCAAGCTCAACGGGAATTTTCCGCTCTCGATCTGGCAGAGCGGTTCCGGCACCCAAACCAATATGAACGTCAACGAGGTGATCGCGAACCGCGCCAACGAAATCCTCGGGCACGCGCGCGGCGCCAAGGAGCCGGTGCATCCCAACGATCACGTCAACATGAGCCAGTCGACCAACGACGCCTTCCCGAGCGCCATGCATATCGCGGCGGCGACCGAGATCGCCTATCTGCTCGACCCCGCGCTCGCGCATCTGCAGGAGGCGCTGCAGACCAAGGTCAAGGAATTCTCCGGCATCATCAAGATCGGCCGCACCCATATGCAGGACGCGACGCCGCTGACGCTCGGGCAGGAATTCTCCGGCTATGCCGCGCAGGTCAAGTCCGGCATCGTGCGCATGCGGCTGGCGCTGAAGCAGCTCTATCCGCTGGCGCAGGGCGGCACCGCGGTGGGGACCGGACTGAACAGCAAGCCGCAATTCGCCAGGCTGTTCGCGCAGAAGGTGGCGAAGATCACGCGGCTGCCTTTTGTCAGCGCCTCCAATAAATTCGAGGCGCTGGCATCGCACGATGCATATGTCTTCACCCACGGCGCGCTGACTTCCGTCGCCGCCGGGCTGTTCAAGATTGCCAACGACATCCGCCTGCTCGGCAGCGGCCCGCGTTCCGGGCTGGGCGAATTGATTCTGCCGGAGAACGAGCCCGGCTCCTCGATCATGCCCGGCAAGGTGAATCCGACGCAGTCTGAATCGCTGACGATGGTCTGCGCGCGCATTTTCGGCAACGACACCACGATCACAATAGCCGACAGCCAAGGCCATTTCGAGCTCAACGCCTTCAAGCCGGTGCTGGCCTATACCATGCTGCAATCGATCCGGCTGCTGGCCGATGCGGCGCGCTCCTTCACCGATAACTGCGTGGTCGATATCCGCGCCAATGAAGAGCGCATCGGCGAATTGATGCAGCGCTCGCTCATGTTGGTCACGGCGCTGGCGCCGACGATTGGTTATGACAAGGCGGCGCAGATTGCGAAAGCCGCGCATGCGAATGGAACCACGCTGCGCGAGGAAGCGATTCGGCTGGGTCATGTTACCGGCGCGGAGTTCGATCGCCTGATGCGGCCGGAAAAAATGATCCGGCCCGGCTGATATTCTCAAAAGATGCCAAACATAATCGCGGCGTGGAACTTGCCGCTGTGATGATCGCGCTGGGCGGCCCTCGCGGCCATACTTATTACTGATCCGTAAAATATAGTTCGAAGGTACTGGGCTGGCCGTTGGCCACATTCCTCTTCAACAAACCGTGTTTTGCGCTGGGCGGATGATACCGGCATCCTGTAGCAGCGCTGATTTGTGCGTATAGATTTGCCACAGTTTAGTCGTAACGCACAAAGAGGGTGGTCTGCTAAGGCAGAACCAATCATGCATCTGATGAAAGTTCAGACCAGGTATGGCTGACGTCGTAAATCTCCGCACGGCTCGCAAGCGGGCCCATAGACAGCAGGCGGAGAAAGACGCCGTAAAACATCGTCTCGCCCACGGGCTGCCAAAATCCGTACGTAAGCTTGTTGAGGCCCATCGCGTCAAAGCTCGCCGCGACCTGGACTTGCATCGGATTAGAACGGGAGAAGCT
>DASSPI010000007.1:0-9101 GCA_035699705.1 Xanthobacteraceae bacterium
ATGACAGCGATCCCGGCGGCCAGCAGTATTCGAGGGTCGCTGGACGACTCCCGGTTCGTGTCTTGGTTGCGAGCCCATTGGATCAGCCTGGCTGCGGCGGCGGTCCTGGCCTGGATCGTGATCGTCCCGCTGGTCTATCTCACCATCTTCAGCTTTCGTTCAGGCAGCGCAGCGGCTCCCGGCGATTGGACGCTCGCCAACTATGCCTTCGTCTACACCAGCGCTCTGACATACGAGGCGCTTGGCAACACGCTGATCTACACCATGGCAGTCGCCACGCTCAGCATGGCGATCGCCGGCGGCCTGGCATGGCTCGTCGAACGCACGGACATGCCGTACCGCAGTCTCGCCTGGGCGATGATTTTGCTGCCCCTCGCGATGCCCGGCATGCTCTCCTCAATGGCCTGGATCCTGCTCCTCGGGCCCCGGACCGGACTGATCAACGTCATGCTGCGGGGTGTCCTCGCGCCATTCGGCTACGACTCTCTCAGTGGGCCGATTAACATCTACACTCTGGGAGGAATGATATTCGTCGAAAGCGTGCGCGGCAGCACGACATTGTTCTTGATGCTGGTCGCGGGCTTCCGTCTGATGGACCCCGCGCTGGAAGAAGCGGCCTCGATGTCCGGCTCGCGCACGAGCTACACCCTGCGCAAGGTCACCCTGCCGCTCATGCTGCCAATGCTGCTGGCGACGTGGATGTACTCGTTCATTGGAACGCTCGACGACTTCGAAACGCCGCTTCTGCTTGGCCTTCCCGCACAGATCTATCTGCTTCCGACCGTCATCTACTTCACAGCCTATCTAAGCCAGGCTTGGGGCCTCGCGGCGGCCTACGCGACGATATTCCTGCTTATCTCGGTGGTATTGGTCGTCCTCTACCATCGCGTCGTCCTACGTCGAACCAACCAGTTCGCCACGATTACAGGCAAGGCCTATAGGCCGCGGCAGATCGAGCTGGGCAGAATGCGCTGGCCCGCGCTTGCCCTCGTAATCCTCTATTTCTTTCTGGCGGTGCTGTTGCCGCTGCTCATCCTGCTCCTGGCTTCGCTGTTGCCTTATTACCGGGTGCCGTCGCTGGAGATGTTCAGCGAGCTGACCCTTGCCAATTACCAGCAGCTGTTTTCCAACGCGCGCGTATTGCGCGCCGCAGGCAACTCCCTCTGGGTGGCGTTCTGGGTTGCGAGCGGAACCATGGTTCTAGCTTTTCTGCTCGCCTGGGTGATTGTCCGGCAGCGCGTGCCTGGCCGGGTCATCCTGGATTCGATAGCGTTCATCCCGCACGCCATTCCGGCCGTGGTCGTGGCCGTGGCCATGATCATGTTCTACCTGTCGCCGGCGATGCAGTGGACGGGCCTGTATGGGGGGTTCGTCGTTCTTTCCCTGGCCCTGGTGACCCGGTTTATCGCTTTCGCGAGCCGAACCTCGAACGCCGCGATGACGCAGATCGAGGCTTCGCTGGAGGAAGCCGCTTATGTGAGCGGGGCAAGGAAAGCGCGCGTGCTCGCGCGCATTCTGTTTCCCTTGCTTTTGCCGACATTCGTCGCCGGATGGATATTCGTGGCGGCGAATGCCTTCCGCAACCTGAACGTATCGCTGCTCATGTCGACGCCCCAAAACGAGCTGATCTCTGTTACGCTTTACGACTATTGGGAGCGTCAGGCGGACTTCTCAATGGCATCGACACTGGGGGTGGTCCTGGTCGTTGGACTGGCCCTGCTCACCCTTCTGGCCAGGGAGATGATCGCGCGCGGCTATTCTGGTAATGCATAGCACCAACAAGGCGTAACGAGAAAACAAGGGAGGTTGATATGAATGCGCTAAAATGCCTGCTCGTCGCGGCCTGCAGCACAGCGCTGTTGGCGCCCGGGGCAAGCTACAGTGCGGAAAAGAATGCGGCCGGCTTCACCACCTATGCCAGCCATGACGAGCTGGTCAAGGCGGCCCAGGCGGAGTCCGGCACGCTCAATGTGATCATCGCCCAGACCCAGGCCGGCGTCGACGCGATCGTCAAGCTTTTCACCGAGAAATATCCCTTCGCCAAGGTTGTCGGGCAGGACGTGGGCAATTCCGACTCCCGGGTGCTGCTCGAGCTCCAGGCCGGGACCCACAAGAACGACGTCGTCCACCTCGAGGAGGAGCTCGGCCTCGATAACTACTATCCGCAATTGTACAAGATGGACCTTCTCGGCATGGCCGAGAAGAAGGTCATCGATCTGCCCGTCAAGATGATCAACCCGAAGCAGCCGAATGTGGCGGCCCTCGGCAGCGCGCTGGCCGGTGTGTCGTACAATGACAAGGTCCTGCCGAAGGATCTCGTTCCCAAGTCCTATGAGGATCTGCTCAATCCGAAGCTGAAGAATGGGCAGATCTGGGTCGATGTCTCGCAGGCATCGGGCCTCGCCGCGCTCGCCGTGGTGTGGGGCAAGGAAAAAGTCCTCGACTACACGACAAAGCTCGCCGAGCAGAAACCGGTGTGGACGACCGGCGCCACGCGGTCGATCACCGCCATGGCCGCGGGCGAATACGCCATGGGCTCGCTCAATCACTACCATTCGGTGATCAGGATTCGCGAGCAGCGCAAGGCGCCGCACGTGCACGCGGTGTTGCTCGAACCCGTCCCGGTTCGGCTCAACAACATCTGGGCGATCAATGCAAAGACAACCATGCCGGCAACGGCGTTGTTGTTTATCGAGTTCGCTTCGAGCGACAAGGCTCAGGAAATCTTCGACCGCGAAGGCCCCATCAAGGCCTCAGTTTTCAAAGCCGGCTCGCTGCCCAACAAGCTCGTCGAGGGCAAGAAGATCGCCTTCGTAGGCTGGGACGATGTCGACATGATCGAACCGCTGCAGAAGGAGATCTTCGCGTCGTGGAAGTTCCCAGTCGCGACAAAGAAATGACCTCCCTCCCGCTAAAAGACCAGGACGGACTGCCACAGCCGGTCCGTCCCGGGCAACTGACGGTCAGGAACCTCGAAAAGACGTTCGCATCGCGGCAAGAAGTCGTCCACGTCATCAAGGACGTCTCATTCACGATTGAACCGGGACAGTTCTTTACTTTGCTCGGGCCATCGGGCTGCGGAAAAAGCACGACTCTGCGGTGTATCGCCGGCCTGGAGAGAGCCGATCGCGGCACCGTCGCGGTCAGTGGCCGCGTGCTCGCCGATACCGAGACCGGCGCGTTCTTAGCGGCGTCGGAACGCAATATCGGCATGGTGTTCCAAAACTACGCGATCTGGCCGCATATGACGGTGGCGCAGAACGTAGCCTTCCCGCTGCACGCCAATCGCCGCCGGCATCGGTTTTCACGCAAGGAAATTGCCGCCCGTGTCGAGGAGGCGCTCGCGATGGTCCGGCTGGACCAGCTCGGCGGCCGCATCGCCACGAAGCTGTCCGGCGGTCAGCAACAGCGGCTGGCGCTTGCGCGCGCGCTGATCACGCGTCCGGAACTGCTGTTGCTCGATGAGCCCTTGTCCAATCTTGATGCCGGCTTGCGCGACCATATGCGCAGCGAGCTGCGCGCGATGCAGCTCCGCACAGGGGTGACGACGCTTTATGTCACGCATGACCAGGCCGAGGCATTCAGCATGTCGGATGCCATCGCCGTGATGGATGCCGGCACCTTGATTCAACAGGGCGCCCCGCGCGAAATCTACTCGCGGCCGGCCACCACATTCGTTGCCACGTTCGTTGGGCGGACAAACCTGCTTGCGATCGCACGGGCTCCGGCGCAGACCGGGACGGGGGTCATCTCGGTCGAGACGGCCATCGGGCCCGTGCTCGTAAACGTCGAAAGCAATCGGCAGATTGCCTTGGGTGATTCCATCGTCATCCGGCCTGAGGATTTGCAGATTTCGACCGAGGCGCCGCCCGCGGGGCGCACCAACGTGTTTTCCGGCCGCGTGCGCCGACCCGTCTTTCTCGGTGAGAATGTCGAGCTGGAAATCGAAATCCGCGGTGAAGTCCTCATGAGCCGGCAGCACCCGCGGTTCGTGTTCGCTGCGGGGGATGAGGTCCATGTCGAGCTGCCGATCGACCGCTGTGTCGTCGTGTCCGGCGCCGCAGCAGGGGTCGGGTCTCACATTCGCGGGGGTCCGGGCGAGCACGCCGCATCGGACAGTACGGCGGTCGTATAAATTCCAAGGACGGGAGAGTGACAGTGAGATTTGCGACCTTGAAGACAGGGCAAGTGGTCGGCCTGACGAAAGAAGGCTATCGCGTCGTCAACAACCGGACGTCGATGATCGACGTGATAGAGAATCCGACCGGGCTGACATTCTCCGGCGATCCAATGGAATTGTCTGAGACACTGGCGCCACCGGTTGCCAGGCCATCGAAGATTTGGGCCGCGGCCGGCAACTTTTATCGCGGCGTCAATGCAAAAGACCCCGATGGCAGGAGTAGCCGGGGCGAGGCGACGACTTTGACAAAGGAAGAGCTCCTTCACTCGCTCTTCCTGAAACCACCCTCCGCAATCATCGGGCCCGGTGACAGCATCGTTATCCCCCACGGCGCCGGAGGCGTCTTTCCTGAGGTCGAACTCTGCGTCGTCATCGGCAAGCGCTGCCGCGGACTCACCCTCGAGCAGGCACCGTCGGCGATTTTTGGCTACTCCATCCTGCTCGACGTTACCGCGCGCAACTACGGCCCCGAGACATCGGGCAGGTCGATGCGCTGCATCCGCAAGGGCTACGATACGTTCGCACCGTTTGGGCCGGTCATAACGACCCGCGATGAAATTCCGCATCCAGAACGGGTGAAATTGAACCTGTGGGTGAACGGCGAGCTGCGCCAAAGCGCAACCACCGAAACCATGATCAATGGGGTGGCGGAACTGGTGAGTTTCCTGTCGCGTGTCTGCACGCTCGAGCCCGGCGATCTGATCTCAACCGGAACCCCAGACTCGCCCGCGCATCAGCGAAAGCTGGTGGACGGCGACACAATGATCGCCGAGATCGAAGGGGTCGGTAAAATGAAGCTTGGCATCCGCGCCGCGTGACAAGCTGGGCGGCACCCTTCGTGGGACGTATAGATGCTGCCCTACGCATTGGCGCGGTCACAAGAATCGACGGCTGCCGCCTATCCCTCTACCTGACCAGATGAACGACGACACCGTCCCATTGCTTCAGGCCCATGGCGGCGCAATTCTGCTGGGCAAAGTTGAGCTCTACGTGACCATTGGTGGTGAAGCTGTTCATAACGAACTTGCTGCACTTCGAGTTGGCACTTGCCGTATTCCCATCAGTGACAATATCGGAAGTTCCGAGATAGACGAGCCCGTCCGCGTTGAATGCAGCTCCCGGACCCCAGGAGTTGTCCACGTACCTGGTCAATTTTGGATCCAAATAGAGCGATACCGCCTGCCACGGATTGCCTATGGTGGTTGGAGGCGACAAAGACAGGGTGGCTTGCTTCCCGGCGCCATTCGGGAACTCGATTTTCGCCGGCCAGTTGTTGTCGCCGGTCAGCACGATTGTCGTCCGCACGGTGCTGATAGCTGCCTTGTCAGCAAGAATGAGGCTGCCGTTTTCAATTACGATAACGGTGTCCGTGGCGGGCGCGCTGCCCGTGAGATAGCCGGATCCGGATAAGGTAAGATCGCCGCAAATGTGGTATTCGGTGTAGCCGGTTTTATTGACGGTCTTAATGGCCGCTCCAATCGGGAGCACACCGGGGCTCCAAGTGGTGCCAGGCCTATCGCTGCCACATATGCTGGTGATATTTTTCGCCAAGTCCGCGAACGTATCGGGCACAACCGGCGCATTGTTATTCGGCCGGCTGCAGCCCGCTGCCCCACCTCCAGCATAAGTTTTTGTCAGGTTACCGTCGTGGCCATTGCAGTCCACGCTGGTATTCGACCTGATCGAGCAGCCCGACAGGTTGACGACGGGCGCACCATTGAGTGCAAGCGAGACATGTGACTTCGGCTGTCCCTTATCGAGGGTAAGAATGCAGGAGTTATCCGCTTCAGCTGCCGTTGCCTTCCCGGTAGCAGTCACACCCACCGAATGGATCCCAACGATGCCAAGCAAAGACGTAGGTATGGATGCCGTCACGCTGCCGACGTAAAGGGAATTTTCGTCCTTGCTGAAGGCCGGCGTCGGAACCGAAATGCCTTCTGAGGAAAAATTGACGCTAAAGACATTCCCCGCGATTGTAGTCCAGCTTGAACTGCCGTCTTTGGCCCCCGCGAGGAGCGCGCTATCGAGCGCCGCTTGCACAGCTTCCTTCGTGGCGTTTGCACGTGAATAGTCAACTGCTGCTCCCATCCCCGTCACTATCGGGACAAGCGCGATCGCAAAAATCACTGCAATATTACCGCGCTCTTCTGCGCGGAATCTTTGCAGTTTCCTGCAAATTTCCTGCACGAATGATTCTGCTGTCCTACCCGGCATTTCCTGTCTCCAACCGCTTTCAGGCAGTGAGAAGCCGAAGCTAACGGCTTAACGGATAGAGAACGCAGATTGTCGAAGCATGACGTCGAAGGAGAATGTTTGAGACAATTGAGCAGAAACACCTATCAATCGCCTCGCGGCTTCCGGTTTTGAGGGCGATCCGAGGCGGCACCAGCCAAGAAGACACGCGGCGCCATTTGCGGCCGGAACCAGCCCTATCCACCGCTAGCGCCGCAAAGGGGGGCTGGCGGAAGCACCCTGTTTGGCTGCGTGCCGGCCGGGGAAGCATTCCCGCCGGGGCCGAACTGCCGGTAGAGGTTAGCGAACCGCACGGGCGCCCATCTAATCGCCGGATTTCCGGGCAACCATGGGGTCCATCCACAAGCCGGAAACGGCGGGCGGCTCCCAATTCCAGCCCGCTATCGCCTAACCTCAAGCCCTGATCCCAATGGAGTAGCGATGCTACCGCGTCTGTTATTGGTTGTGGGATTGAGTATTGGCGTCATGCTCCCTTTAATTTGGGCCGCATTCGCGCCCGTTCCGGAATTCCGCCAAGCCTCTGGACCGGCGGCTGATCCAGTTCACGGCGGGGCGGCTGAAGCAGGCGGGCGTGGAGTGCCGACACCGGAAGGGGCGGGACCTTCGAATTCGCGTGCACAGTCGAACGAGACCACGATTGGAACCGCATCTGACGGTGAAGGAGAGGCCTCCGCAGCTCGCCCCAATGACCTGCCTCCTGCGCGCCCATTGGACCCGACTCTGGCCAAGCCAAGTGTTCCGCAGGCGTACAACCAGGAAGCGGCACCAGGGCCGCTGCTCTCTCGCGGAGCAAAGCCTCCGCCTGCCGAAACTGAAACTCCAGCCGTGAAAGTCGAAACGCTTCCGGAAATCAAGGAACGTGTGTCTGCGCCGGGCGCTGACAATTACAGATCACGCGCGCATGCGAACGGCATCAGGTCGCGTCAAAAGATCGATCGTAAAAAGCCGATAGACCGCTCTGGTTGGACCGACGTCATGCGTGACGCGGGCTGGCTGGAACCACGAACACGGCGATAAGCCTTGGAGCCTGAGATCGCGAATAACCTCCGGGCAAAGCAGCCCAACGGCGTAAGCCGCCACTGAATTCCGGAAGTTCGGATAAACTACTCCTCCGTGACGGCGGCTCCTCCCACCACCTTGCGACGCTCCAGCACGCGGACCTTCAAGCCCGCGCGGGCAAGATAAGCGGCGCAGGTCAGGCCATTGTGGCCGGCTCCGGCTACGATGGCCTCATAACCGCTCATCCACTACTCCAGCCATGCGGCCGTGCTCTTCCCAGCATAACGTCTTAGCCCTCCGTATAGTTTACGATCTTAGCTGGCGTGGCGCACTGTATGAGCCGCAGCGCCTATCTGATACGGAAGCAGGCTGCAAGGATGTGTCGGGATGAAGGTGCACAAAGTCCGGACTTACAAGTCGATTGAAGTTCTTCCGCGCGAAGAACAGCTCGCCTGGAAAATCGCAGCGGTGGCGTGCGATCCCGTTCCGGTCGAATCCGACGTCCTCGAAATGATCGGCAATCGTATCATCGACAATGCGGCCGTAGCGGCTGCCTCGCTCGCGCGCGCTCCGGTAGCTGCGGCGCGCGCTCAAGCTTCCCCCCATGTTCTAAAGCCTGGGGCGACCATTTTCGGCTTGCCGCAGCTCCACCGTATTTCTCCGGAGTGGGCGGCCTGGGCGAACGGCGTGGCGGTCCGCGAACTTGACTTTCACGATACGTTTCTCGCGGCCGACTATTCGCACCCTGCCGACAACATCCCGGCGCTTCTCGCGACGGCGCAGCATTGCGGCCGCTCCGGCGCTGATCTGGTGCGCGGGATCGCGGCCGCTTACGAGATTCAGGTCGATCTCGTGACGGGCATTTGCCTGCACGAGCATAAGATCGATCACATTGCGCATCTCGGCCCATCTGCTGCGGCCGGTATCGGGGCAGCGCTCGGCCTCTCTGTCGAGACTATCTACCAGGCTGTGCAGCAAGCGCTGCATGTCACCACGACGACGCGTCAATCGCGCAAGGGCGCTATTTCGAGCTGGAAGGCATACGCACCGGCCTTTGCCGGCAAAATGGCTATTGAATCGATCGATCGCGCGATGCGAGGTGAGGAGTCACCTTCGCCTATTTACGAGGGCGAAGATGGTTTTATCGCGTGGATGCTTGAAGGACCGAACGCGGAATACCAGATCCCGTTACCCGAGCCGGGCGAGCCCAAGCGCGCCATTCTCCAGACCTACACCAAAGAGCATTCCGCCGAATATCAAAGTCAGGCGCTGATTGATCTTGCGCGTCGCATGGCGCCGGCTATCGGAAATACGGATCGGATACGGGACATCACGATCCTTACCAGCCACCATACCCATTTTGTCATCGGTACCGGCGCCAATGATCCGCAAAAAATGGACCCGACTGCGAGCCGGGAAACGCTCGACCACTCGATCATGTATATCTTCGCGGTAGCACTCCAAGACCGCGGTTGGCACCATGTGCGATCCTACGCGCCAGAGCGCGCAAAGCGCCCCGATACGATCGCCTTATGGCAGAAGATCCGTACGGTGGAGGATCCAGAGTGGACAAGGCGCTATCATAGCAGGGATGCGAGCGAGATGGCATTCGGCGGGCGCGTTGTCGTTACCTTTGACGACGGCAGCGTGCTGGAGGATGAAATTGCGT
>DASSPI010000008.1:0-3234 GCA_035699705.1 Xanthobacteraceae bacterium
CCGGGCCGATGATCGTCGCAGTCTTGTTGGCGGACGTGAACCAGGCCATCGCGCGAGGCACGTCGTCCGCCGGCACGAGGTTCGGCACCATTGCGTTCATCGTCGGCATTTCGAAGGCGCGCACGCTTGCGAGCACAAACACCACTGCGTAAATCGCGTAGCTGTCGAGCCAGCCGGCGAGAGACCCGGCAAACAGAAGCAAAACGGCCGCACTCGACCCCCACTGGCAAAGACGAACGACCAGCCGGCGGTCGTAACGGTCGGACACATGCCCGACGGGCAGCGTAAACAGGACAAGTGGAAAGAATTGCGCAAGGCCGACAAGGCCGAGCGCCAGCGCGCTATCGGTGAGGTCGTAAAGCTGCCAGGCCAGCGCCACCATCGTCATTTGATAGGCGAGGACCGAGATGATCCGCCCCAGCCAGAAAAGCAGAAACGGGCGGTGGGACAGGACAGATGGCCGGAGTGTCTCTTTCAATGTCTTCCTTTTGGGCTTTCGGCCGTTGGTTCATCAAAGCTGTGCGCGCGTCACCGACGCGCGCACAAGGCAATTCCCGGTTATCTACAGGATGAACGGCCGCAAGCAAAAGCGGCTGCCGCCTGAACCTTACAGCATAATGTGGATGGCTTTTTCTTCCGTATAGGAAAGCAACTCTTCCAGCCCTTCCTCGCGTCCTATGCCCGAGTTCTTGAAGCCGCCGAACGGCATGCCCTTGAAGTGGCCGGAGACCCCGTTGATCCAGATGTGACCGGACTGCACTTTGCGCGCGGTGGTCATGGCGGTGTTGATGTCGCGGGTCCAGATCGCCGCGGTCAGGCCGTATTCGGTTGAGTTGGCGACCTCGATCACCTCGTCGGCATCCTTCCACTTGAACACGGAAAGCACCGGGCCGAAGATTTCCTCTTGCGCGATGCGCATCCCGCGCTTCACGTCGGCGAACACCGTCGGCTCGATCCAGTAGCCCTTCTTGAATAATTCACCGTCCGGCCGTTTGCCGCCCGTCATCAGGCGCGCGCCGTCTTCCTTGCCCGCCTTGATGTAATGCATGACCTTCTCGTACTGGGCTTTCGAATTCATTGGGCCCATTTTGCTGTCTTCCGCGAGCGGATCGCCGAGCTTGAGCTTGCTGACCTTCGCAACGAGGTCCGCAAGGAATTGATCGTACAACGACTCGTGGATGAACAAACGTGAGGTCGAGCCGCAGGACTGACCCGACCACGCGAAGTTCATGCCGCCGACGGCGCCCGCCAGCGCCTTCTCGTAATCGGCATCCGGGAAGACGATCATCGGATTTTTGCCGCCCAATTCCAGCGTGACGTGCTTGACCGCAACTTCCGCCGCCGAGCGCTGGATCGCCATGCCGGTCTGCACCGAACCGATGAAGGCAATGCGCTTGACACGCGGATGGCGCACCAGCGCGTCGCCGGCTTCGCGGCCATGCCCAGTGACGATATTGACGACGCCGGGCGGCATCACTTCCGCGGCGATCTCCGCCAGGATCGATGCCGACAGTGGGCTCTGCTCCGACGGCTTCTCCACGATGGTATTGCCGGCGATCAGCGGCGCCGCCATGCGCGAGGCGGCAAAGCTGATCGGATGGTTGAACGGAATGATGCGTCCGACCACGCCATAGGGCTCGCGCAGCGTGAAGTGCATGTTAGTGGGCGTCGAGGGAACGCTCTGACCCTTCATCTCATAACCGAGCCCGGCGAAGAATTTGAGCTGGCCGATCGCCTTGCCGACGTCGTCGCGCATCTTGAAGATGGTGTTGCCGGTATCCATCACCTCGACGCGCAAAATCTCGTCGGCGCGCTTGGCCATGCCGTCCGACAGCTTGTGCAGATAGTCGGCGCGCCTGGAAATCGGCAGCGCGGCCCATTCCGGCTGCGCCTTTTCCGCCGCCTCCACCGCCATATTGACGTCCCTGGCGGTACCTTCCGGGGTGCGGCCGATGACCTCTTCGGTGGCCGGATTGACGGATTCCATCCAGCGGCCGCTTTCGCTGCCGACCAGCTTGCCGCCGATCAGCATCGGCATGTCCTGCAGTTTGGTGGAGCGGACAGCTTCGTTCATGACATGACCCCTTATTGTTTGACCGCTTTTCCCGTCAGCTCTTCGCCGGCGGCTCGTAGGATGTGAAGGTCTGGCTCTGGGAATATTCCAGGATGCCGTCAAGCCCGGCCCGACGGCCGATGCCGCTTTGCTTGATACCGCCGTAAGGCGCCATGCGATTGATATGGTCGGTGCCGTGGGTGTTCACCCAGATCGTCCCGGCTTCAAGGCGCGCACCGATCTCGAGCGCCCGGTCGGCGTCCTTGCCCCAGACCGAGGCGCCCAGCCCATAGATCGTGTCGTTGGCGCGGGCGATCGCGTCGTCGAGATCGTCATAGGCGAGGACCGGCACCGCCGGACAGAACTGCTCCTCCTGCACGAGGCGCGTGTCGTCCGGCACGTCTGTTACCACCGACGGCTGCATGAAATAGCCTTCGCGGAACACCGCCTCGTCCTTCACGCTGCCGACGTTGATGACATTGGCGCCGCGCTGCTTCGCTTCTGCCACGATATCGAGGCCGCGCTGCTGCCCTGCCTTCGCGTGCTGCGGGCCCATGGTCACCGCCGGATCGAGCCCGTCGCCGACGACGACACGGGCGGCGCTCTTTGTGTAAGCCTCGATGAATTGATCCTGCAGCTTCGCCGGCACATAGATGCGCTTCACCGCCATGCAGACCTGACCGCTCATGCGATAGATGGTGGTGACCATCCGCTGCATGATCTCGTCGGACAGGACGGAATCGTCGAGCACCAGCGCGGGGTCGTTGCCGCCGAGTTCGAGCGTGACGCCTTTGATGGTGCCCGCGGCATTCGCCATGATCTTGCGCGCGGACGGGATCGAGCCGGTGAAGCCGATCTTGCCCACGTCAGGATGCGTGGTCAGCCGCTCGCCGATCTCGCCCGGCAGTCCGGTGACGACATTCAGCAGGCCCGGCGGCAAGCCCTGCGCCGCCAGCTTCACCGTCTCGATCAGCGCCAGCGGGCAGCTTTCCGGCGGCTTCAGCACGACGGAATTGCCCGCGAGCAAGGCGCTGACGATCTGCGAGAAGGCAAGCGAGACCGGGGAATTCCACGGCACGATCGACACCACGACTCCGAAGGGCCGCCGCCTGATATAAGTACGGCCGTTCGGGTCCGGCATCGCGATATCGTCGTCGAGCTCCTTGGCGAAGGACAAAGTC
>DASSPI010000009.1:0-11460 GCA_035699705.1 Xanthobacteraceae bacterium
CAGCAAGGGCGTCTCGCCGCAGCACCTGGTGGCCGCCGGCTTCGGCGAATTCCAGCCGCTGGATCCCGCGCCCAGCGAGGCCGCCTATAGCCGCAACCGGCGCATCGAACTGAAGCTGACGGAGCGGTGAGCGGAGCTGCAAGCCTCTCGACCGTCATGCCGGGCACGCAGTCTAGCTTGAGCAGACTGCGTAAACTTGTCTGCGGTGCCGGGCACCCACGCTCAGCAAAAAAGCAGGACGTGGATGGCCGGAACAAGCCCGGCCATGACGACCGATGCTACACTCGCCGGAACGATGGCTGATTCATCCTTCATGCTCCGCCCCTACACGCCCGCCGACGAAGACGCGGCGATCGCGCTCTGGCTGCGAACCTGGCAGCAGACCTATCCCGACATTGATTTTGCCGCGCGCCTGGACTGGTGGCGTGGACGTTGGCGCAACGAACTGGTGCCGCAGACGCGGATCGTCGTTGCGGAAAAAGCCGGCGCCATGACCGGCTTCGTCACGGTCGATCCGAAGACGCTTTATCTCGACCAGATCGTGGTCGCGCCGGAAGCCTGGGGCTCCGGCACGGCGGAAGCGCTGCTGGCCGAAGCGCGGCGGCTGTCGCCACGCGGGCTCGATCTGCAGGTCAATCAGGACAATGCCCGCGCCATCCGCTTCTACCAGAAGCAGGGTTTTGCCATCGCCGGCGAGGACAAGAATTCTTCCGGGCGGCTGACTTACTGGATGAAATGGCGGCCGACATGACTGTCATCCCGGCCGCGCTCCGCGAGGGCCGGGATCCATAATCGCAGCGCCCAAGATACGGATAGACTGGGGTTATGGGTCCCCCGCCTTTACGGGGACGACAACTCAGCTACGCCGCCTCGAACTGCAATTTCGCCAGCCGCGCGTAAAGCCCATCCTGCGCCACCAGGCTTTCATGCGTGCCCTGCTCGACCAGGCGGCCATGCTCCATCACCAGGATGCGGTCGCAGGTGAGCACGGTCGCCAGCCGGTGCGCGATCACCAGCGTGGTGCGATGCTGCATCAGACGCTCCAGCGCGGTCCGCACCAATGTTTCGCTTTCGGCATCGAGCGCGGAGGTGGCTTCGTCGAGCAGCAGCAGCGGCGCATCGCGCAAAATCGCGCGCGCAATGGCAATGCGCTGGCGCTGGCCGCCCGACAGCATGATGCCGCGCTCGCCCACCGGCGTGTCGTATTGCTGCGGCATGCGCTGGATGAATTCCGCCGCCAGCGCGATCTCAGCCGCCCGCTCCACTTCCTGATCGCTCGCGTCCGGGCGGCCGAAGCGGATGTTCTCGCGCGCGGTGGCGGCGAAGATCACCGCGTCCTGCGGCACCAGCGCGATGCGCCGGCGCAGTTCCACCGGATCGGCCTCGGCTACCCGCACGCCGTCGAACCTCACGCTGCCGGACAAGGGGTCGTAGAAGCGCAGCAGCAGGTGGAAGATCGTGCTTTTGCCGGCGCCGGAGGGACCGACGATGGCGACCTTCTCTCCCGGCTGCACCCGGAAGCTGACGCCGCTCAGCACCGGCGCGTCCTGCCGGGTCGGGTAATGGAAGTTCACCTGATCGAAGGCGACCTCCCCGCGCGCGGGCGCCGGCAGTGGCACCGGCCGTGCCGGCGCATTCACCCCCGGCCGCATCGCCAATATCTCGAACAGCCGCTCCGCCGCGCCGGCCGCCTGGGTGATCTCGCCCCAGACTTGCGAGAGCTCGCCGAGCGCGCTCGCCGCCAGCACGGCATAAAGCAGGAATTGGCCGAGACGGCCCGCCGTGATGGCGCCGCTCAACACGTCTTGCGCGCCGACCCAGAGCACAACCACCACGCTGCCGAACACCATGAAGATCGCGAAGGCGGTGAGCACCGCGCGGGCGCGGGTGGATTCCACCGCCGCCGCATAGGCGCGCTCCACCGCCGCGCCGAAACGCCGATGCGCCAGCGGCTCGTTGGTGAAGGCCTGCAACACGCGCACCGCGCCGATCAATTCGGTGGCATAGCCCGAGGCATCGGCGAGCGTGTCCTGCGCCAGGCGCGAGCGGCGGCGCACCGCCCGGCCGAAACCGACGAGCGGCAGCACGATCACGGGAATGGCGGCGAGCACGAAGGTCGACAAGCGCGGGCTGGTCACCACCATCATGGCGGCGGCGCCGACGAACAGCACGAGATTGCGGAGCGCGATCGAGACCGAAGCGCCGACCGCGGACTTGATCTGCGTGGTGTCGGCGGTGAGCCGCGAGACCACCTCGCCGGTTTTCGCCTGATCGAAGAAGGCCGCCGACAGCCGGGTGAGATGGGCGAAGACGTCCTCGCGCAAGTCGGCGACGATGCGCTCGCCGAGCGTGGTCACGAGGTAAAAGCGCGTGGCGCTGGCGGCGGCCAGCACCGCGACCACCGCGAGCATCACCAGAAAATAATTGTCGATCAGCGAGGTATTGGCGGCGGAAAAGCCGACATCGATCATCCGCCGCACCGCGAGCGGCACCGCCAGGGTGGCGAGGGCGGCGACGATCAGCGCCGCGAGGGCCGCCAGGGCCCGGCCGCGGTAACGCACCACATAAGGCAGGAGCGACGCCAGGGGCCGCAGCCGGCGCGCGGCGCGGTCGTGCTTTTCTTCAGCCCCGGCGGTACTCATCGCGTCATAAGCCTTTCGTTCCGCCGCTTTGCGGCCGGCCGGACAATGCCCCGGAGCGCATAATCCGGCGAAGTGGAGACCGGTTCGCCGAAAAGATCATGCGCCATATTAATAAGTTAGCGCGCGATCGGACGCAAAACCGGTTCCCACTTTTGCTGATCGCGCGCGGCCGGGCTTGGCAATCGAGCCCTGTTCGGCTTGTTTCAGCGCCAAAGCTGGGTTATAGAGCCCGCAATCCAGCGAGACACGACGGAAAAACAGCGCGGTTTCAAGGACGCGCGGGAGCAAAGCTATGAAGGCCGACACGCATCCGAACTACCACACCATCAAGGTCATCATGACCGATGGAACCGAATTCACCACCCGCACCACCTGGGGCAAGCCGGGCGATGTGATGAATCTCGATATCGACCCGAAATCGCACCCGGCCTGGACCGGCGGGACGCAGCAGCTGCTCGACCGCGGCGGGCGTCTTTCGCGCTTCCAGAAGAAGTTCGCCGGAATCGGCACCAAGAAGTAAGCGCGCGTCACGGAATGCAAAAACCCCGCTTCGGCGGGGTTTTTCTTTTCCTTTCCTTCTCCCGCAAGGAAGAGGGGAAAGGAATACGGCATTCGGAATTAAACCACGTCCTGCTCGAAGGCGGCCTTGAGCAGGCCGATCTGGCGCTCCACCGGATTGCTGCCACCCGGCGTATCCGGCGCGGGAGCGGCATGGATCGTGGCGTCGAGGCGGCGCACCTTGAATTCCAGCTGGCCGGAGCGGTCGATCAGCTCCTGCAGTTTGACCGGCAACAGCTTGACGGCCTGCTCGTCGCTGGCGCGCACCGAGGACAGCTTCACCTTGGCTTTTTCCTTGCTGGCCTGGGCAAGCGACATCTCGCCTTCCTTCACCGCGCGATGCAGCAGGAGCCAGGAGGCGAGCTGCATCAGCCGGGTGGTGAGCCGCATGCTTTCGGTGGCATAGGCGAGGGCCGCGCTGCGCTCCAATCTCTTCGACTCCGTACGGCCCGGGCCGTCCAGATAGCTGGCGGTTTCCTCCACCAAAGCCATGCCGTCGCGAAACAACGCGGCAAAGACGTCTGAATTGGCCAGCCGCTCGCCAAAGGAGACCGGCCCCGCTTCATTGGCGGATTTGTCGAACATTTTACGCCTCACCCATACGCCCAGGGTGGCAGCATGGCCCGGGCGAGGCGCAGGAGTCCAGAACTAGGCCGTTAAAGATGGCGACATAGTTGCCAGAGAAGCGCCGCAATCCCCGACTGGCCCGAAATGGGACAGGCACAAAAAGAGCCGCTGGGCAAGGCATAAAAAAGAGCCGCCGTTGCCGGCGGCTCGAAGGTGATAACAGGGAGGCGTCAAACAGAGTGGACAGGAGCCACTCAACGTCCAAAATTTGGACCATTTAAGTAATGTATGAGAAAGCTTAACGACACCTTAAGGGTTTGCGCGCGATTGCAGATTTTTCGGTGGCGCTACTTTTTGAAAAATTGCGCCGCCACGTCGCGCGAAACTTTTTTGCTGGAAGCCACCGCCTCCAAGCGCGCGATCTCCTCGCGCAGGAGCGCGATGCGGTCATTCAATTCGCCGAGCGAGAGCAATGCCAGATCCTGCCCGATCTCGTGCACGATCTTCTTTTTCGGCCGGTCTTCGTCGTCGATTGCTGGCATCGGCGCCTCCTGTGCAGCGAATTTTAGCGGCCGCGCCGGCGGTTGTCACACACGCCTTGGGCGACTAAAGAAACCGCATGAATCCGTTTCCCCCGCACATGACCGCCATCGCCATCAGCGCCCCGGGCGGCCCGGAAGCCCTGGTTCCAGAGGAACGTCCGGTACCGCAGCCCGGACCGGACGAGATCTTGGTGAAAGTCGCTGCCGCGGGCGTCAACCGTCCCGACGTGATGCAGCGGCAGGGACTGTATCCGCCGCCGAAGGGCGCGCCTGACATTCCCGGTCTCGAAATCGCCGGCGAGGTGGTGGCGCTGGGCGATAGCGTCACGCGCTGGAAGCTGGGCGACAAGGTCATGGCGCTGGTGATCGGCGGCGGCTACGCGGAGTTTTGTCTGGCGCATGAAGGCCATGCGCTTCCGGTGCCGCAGAATTTTTCGATGGCGGAAGCCGCCGCGGTTCCGGAGACCTTCTTCACCGTCTGGCACAATGTGTTCGAGCGTGGCGCGCTGAAAAGCGGCGAGACGCTGCTGGTGCACGGCGGCACCTCGGGGATCGGCACCGCCGCCATCCAGCTCGCCAAAGCCTTTGGGGCGAAAGTCATCACCACCGCCGGTTCGCCGGAAAAATGCGAGGCCGCACGCAAGCTCGGCGCCGATGTCGCGATCAATTACAAGACCGAAGACTTTGTCGCCATGACCAAGACCGCGACCGGCGGCAAAGGCGCCGACGTGATCCTCGACATGATCGGCGGCGACTATATCGAGCGCAATTACGAAGCCGCCGCGGTCGAAGGCCGGATCGTGCAGATCGCGTTCCAGGGCTCGCCCAAAGCCACCGTCGATTTCCGCCGGATCATGCTGAAGCGCCTGCATCACACCGGTTCGACCCTGCGATCTCGCTCGGTGGAGGACAAGAACGCGATCGCCGGCGCGATCGAGGCCAAGGTGCTGCCGCTGCTCACGGCGGGACGGGTGAAGCCGGTCATGGACAGCAGCTTTGCGCTGCGCGAGGCGCGCGCCGCCCATGCCCGCATGGAGTCCAGTGCGCATATCGGCAAGATTGTGCTAACGACTTGATTTCCCGCGCGATTCTCAAGCTGCAAAAAGGCCTTGGCGGGCCCCGTCAACCATGGCGCGCAGACGTGACCAAGAGCCCCGAAATCGGCGTAAAGTCGGTTAAGTTGTGTCGGCTGGCCCGGCCCCGGTCCTGGGGGTAGATAGCAGACAAGAACAACCGGTCTGCCGGGAGGGGAGGTCCAGATTTGCGTTTTCTTCGCGCCGCTCAACCAGTGGCGATCATCATCGCCTTACTGATCGGCGCCACCGCCGCGCAAGCGGTGGATGCGGTGAGTGTGCGTCCCGACGCCGCCGCGATCGATCTCACCGCCGTGGTGGAACGCCACAAGACTGAAGTCGACCGCATCCAGGTGGCCGCGGCGCCCGGCCCCGACGGCATCGTGCGCCGCATTCAGGTGCCGGCGCGCGAAGGCAATACCAACTGGGCGGTCTTCGCGCTGGCAAATTCCAGCGATGAACAGATGGACCGCCTGATCGTCGTGCCGCATTACCGCATGGTCGGCTCCGGCCTGCTCTGGCCCGATCTTGGGCTCTCGCGCGTGGTCTATATTCTCTCCAGCGGCGAGCCGCCGGAGCGGCAGGACAGCGCCACCGCCGACATCTTCCGCATCACACTGGATCCCGGCGCGGTGCTCACCTTCGTCGCGGAGCTGCGCACCGACAAGCTGCCGCAGATCTATCTGTGGCAACCCGATGCCTACAAGGACAAGGTCAACAGCCTCACGCTCTACCACGGCATCGTCATCGGCATTGCCGGCTTGCTGGCGCTGTTCCTGACCATCCTGTTCGTGGTGAAGGGCAGCGTGATGTTCCCGGCCGCCGCGGCGTTGAGCTGGGCGGTGCTGGTCTATATCGGCATCGACTTCGGCTTCTGGGGCAAGGTGTTCGATCTTTCCGCGGCGAGCGAGCGGATCTGGCGCGCTTCCGGCGAGGCGATCCTGGCGGCGACGCTGCTGGTCTTCATGTTCGCCTATCTCAATCTCAATCGCTGGCATGTGCGCTATGCGCACATCACCTTCGGCTGGCTGGTCTTTCTCACCGCGCTGGTTGGGCTCGCGCTGTTCGACCCCGCGGTGGCCTCCGGCATCGCGCGCGTCTCGCTGGCGCTGATCGCCGTGCTCGGTTTCGGGCTGGTGATCTATCTTTCCACGCACGGCTTCGACCGCGCGGTGTTGCTGATCCCGACCTGGTTCCTGTTCCTGGTCTGGGTCTTGGCCGCAGGGCTGACCGTGACCGGCAGCATGACCAATGACATCGTGGGACCCGCGCTGCTCGGCGGCCTGGTGCTGATCGTGATGCTGATCGGCTTCACCGTGATGCAGCACGCCTTCTCCGGCGGCATCGGCCACGGCGTCGTTTCCGACGTCGAACGCCGGGCGCTGGCGCTCACCGGCGCCGGCGACATGATCTGGGATTGGGATGTCTCGGCCGACAAGGTCTATACCAGTCCGGAAACCGAGCAGCTGTTGGGGCTCAAGCGCGGAACGCTGGAAGGCCCGGCCGCAGGCTGGCTGGACGTGCTGCATCCGCTCGACCGCGACCGCTTCCGCGCCTCGCTCGACAGCGTGCTGGAGCAGCGCCGCGGCCGCCTGATGCAGGAATTCCGTCTGCACACGCCGGACGGGCATTATCTTTGGTTCGCGCTCAAGGCCCGGCCGGTGGTCGGCTCCGATGGCGAGGTGGTGCGGCTGGTCGGCACCTTGACCGACGTGACCGAATTCAAGACCGCGGAAGAACGTCTCCTGCACGACGCGGTGCACGACAATCTCACCGGACTGCCCAACCGCGAGCTGTTCATCGACCGGCTGGAGGCGGTGCTCGGATTTGCGCGCGCCGACACCGCGATCCGTCCCTCGGTCCTGGTGCTCGACCTCGACCGCTTCAAGCAGGTGAACGATTCCGTCGGCATCGCGGTTGGCGATTCCATTCTGCTCACGCTCGCACGCCGGCTCGGCCGGCTGCTGAAGCCGCAGGACACGCTGGCGCGGATTTCCGGCGACCAGTTTGCGTTGATCCTGTTGTCCGAACGCGAACCGAGCCGCGTCAGCGCTTTTGCGGAAACGCTGCGCCGCGCCCTGCGCGCGCCGATCACGCTCAACGACCGCGAGATTTTCCTCACCGCCTCGATCGGCATTGCCCTGGCCGACGACCAGCCGCATCGCACCGAGGAAGTGCTGAAGGACGCCGAGCTCGCGATGTATCATTCCAAGCGCATCGGCGGCGACCGCATCGAAGTGTTCAGGCCGGCCATGCGCGCGCGCAAGACAGACCGGCTCACCTTGGAATCCGATCTGCGGCGCGCGCTCGAGCGGGACGAAATCACGCTGCTGTACCAGCCGATCATCCGGCTGGAGGACCGTTCCATCGCCGGCTTCGAGGCGCTGGCGCGCTGGGATCATCCCAAGATGGGCCGCATGTCGCCGGCCGAATTCATCAGCATCGCCGAGGAAATCGGCCTGATCGTCGACCTCGGGCTGTTCGCGCTGGAGCGCGCGGCCCGGCAATTGAGCGTCTGGCAGCGCGGGGTGCGCCAGCGCGATCCGGTGTTCGTGAGCGTCAATGTCTCCTCCCGGCAGCTGTTGAGGCACGATCTCATCCACGACCTGCGCACGGTGCTTGGGCGTTCCGGCCTGGCGCGCGGCACGCTCAAGCTCGAGCTCACCGAGTCGCTGGTGATGGAAAATCCCGAACACGCCGCGCAGATCCTGACGCGCATCCGCGAGCTCGGCGCCGGCCTGGCGCTCGACGATTTCGGCACCGGGCACTCCTCGCTCGCCTATCTGCAGCGCTTCCCCTTCGACACCATCAAGATCGACCAGTCCTTCGTGCGCACCACGGCGCGCGGCACGCGCCCGGTGATCCTGCGCTCGATCATCGCGCTCGCGCACGATCTCGGCATGGAAGTGGTGGCGGAAGGCGCGGAGAGCGACAGCGATGCGGTGGAGCTCTACCAGCTCGGCTGCGAATATGCGCAGGGCTATGTCTTTGGCGAGCCGATGACGGCAGACCGGGCCACCGAACTGCTTACCGCCGACCGGATGGAAATGGCGCGGTAGCCTCTTCTCATTTTGCGGAATCGGTCACAGGTTTGCTACGCGTGCCCGGATTCGCTCGACAGCATGCCGAGATCGATGCCGATCTTGCGCAGCGCCTTCTCGTATTTGCGATCCGTATCGCTGCCGAAGATGAGTTCGGGATCGGCGGCGCAATGCAGCCAGCCATTCTGTTGGATCTCGTTTTCCAGTTGTCCCGCGCCCCAGCCGGCATAGCCGAGCGCGAGGATGGCGCTGGCGGGGCCGTCGCCGCGCGCGATCGCTTTCAGGATATCGAGCGTCCAGGTGAGAAAGACGCCGTCGTCGATCGGCAGCGTCGAATTGTCCATGAAGAAGTCGCTCGAGTGCAGCACGAAGCCGCGCTCGGTTTCCACCGGCCCGCCCTTGAGCACCTTCACCGAGCCCGCGCGTGGGGGCAGCTGGATGCGTTCGGCCGGGGGAATGACCTCGAGCTTCACCAGCAGGTCGGGGAAATTGATGTTCGCCACCGGATGATTGACGACGATTCCCATCGCCCCGTCGGAGGAATGCGCACAGACATAGATGACGCTGCGGGCGAAGCGCTCGTCATTCATCGCCGGCATCGCGATCAGCATCTGGCCGTCCAGATAGCCGCGCGTTGGATTTTTATCCGAGGGCAAACGAGGTGGCCGCATACAAAAAGGTTACCCGATGATACCAGCTTTGTGAACGAATCTCGGCCGATAAAGTTTCACGCCCATATGTTACCAAGCAATCCCGCGGCCGAAGCAATGTTTCCGTTCCGTACACAGCCGCGGGTTCGTGTTTGGCCGCGTAATTCGTGTTACTATTCAAAAACCATGCCCCATCCTGTTTGTTCGATAGCAACCCGATTGCGCCGCCTGTACCGGGCGGCGCCATTGTCGCTCGTCCTGCTGCTGGGAGCGGCGGGCGCCGGCCGCGCGGACGATGCCTCGTCCTGGGATGCCGATCAGCGCTCCGCCTTGCGGCTGATTGCAGGGTCCAGCGAGAGCGGCATGCCCGTGCTGCGGGCCGGCATTGCGATGCGCGTCGATCCGGGCTGGAAGACCTATTGGCGCTATGCGGGAGATTCCGGCCTGCCGCCGACATTCGATTTCACCGGTTCTGAAAATGTGAAATCGGTTACCGTGCTCTGGCCGGTGCCGCGGCGTTTTGCCGATGGCGCCGGCGGCCATTCCATCGGTTACACCGGCGAGGTGGTTTTTCCCTTGCGGGTCACGGCGCAGGACGCGCGCCAGCCGGTGACGCTGCGGCTGAAGGCGGAGTACGGCGTCTGCGAGAAGATCTGCATTCCAGCGAGCGGCAAGGCGCAATTGCACCTCACCGGCGGCCCATCGAGCGAAGACGCCGCCGTCACGGCCGCCGAACTGCGCGTGCCGAAACCCGCCGCGCTCGGTGAGCCGGGGCCGCTTTCGGTGCGGGCCTTGCGCCGCGAAACCATCGCTTCCCGTCAGCGGGTGATCATCGACGTGACCGCGCCCAATGGGGCCGAGGTCGATCTCTTCGCCGAAGGTCCGGCACCGCAATGGGCCTTGCCCTTGCCCGAGCCGGTGGAAAGTGGACCGGACGGAACACGGCGCTTCGCCTTTGACGTCGACGGGGTGCCGCCCGGCTCCAGCGTCGCAGGCGCTCAGATCAAACTCACCCTGGTCGCCGGCAACAACGCGATCGAAGTCACGAGCCACCTCGACTAAATTCCGCTCCGCATTACGATAAGTCTCAAGCAAACCACCACCCACACCAGAGAGAGGAACATCATGCCCATCAAAGTCGGCGATCGGCTGCCCAATGCGAAATTCCGCGTCACCACGGCCGAAGGACCGGCATGGAAGACCACTGACGATATTTTCAAGGGAAAGAAAGTCGCGCTGTTTGCCGTGCCCGGCGCCTTCACCGGCACCTGCCACAAGCAGCATATGCCGACCATCGTGCAGAACGTGGCGGCGCTGAGGGCCAAAGGCGTGGACAGCATCGCAGTGACCGCGGTGAATGACGCTTCGGTGCTGGACGCCTGGAAGAAAGCCAGCAATGCAGAAGGGGTGGAGTTCCTCGCCGACGGCAACGCGGATTTCGCCAAGGCCATCGATCTGTCTCTCGACCTGACGGGCAACGGCATGGGCGTGCGCTCGCGGCGCTATTCCATGCTGGTGGACGACGGCGTGGTGAAAAAGATCAACGTGGAAGAACCGGGCAAATTCGAGGTGTCGAGCGGCGAGGCCCTGGCGGCGCAGATTTAGCCGGCACGGCAACGATTGAGCGTCATGGCCGGGCTTGTCCCGGCCATCCACGTTCTTGCTTCTATGTTAAGACGAGACGTGGATGCCCGGAAACATTCACGCTCCCGGATTGCGATCCAACGCCCCCAGCGCGCCGGCGCGGATCGCCACGATGGCGTCGCGCGCCAGCTGGTCCGCGCGCTCGTTCATGCTGTGGCCGGCGTGGCCCTTCACCCAGTGCCAATGCACCTGATGATGCTTCAGCGCCTCGTCGAGCCGCTGCCAGAGATCGACATTCTTGACCGGCTTCTTGTCAGACGTGCGCCAGCCATTCTTTTTCCAGGTCTTGATCCACGTCATGATGCCGTTACGCAGATACTGGCTGTCGGTATGCAGGTCCACGACGCAGGGAAATTTCAACGCCTCCAGCGCCGAGATCGCCGCCATCAGCTCCATGCGGTTGTTGGTGGTGAGTTGCTCGCCGCCCTTCAGCTCCCTCTCGCGATCGCCGAAGGTGAGCACCGCGCCCCAGCCGCCCGGACCCGGATTCCCGGAGCAGGCGCCATCGGTGTAGATGGTGACGCGCTGCGTGGTCATTGAAGAAAGTCAGCCTGCTTCACCTCTCCCATAGGGCGAGGCCGGATCGCAAAGCGATCCGGATGAGAGGTTACAGCGTATCGATGGATCCGAACGCCCTCACCCCAACCCTCTCCCCAGCCAAGTCGGACATATCCGACTTGGCCACTCATTAATGCCGAACTCGGGTAAACCCGAGTTCGGATGGGAAAGGGAGCAGTCCGAGT
>DASSPI010000010.1:0-51060 GCA_035699705.1 Xanthobacteraceae bacterium
CCCGTGGTCGGGTTCGTCCTTGCGCCCGGTTGGCGGCTCTTGAAACGCCTTCTCCGGCGCGAACAAACGGTGCTCAAGGGCTGATGTGGCCGATTATGTCAACGGTTCGGCCGCGCAGCAACGTCTTGAACTGATGCGCTGCCGGCAGATTGGCCCAGATTTCCGCTATGGTGGGCGCGAAGAGATCCGCGCGGCCCCGATAATCGGCGCCTCCAGCGCCCAAGTCCTGATACAATTGCTCAAGCACTGCGATGGTATTGACATAGTCAACGCCTTCGCAGCGTCGTCGTTGGACAGCATTAAAGTCATTCTAACCCCGCAAGAAAGTCGTCAACTGGTGTAGCACTCCATCCGCAGCCACGCCGCGGACAGGCTCACTGCGCTGCCAGCAGCTCCTTGATGCGCTGACGCACCTTTTCTTTCTGGGTGACCGTGAACTCCCAGTCGTAAGTATCGAAATACTGCACGCCTTCCTTTGGAATAATTTCCGGCGGCAGATGGCTTTCGTCGATGTCGTTGCGTGTTGGAACCGTGCCCACGGCGCGGTTGAACACCTCGTTGCCCTCCTTGGAGGCGATCCAGTTCACGAATACCTTGGCTGCGTTCGGGTGCGGAGCGCTGTCCATGATCGCGACCTGTCCGAAACTCGCGGATATCTCGCTGTAAAGGTCGGTAAGATTCTCCAGGATTGAAACCGGCACCCCCTCCTTGCGGAGCGTTTCCACTTTAGCGTCCTGGGCGCCGAGCGTAATGGCATAAGTACCACGCGCGAGACCGTCGGTGATCAGCCGCGTGTCCCGGCTGATAATCGGCTTCTGCTCTACGTAAAGCTGTCTGATAAAATCATCGCCATGCTGCAGGTGAAGATGCGCGGCCTGATTGCTGCCGCTGCCCGATATCGTCGGATCCTGCAGGGCTATCTTCCCTTTCCATTTGGGATTGAGCAGGTCCTTCACGGACCGAATCTCTTCCGGTTTCACCTGGCTGGTGTTGATGTGGAACATCGTCGTGACGGAGTTGGAAAGCCGGAGGATGTATTGCTCCTCGGGATCGGCGAACCAGAGCTTGCCCTTTTTCCAATTCTTGCCGTCGAGGACTTCCGGCAATTGCAGCGCCGGCTTCAGCGGTTGCAGCATCTTCTCGCGATGGAAGACCAGGGCCATGCCCTGAATGCCGGCAAAGACGATATCGACGTAATGAATGCCGGCCTGGCGTTCGGCGCGCATCCGCGCCGCCGCCTCCGTGCCGCCGCGTGCCGCGATATACTCAACCGCGATGCCATAGCGCGCCTTGAAGGCTGCCGGTAATGCCTGGCGGAGTTCCGGTACGGGTGGGCCTGAAATCACTACCTTGCCTTCCTCCCGCGCTGCGGCCAGCGTCTCCTCCCAGGAGCTTTTCCACGCGGCGTTCTGTGCCGCCGTGCTCGCCGGCAACAGGGTGACCACTAGCAGCAGAGCAAAACGCCTCATCATTGTTGCGCCTCCGTTGCGCAGTCGCGATGAGCGTTCCTGATCGCTGTGGGTTCAGCGCTTTTCGCCGATCGCGATGACGCCAATTCCATTATCGTTACGAACCTCAACGCCATAGATCCGCGACAACTCCGCCACGCGGTCAATTACGCGGTCCGCGATGGCGCCGGTCGCGAGCATCGGGCGGCCGCGTTGTCCGAGCGACGCCCCGAAGCCCTGCTCGATGGGATGGATCCGGATCTCGGCGGCGGCGCCATGTCTGAACTCGCAGGTCACCGCGATATTCTCCCAAAAGCCGGCGTGGGCGATGTGGCCCTTGCTGCCGCCGCCGGTGCGGGCGTCGAGAAAATCGCTCGGGGTGGCGTCGTGACCAAGCCCGAAGCGCGCGTAGGCTTCCGCCGGGAAGCTGCGCACGCTTTCGTTCTGGAAAATGAAATTTCCGACCGAGTAGAGGATCGGCTTGCCCTGGTAGATCTCGACGCCGAGCGGGGTATGCGAGCCGTGCCCGACGAAAATGTCGGCGCCCGCGTCGATGCACTGCCGCGCGAAGGCCGGCACGAAATCCGCCGGCTCCTTGAGGTCGATCTTGGTCGCAGCAGAGGCGACGCTTTTGTGCGCGAACTGATGGTTGTGGAAGCTGACCAGTACCCAGTCGGCTTGCCGCCGCGCTTCCTTAATCCAGCGCAGGTTGTCCTCGACATCGGCGATATCCGCGCTGCTGGTCGCGCCGAATGTTTCGGCCTTGGCGACGCGCGTCCCGAATATCTGCAACTCGCCGCTGGCTTCCTCGGGCGCTTCCGCATCGGAGTAGAAATGCGTGCGGTTGCGCTTGCGGGTCTGTTCAAAGCCGAGACCCTCGGACATCCTCTGCAAGGCCTGGAAGGCGGCATCGTCAACGGTATAGGTCGTCTCTGAATTGAGCGGATTGATGCCGGGCCGCCCGCGCATGTCCGGCCGCTGCGGACTCGCCGCATTCCACGGGCGGTAGGTTGCCGTCGTCGCGATCAGCGCCACGCGGCCGGCGCGGGTATCGAGATAGCCGGGCCGCCGCGCTTCTGCCAGGTTCTGGCCGCTGCCGGCAAACATGATCCCGGCTTGCTCCAGATGTCGGACTGTGGCCATCAGCCCGCCTTCGCCGTAGTCGTAAGCGTGATTGTTGGCCGTCGACACCATGTTGACGCCGAGCCAGGACAGATCGGAGAGCAGCTCCGGAGGCGTCGTCATGTAGGTGCCGCGCGTGACACCCGGTGTGCCTTCGTCCGGCCGCCGCACGACAGACTCCAGGTTGACGAAGCCCGCATCGCATTTCCGGAACAGGTCGCGCAAGGCAAGAAACGCTGGCTCGTCAAACACCGAGAGCCGCCGCGTCAGCATGCAATCGCCGGCAAGCGCGACACGGAAATTTCCCTTGGCAGCATCGTAGGCCATCAGCGGCGGTCCCTCAAAAGGCGAAGGTTTTTAGTTTTGCGTGATCGATCTCCGCGCCAAATCCCGGCGCGTCTGTCGGCGTAAGCGTGCCGTCACTGAATTGAAATTCGCCGGCAAAAGCGTCGTCGGTGAGCTTGTCGAAAAAATGCGTCTCGGCCGGGTAGGGGGCCAGCCAGGGCAGCGCCGCCCGCAAATGCATACGCGACAGCGACCCGATCCGGCTCTCGGAGTCGGTGCCGATCACTACCGGCAAGCCCGCCGCCTCCGCCAGCGCCGCGATCTTCAGCGATTGCGTGAAGCCGGTGCGACGGAGCTTGATGCTGACGGCGCCCACCGCACCGAGCCGGATGTGGAGCTGAACGTCCTCGAGCGATTGCAGGCATTGATCGCCGAGCAGCGGGATCGGCAGGTGTGGCGCGAAAGCGGCTTGCCGAAGCGGGTCGGAAAATTTGCAAGGTTCCTCGATGAAGGTGACGTTGTAGTCGGCAACCCGCGCCAGGATCGTTCGCGCCTCGCCTTCGGTATAGCTGCCGTTGCCGTCGACATAGAGGAAAGCGTCGTCTCCGAGCGCCTTACGCACGTCCTCGACCAACCGCACGTCCTCCATACTGCGCTTCCAGGTCTTCAACTTCATCGAGTTATAGCCACGCGCCTCGTGCTGGCGCAGTGCATCCGCGACCATCGCCTCGCGGGTGGTTTTGCCGTGCACGAGCCAAGTCAGCGGAACCGGCTTTGGCTTGGCCGCACCAAGCAGCCGCCATACTGGCTGATTCAGGATCTTGCCTTTGAGGTCCCACAGCGCGATGTCGATCAGAGCCTTTTCCGTGCGGCAGAATTTGACGTGGCCGATGGCCGCGAGCGCGGCCAGATGCGCGAGCGGATCGAGCCCGAGCAGCCGCGGCTTGAACAATGTATCGATCGATTTGGCGACCCCCGCGGCATCCTCGCCATGCTGCTCGGGACGGCACACCGCTTCCGCAACACCCTCCTTGCCATCGCCGGCGACAATGCGGATCAGCACATACTCGCCGCGATCCTGGGTGACCGAGCGGAAATTGACCACGCTCCGGTACGGCAGCCGCAGCTTGTGGACGATGACGTCCTTGATCCTGAGCTCGCTCGGGCCGCTGTCGGGAAGGGTTTGCCTGGAGGGCGATGCCATGGGTTAGGTATCCTTTTTCAGTCCTCTTTCTCGCGCGTGATGCGGTCGAGCCCCAGCAGCATCATCACGAGAGCGAGCTGAATGAGCGAGGTAGCCGCCAAGGTCCCCATGTCGCCGGTCTCGTAATAATGCAGCAGCGTCACGGTGAGGGTTTCGGTGTCGTCGCGGTAAAGCAGCAGCGGGATGGTGAGATCGCGCGATGCAATCGCGAAGACGATGACGAAAGCAGCGAGCGCGCCGCGGCGCAGCAGAGGCGCCAGGATATGGCGGACCGTGCGCAGCCAGGAACCGCCGTGCACGCGGGATGATTCCTCCAGTTCCATGCTGATCTGGTGCACCGCCGACTGCATCGTAGCCGCCCCGAGCGGCAAACCCTTGACGATGAATCCGATGATGATGACGAGCGCGGTGCCGTAGAGGTTGAAGGGTTGCGGCGGCAGCGCCCAGGCCCAGAGCAGGGCGAGCCCCATCACCACCCCCGGCAGCGTCCAGGGCGCCCATGCCATCAATTCGAGCGCGTAGCCGAGCCAGTGCCGCGTGCGCACCCGGATATATCCGACAAGGCCGCCGATGACGACGACGGCGGAGGCGGCGAGCGTGGCGTAGATGATCGTGTTTTTGAGACCGTTCAGGGCGCGGCTGTTGTTGATCACGTTGGCCCAGTTCTTCAACGTCACATATTGCCAGCCATAAAGACCGAATATCTCAAAGAACGAGTTGAACACGATCTGTCCAATCGGGATCACGACCGCCAGCAGGAAATAAATGACGAAGAGCGCGAAGATACCCCAGCGCAACGCGCCGGGCAGGCGCAGCCGCGTCGGCCGGTAGCCCTTTCCGGTTATCACCGTGAACCGCCGCCCGCCGAGCTTGCGCCACTGCACAACGAGCAGCGCGAAGGTTACCACGATCAGGATCACCGAGAGTGCCGTCGCCGCACCGTATTCCGGCGGGTGGCGGTAAGACAGCATCCGGTAGATCTCGTTGGCGAATACGTAAACGCCGCCGGGGTTGCCGAACAGCAACGGATTCTCGAACGATTCAAGCCCGTGGATGAAGACCAGCAGCGAGATGCTGAGGATCGCCGGCGCCAGCATCGGGAAGGTGATGGTTATCATCACCCTGAGCTTGTTCGCCCCCAGCGTGGTCGCCGCCTCCTCGTAGGACGCGTCCATTTGCTTGAAGAATCCGACCAGCATCAGAAACATAAATGAGATCGTATTCAGCGAAGCATGGAAAATCAGACCGCCCCAGCCGTAAAGGTTGATGATCGGCCCCTGGGCGCCAAAAAACTGCTGCGCCATCTGATTAATGATCCCGTTCTGCGGGTTGCCGAGCATCAGCCAACCGAAGCCGGTCAGCAGGTCTGGGATGAAAAACGGAATCGGTATCATCCAGCCCATCAGGCCTGCGAACGGCACATTGGTGCGCGCTACCGCCCAGGCGAACAGCAGGGCGAAGAACAGCGCGATCACCAGCCGTGAGGCGGAGAAAATCATGCTGTTGAGCATGATCGGCAACAGATCCCAGGAGCCAAGCCAGACGGCGTAATTGGCGAGGGTGAAGCTGCCGAGCCGGCCTGGTTGCCCGGTGAAAAAGCTCGACGTGAGCAATACCGCGAATGGATAAAGCACGAGCACCACGAGAAGCGCGGCAAGCAGCGCATAGAACACCACCGGCGGAATACCGAGGCGCCCAACCCAGGGTGCTCGCAGCACCCCGACGCCGACCGCGCGCCCAGCCCCCGCCTGCGTGCCCGGCGTTGCGGCAATCGCGGTCGGAGCGTTCATTGCGGGCTCGGCCGGTAGAGGACCATATCTTCCGGAGCAATCGAGAGCATCACGTCGGATCCGGCGCCGACTGTCACATCGGTCGAGGCTTCCACTTTCAGCGAGGTGGCGTCGTTGATCATCACCAGATATTCGGCACGATTGCCGACGTAAGCTCGCCCGAGTACGCGACCGGCCAATTGCACGGCTTGCGCCGATTTGGCCCCGGCTCTTGTGCCGTTTCCGATCTCGACCTTCTCCGGCCGCACGAACAGGCTGGCCGCGGGCGTTGGCTTGCCGTTGGTTGCCGCCGTTGCTTTGCGCGCAGGCTCGGTGCGGATCGAACTGGACGGAATGTGCACTTCCGTCGTGCCGCCGGCGGAAAGCAGCGTCAGCCGCGCGCCGGATGGCTGCCAGTCCACGCCGCTGGCAACGTCGATCATGTTCCCCTTGCCGATGAACTGGGCGACGAAGCGGGTCGCCGGATGCTCGTAGACCTCGATCGGTGTGCCGATCTGCTCGATCTCGCCGTGGTTCATCACAACCAGCCGGTCCGACAGCGTCAATGCCTCCTCCTGGTCATGCGTCACGTAGACCGCGGTGAGGCCGACCCGCTGCTGCATGATCCGGAGTTCGAAGCGCATCTGCTCGCGCAGCTTGGCGTCGAGGTTGGACAATGGCTCATCGAGCAGCAGCAGCGCGGGCTCGAACACCAGCGCACGCGCCAATGCGACGCGCTGCTGCTGGCCGCCTGACAACAAGGTCGATGGCTTGTCGCCGAGCCCGGTGAGGCCGACGAGATCGAGCACTTTATCGACGAGCTCCCGCCGTCCCGCGCGTCCGACGCGCCGCATACGCAGGGGATAGGCGATGTTCTCCGCCACCGTCATGTGGGGCCAGATCGCGTAGGACTGGAAAACCATTCCGAGGTGGCGCATCTCGGCCGGCACGTCGATCCCGCGCGCGCGGTCGTAGACGGTGCGTTCCCCAATGCGGATGCTGCCGCCGCTCGGCTCCTCGAGTCCGGCGATCATGCGCAAAGTGGTGGTCTTGCCGCAGCCGGAGGGACCGAGCAGCGTCAATAGCTCGCCGTCAGCCGCCGTGAGCGTCGCGCCGTCGACGGCAACCAAAGTCCCGAAGCTCTTGGAAAGGTTGTCGAGCGCGATGTCTGGCACGATTGTTCCTGGGCGTCAGCGGATGCCGAACACCTTCTCCATCTCCTTGAAGAAGAAGTTCGGCTGGTCGAGTTGCTCGTCGGGGATGCGCGGCATCAGAGTCACTCCGGCGAGGCTCATTTCCGGGGTAGGGGACTTGATGTCCGGATGCGGGATAGGCCGGCCCTGATTGGTCCATAACTGCATCTGCTCCACCTCGTAGAGCCAGGTGATGAACACCTTCGCAGCATTTGGGTTCGGCGCGCCGTTGATCAGCGCAATCGAGGACGGGGTCCAGGCCAGCCCCTCCTTCGGGACGACCCATGCCAGGGGTGCGCCCTTCGGCAGATTCTCGAAGAAGTCACCGCGACCGGAGAAGCCTATGGCGAACTGACCGCGGACCACTGCGTCACGGATCACGTTGGAGCCGCCCGACAAGATGAACGGTTCGACCGTGCCCTTGAGCTTCACGATATAGTCCGGCCCCAGCCCCGGCGTGTTCTGGATGCCGAGCATGTGCCAGGCACCGCCTCCCGACGAACGCGGGTCGCGAATTGCCACCTTGCCCTTGAACTTCGGATTGATGACGTCCCAATAGGAGCTGATCTCCTTCGGATCGACCAGGTTGGGGTTGACCACCAGCCCCTGCGCACTGACGTGCGTCGGCCACCAGAAACCGGCCGGTTCGACGACAAACGACTCCTTATTGATGCGGTCAAGCTCGGGAGCCGGTGGCTTCCATTTGACCAGCGCGTCCAGTCTATGCAGCTCCAGCATGTACTGGTCGTTGCCCTCGAAAATATCGGCGACGACCCTGCCGACCGAAATCTCGGTGCGGATGCGGTCAACCAGCTTGCGTAGCTCAGAGGTCAGTGGCTTGATCTTGATGCCGAACCGTTTCTCGAACCTTGCCTGGCCGCCATTCTGGAGGAAATCGCGTGTCGTTGTCCCGGAGTAGAGGTTGACGGTGCCCTCTTTAAGCGCCGCGTTGATGACAGCCGGGCCCAGAGCCTTGGCGATCGGATCATCGGCGAGCTGCGCCGGCAGTTGGCCTTGCGCGGCGGCGGTCTGCATGGGGAGCCAACCGGCAATCAAAACGACGCCAACAATCGCGGATGCGGCGGACATGATTCTGAGCATGAGATCCTCCCGCCGTTGTTCTTACGGCAATTGGTGAGGATCTTTGTTCGTCGGCGCCCTCACTTGCGAGAATTAAAACAGAAATGAAATGGCGCCGCCAGTCCCCCGTGCATCCCAGGGACGGTGCCGGCTAGACCAAAAAGCGATGACGAGAAAGTGGTGCCGCCGAACCCGCAAATGCGACCAAGTCGATTGACAATTTGCGACCCGCAAATACGCTTTCAAAAAAGAAAGATGGCTGTGGCGGCAGAAGCCGTTCATGTCGGCATGAGGAGGAAATCGATGCTGAGGAGTATGTTGCGAACGCTGTCACTCGCGGGGCTTACCTCTTGCCTGTTGCTCTCACCGAGCTTTGCCCAGGAGGACTTCTACCGCGGCAAAACCATAAAGCTTATTGTCGGCGGCTCCCCAACAGGCGGGTATAATCTGAATGCGCGGACTCTTGCGCGGCATATGCCAAAGCATATACCCGGCAATCCCAATATTATTGTCACAAACATGCCGGCGGGCAACGGCATCGCGGCTACAAATCACTTGTACAACATCGCCGACAAGGACGGAACGGCGTTCGGCTTGTTCAACCGCTATACCGTTCTGCTTCCCATACTCGGCAACGAGCAGGCGAGATACAAGTCCGAGGAGTTCAATTGGCTCGGCACCACCGCAAGCTATACTGACAACGCTTATCTGTTCGTCGTTCGGGGCAAGCTTCCTCAAACGGATGTCGAGGCGATGCGAAAGGCTAATCCGCCTTTGAACGTGGGAAATATTGGCGCAGCGCCCATCGAAGTTATCAACGAAGCGCTCGGACTGAACTTAAAGATCATCCACGGCTACACTGGGGATAATCTCGACATCGCGTTCGAAAATGGCGAAGTCGACGGGCATACCATTGGCTATCAGACCCTGCTGGCACGAAAGCCCTATTGGCTCGAGAAGAACATCGCACGCCCGATGATTCAGTTCGGGCGCACGGGCAGGCATCCGGCGTTGACGGACGTGCCGACGGCGCGTGAACTCGCCAAGACCCCGGAACAGCTCGCGATGATCGAATTCGTGGAGGCCCCTCTCATGATCGGTTATCCTTTCGCGCTGCCACCCGGAGTACCGCCGGATCGCGTTGCGATCATGCAAAAGGCCTTCCAGGACACAATGAACGATCCGGAGTTCCAGGCAGAGATGATCAAACAGAAACTGGAGTTCACCCCGAAAGACGGAAAAACCATCGCAGAATTGGTGGCCCAGCTGGCGAAGACCCCGGAATCCGTCATCAAGCGCTATAAGGCGCTTGTCGCCGACAGGTCCCCAGGTTGAGGGCGGCACATCGGACGCTGCCTGCATCCTGGAGAGGTTATTTAATGCATGACAATCCCACGCAGGTTCATTGGCATGAACCGACAGGAAAGGAGACGGCGGGTTACGGCAAGTTCAAGCGCCAACCGCTGCCCTACGACCGGTTCATGGACGCCGAGGGCATACCGGTTTATCGCGGCATCGGCGTCCGGCGGGTTCAGGACCTGCCGCTCGCGCCATGGAAGCGGCTGGGAGGGCGGGGCAGTTACATCCAGCTCTACGGCACGGAAGGGCTCTGGGGCAGTTACGTTGTGGAGGTGCCGGCAGCCGGCGCGCTGAACGTCGAGCGCCATATGTATGAGAAATATGTCCTCGTCGTTGAGGGCCGCGGCAGCACGGAGGTTTGGCAGGAAGGGCAGAGCAAGCCGCAAGCCTTCGAGTGGCAGCCGTTTTCGATGTTCTCAATTCCATTGAACGCCTACCACCGGATCGTGAACGCCACGAATTCACCGGCGCTGCTGTTGTGCGGCACGACCGCTCCGCCGATGATGAACCTCGTGGACAGTCTGGAATTCGTGTTCAACTGCCCGTTCAATTTCACCAACCGGTATTCCGGCGCCGCCGACTTCTTCAAACCGAAAGACGATCTGGAGCCTGATCCGATCCGCGGTCTCGCCATGCGACGCACCAACTTCATGCCTGATATTCGGCAAGCCGAGCTGCCGCTCGACAACAGGCGCTCGCCCGGATACCGGCGGGTCGAGCCGAATATGGCAGGCAGCCGCTTTTATGTCTGGCTCGCCGAGCATGAAACCGGCCGGTATTCGAAGGCGCACAAGCACGCCTCGGCGGCGGTGCTGATATGCATCAAGGGAAAAGGCTATACTTACACTTGGCCGGCAACCCTTGGCCCGACGCCGTGGAAGGACGGACATGCCGACAAGGTGCTTCGCCAGGATTACGAGCCGGTCGGCATGGTCTCCGCCGCGCCCATGAACGGTGATTGGTTTCATCAGCATTTCGGGGTCAGCAAAGGCGGATTGCGGCTGATGGCCTGGCACGGCGCGAATAACCAGCGGGCCAACAGGGCTGGCGTACCGGGCGAGCAGCTGATGGATTATGGCGCGATCGATTTGAAGAAGGGTGGCAGCGCGATCCCCTATCATGAAGAGGATCCCGCCATCAGGAAGGAATTCGAGGAGACGCTGGCAAAGGAAGGAACGGCTTCTCGCATGGAGCCCGAACTCTATCTTGAGCCGAAAGAATAGATTGGGTTGCTGCAAGCGTGACGTTTCCGGCGCTGCCGGCCAATGAACGAAGGAACAAAGGATGCATGACACCACCAGCCAGGATCATTGGCACGAGCCAAGCGGCAACCAGAAGGCAGGGCTTGGCACGTTCAAGCGCGTCACCACGCCTTACGACAAATTCATGGAGGAGCAGGAGATACCGATCGTCCGCGCGGTTGGCGTGAGCAAGGTGCAGGATCTTCCGCTGAAGCCATGGAAGCGCATGGGCGGAAAGGGATCATTCATCCAGCTCTGGGGGACCGAAGGCCTTTGGGGATCTTATGTGGTCGAAGTGCCCGGCGCCGGCGCGCTGAATGTCGAGAAGCACCTGTATGAAGAGCAATATTTGGTGGTCGAAGGCCGCGGCACTACGGAGGTCTGGCAGGAGGATGGAAAGAAGCACGTCTTCGAATGGCAAAAAGGATCGCTCTTTGCGATTCCGTTGAACACCTACCATCGCATTGTGAATGCCTCTTCTTCGCCGGCGCTCCTGCTCGGCGGCACGACGGCGCCGCCGGCAATGAATCTCTATGACAACAACGATTTCGTATTCAACAACGGCTACGTGTTCACGGACCGGTTCGACGGCAGCCAGGATTACTTCAAGCCCAAGGACGATCTCGCGCCCGATCCGGTGCGCGGGCTGGCGATGCGCCGTACCAACATCGTTCCCGACATCGTCAAATGCGAGCTTCCGCTCGATAACCGGCGCTCACCGGGATATCGCCGCATCGAGCCGCATATGGCGGGCAACCGTTTCTATATGTGGATCGGGCAGCACGAGACCGGACGCTATTCCAAAGCGCACAAGCATGCGTCTGCCGCCGTGCTCATTTGCGTCAAGGGGAAGGGATATACCTATACCTGGCCGTCGGATATTGGGCCCACGCCCTGGCGGGACGGGAAGGCGGACCAGGTCTTCCGCGTCGATTACGAGCCGGTTGGAATGGTCAGTGCCGCGCCCATGAGCGGGGACTGGTTTCACCAGCATTTCGGCACCAGCAAGGAAGCACTGCGGCTGACTGCCTGGTTCGGCGCCAACAACTCGCGCTCACGCAAGCCCGGCCGCCCGGGCGAGAAGCAGAAGGATCTGGGCGCAATCGATATCAGGGACGGCGGCTCCGCCATCCCCTATGACGAAGAGGATCCGTACATCCGGCAGGAATATGAGGCGACGCTCGCCAAAGAGGGCGCGGTTTCACGGATGGAGGGCTGGCTCTACGAGAAACCGAAGCCTGGAGAAGATCGGCCGATGACGGATTTTGTTGGCCTCTAGACGATGCCATATTTAAGGTACGCTTAAATACATCAAGAATAATCGGAGACATCAATGAGCGAGAGCGCGATAGCAAAGCAGCCAGCGGCGCCGGCGGCGGCAATAGAGCTTGAGAACGTTAAGATTGAGCGCGACGGCGCTACCACCTTTATCATTTTGAATCGCCCCGAAAAGCGAAACGCTATGAGTCCGCAGCTTCACGTTGACATGGGAGATGCGCTCGATTGGGCAGAGATGGACGACCAGACCAAAGTTGTCGTGATCACAGGGGCGGGCGGTAACTTCTGCGCGGGCCAGGATCTTAAACTCTATTTTCGCGGCACGGAGAACGATCCGAAGGCGCGGGCCAAGGCGCGAAGGGCCGCGCAATCATGGCGCTGGGAGCGTCTCTCGACGTTTCCGAAGCCAACGATAGCAATGGTGCACGGCTATTGTTTTGGCGGCGCCTTCACGCCGGTGATTGCCTGCGATTTTGCGTTTGCCGCAGATGACGCGAGTTTCGGTTTGTCTGAAGTCAATTGGGGCATCATTCCAGGCGGCCTCGTTGCCTGGGCCGTGACAGAAGTCATGGGCTATCGTGACGCGCTTTATTACGCGGTCACCGGCGACAAATTTTCCGGCAAGGAAGCCGCGGCGATGAAGTTCGTGAACCGGTCGTTTCCGGCCGAGCAACTGCGTGAGGAGACGCTGGCATTTGCACGCAAGTTGGAAATCAAGAGCCCGCAGGCCATCCGCTACACCAAGGAGTGCATCAGAACCGTCCGTCGGATGTCTAAAGACCAGGCGGCGGACTACCTGAACTGCAAGAGCGACGCGCTCAAGCACGTCGACCCGGAGGGCGGCCGCCAGAAGGCGATGAAACAGTTTCTCGACGATAAGACTTTCAAGCCCGGGCATGGTGACTTTAAGCGAGATTGACCGCGGTAACGCGGCGGCCTCGCATCACGGGATACGCCATGGGTTTTGAGGGCGTCGATAAGCGCGCCACAGCACAAGCAGGTGGAGCTGCGGCGGACCGGACAGCGCAGGTCCGCGCGCTGCTCAATCCGCGCAACATCGTCATCCTTGGAGCGACCGACAAGCCAGGAAATTGGCCGCAACGGGTGTGGCGCAATCTCGACCGTTATGGGTTCAAGGGTGCGGTATTCCCGATGAATCCGACCCGCGATACCGTTTGGGATACGCGCTGCTACCGCAGCTTCGGCGAACTGCCGGAACGCCCGGACCACGTCATCATCCTGATCCCCGCGCGCTTCGTTGCCGAAGCGCTGCGTGACGCCGCGCGCGCAGGCGCGCGGAGCGCAACCGTTATGACCTCCGGTTTTGGCGAGGTGACGGACGAGGGGGCTGCCGAACTCACGGCGGAGCTCCAGCGTGCGCTCGACGAAACAGGGCTAGCGATATCCGGCCCTAACTGCCTCGGCAATTTCAACGCGGCGAACAGCATGGTGACTATGCCAGATGACCGCGCGCACCGGCTGGAGCCTGGACCGGTGGCAATCGTAGGCCAATCTGGCGGGTTGTTGATGGCGGTCAAGCGCACGCTCGAGGAGCGCGGCCTCTATACCGGCGCGCTCGTGACCAGCGGCAACGAAATGAACCTCACCACGGCCGATTACATCCGCTATTTCGCGGAAGATCCCGCGACCAAGGTGATCGTTTCGTACCTCGAAGCGGTGCACGATCCGGAAAACTTTTTGTCGGCCTGCCGTGCGGCCAAGGCTGCCGGAAAGCCGGTGCTGGTGGTCAAGCTGGGTGCATCCGATGCCGGCCGCGCCGCGGCGATGGCTCATACCGGGGCGCTTGCCGGCTCGATGCAGGCTTTCGATGCAGTAGCGGGCGAAGCCGGCGCGATCCGCTTGCGGAATCTGGATGACGTGGTCGAGGCGGTGGAGTTTTTCGTTCACGCGCGGCCGCCGCGCGGCCCGAAGCTCGGCGCCATTACGTTTTCCGGCGGCATGCGCGGCCTGCTGCTCGATTTGGCTACCTCGCATGGACTGGAATTCGCCGAACTTGGCGCCGCCACGCGCGCCAAGCTTGAGGATGGACTCGCGGTCGGCACCATTGTTGGCAATCCGCTCGATGCCGGCTTCACTGCGGTGACGGGCGGCGACACTTACCTGCGGTCCGTCAAGGCGATGCTGGACGACCCGGCAATCGACATCTTGCTCCTGCAGGAAGAGCTCCCACGCGCACCGGCGTCAAAAATCAAGGACAGCTATCTGCGCGGCGTCAACGCACTGGCAGCAGCTTCGGATAAGCCGGTTGTCTACATCACCATGATCAGCCACGGCCTTACCGACTACAGCCGGGAACTGCGCGGCGAGCTCGCGAATGTCGCCTTCTTGCAGGAGATGGATAAATCGCTGCGGACCCTGCGGTCGATTACGTCGAACCTGATGATCCCGAGGACGGCGCCCCTTTCACGTCCTGCTTCGTCGCAGGCGACCCGCGCGCTGCTGGACGACTTGCTCAAGCCCGGGCCGGCGCAGACCCTGAACGAAGTCGATTCCAAGCGCCTGCTTGCGGCCTATGGAATCATGAGCGTGCGCGAGCAAATTGCCACCGATGCGGAGCAGGCCGCGCGGATCGCGGAGGGCATCGGCTTTCCCGTAGTGGCCAAGGCGGTAAGTGCAGCTTTGCCGCACAAGTCAGATGCCGGCGGCGTTATCCTCGACCTGAACTCCGCCGACGCCGTGCGAAACGCCTTCCGGGACATCAAACAGGCGATCGCGCATCATCCGGCGAAGCCAAAGCTCGACGGCGTGCTGATCGCAGAACAGGCCGCCGGCGGCCTGGAACTCGTCCTCGGCACAACGCGCGATCCGGAAATGGGACCCGTCATTTTGTTCGGCACCGGCGGTGTGGACCTCGAACTGCTGAAGGATGTGGCGTTGGCGCCGCCGCCGCTCGATGCTTCGCGTGCGCTGGCGTTAATCGGACGCACCCGGGCAGGGGTCTTGGTCAAAGGATATCGGGGGCGTCCGGCGCTCGACTGCGATGCGCTGGTCGCAGCCCTGGTGGGACTGTCCAACCTCGTTCTCGACGCCGGCGACCGCATCGCGTCCATCGACGTGAATCCATTTCTGCTTCGGCAGCGAGGCGGCGTCGCGCTGGACGCCTTGGTGGTGCGGAACGACCGGCGCTCGGGCCAATGAACTCCGGCGCGGCGTTGTCAGACGCGCTTGACGAAATCGGAATAATCGAGCTTCGGCCGAGGATAAGTGATCGCGCTCTGCGTCATGCCAAAGGCTACGCACATCTCGGCGAAGCGGATGCCGATTGCCTTGGTGTTGAGCACCTGCACGCCGGTGGCTTTGGCGAGATCGTCCGGATCGACAACATAAGGAATGAGCGCGCCTCCGAGCGGCAGGATGATTTCCGCTCCCGTATCGTCGATCAGCGAGCGGATGAGCCGTTCGGTGATGCCGAAGATCTCCTCCTTGCGCTCCTTTATGTCCTTGCCGTAGACCCCGATCGGCTTGATGTCTGACACAAAGCGATCGAGGCCATAGGTGCGGAGGATCCGCCAGGTATAAGGGACGTGCGGCGCCAGCGGCACGGTGATGCCCACCTTGTCGGCAAGCGTCAGCGCGGCGTGCATTGAAGTTCGCAACAGGCCGATCACGGGAATGTCCACGGCCAGCCGGCCGCCGTCGACGCCTGGGTCGAAGGTGTTGCTGGAGATCACCGCGTTGTAGCCGTTCTGCGCCGCCCAGAAAATTTTCCGAATGATGCTCGGGGCCTCCATCATGTGATGTAGACCGTTCAGCGCGCTTTGCTTGCCTATGGTGTCGAATAGCTGGGATCCCTCATAGTCGTCGGGGAAGCCGATCTCCACTTTGGTGCCGGGCGATGCATAGCTGTTGAGCTGGGCCTCGATAGTAGCCACGTCGTAGGCCTGATTCTTCGGCGCCTGGTTCAGGAATAGGATGCGCATGGCTTTCATTTCGTCATCTCGCGCATCTTGTCCACGATCTCCGCCGGCGTGCTCATCAGATCGGCGATCAGCTTTTCGAGTTCTTCGCCCGATACGTAAGTCATTTCCATTCCTTGCTTTTTTGCCTCTTCGAGCAATTCCGGATCCTTCAGCGTGTCGGCCAAAGCCTTGCGCAACGCTTCAACGCGCTCTTTCGGCACGTTCGGAGGCGCCACGATTGGCCGGCCGAATTCAACGCTTGAGGTGTAAAGCGCAAGAATCTTTCGCTGCTCGTCGGTCTTGGTGAAATCGAACACTGTTGGCGCGTTCAGACCGGGCACCGCATTGCGCTCGGTGTTGAACAGCACTTTCAGCTTGCCGGATTCGAACCAGTCGGGGCGGCTGCCACGCAGCGAGGAGAGCGACTGGCAAATGCCCTGCACCTCGCCGCGCTCGATGGCCAGCAGGATCGCCTGGGAGTTGCCATAGCCCTCGACCAGCTTGAACTTCATTCCAAGCAGGCGTGACAGCAGCGTAGGCGTGTTGCTGACCGCGGTGCCGGCGCCCGCGCCGCCCACCAGCAATTCATGCTGAAACAGATCCTGCGCTTTTTGCACCGGTGCGCCTTCGATCGCGGCGCAGACGCGGTTAGTCAGTTCCGGGCTGCCCAGCCAGTTGAACTTGACCGGATCGAAGCGCACGCCCTCTTTCTTGACCAGCGCATCATTCGGCAAATTGCGGCCGATCATACCGATCACGGTGCCGTCTTGCGCCGCGGCGGTAAACAGGTGGTTGGTCGCGATGATCTGCCCGCCGCCGGGCATGTTCTGGGGAATGATGGTCGGGTTGCCGGGGATGTATTTGCCGAGGTAGCGAGCGATCAGCCGGGACCATTGGTCGTAATCGCCGCCGGTGGCGGACGAGATGATAAACCGGAGTTGTTTTCCGCGGTAAAACTCTTCAACCGGGTTTGCAGCCACAGGCGCCCAAAGCGCCGCCAGCATCGGAGCCGCCGCGACGGCGACCTTGAGCGTCGTTCTCAAGTGCATCCTCCCTCATTTGTATTGTTGGCCGGATATTAGCTGGAACGGGAAGGGGTGCAAGCTTGGCGCCCTAGACCGCCGCTGCTAGCGCGCTCAGCAGCGCCGTGAGCGAAGGACTCTCGTTCAGCGCCATGACTTCGTCAATGATCCGGTCGCGCATCGCTCGCGGCACACGGCTTTCCGTGAGCCCGTGGAATTTGGCGACCACTGCTTTGCGTTCCAGTGCGCCGCGGGAGAAGCCGGGCGGGTAGAGGACTTCAGCACGATAGCTGCGCCCATCTTTCCCCGCAGCCTCAAGCAAGCACGGATAGGATCCTGGCGCTCGTTGCGCCAGTGCCGCGTCGGTTGTCATTTCCATGCGGTTCATCGCGGCGCGTACGTCAGCATTGTTCCAGCGCTCATCCTCGAATTGAGCGAGGCCGAACGTCCCGTCGACCAGAGCCGCCGCGACCAGGAAAGGAAAGCTGTGGTCTGCCGCCTCGTGGGACTTCGGATCGGCGCGGTCGCGATCTTCCTGGTGCGCGCGCACGGTAGGGTTGTCGGCCATGACGATCCTGATGCTGTTGAGCCGGGCGAGATCGCCGCCGGTCAGCTTGTGCAGATCGAGTGCCGCGCTGACCGCAGCTTGCGCGGTGGCCACGCAAGGATAGGCCTTGACGTTGGACCTCATCACATAGCTGTCCGCCGGCAGCGGCGAGGTCAGCGCCGCGGCGTCCAGCTTGGGAAATACTGTCTGCATCCCGCGCGGATGATCGAACACTGTCCTTGGGCCGGTCACCCCGTGGCGGGCGAGGAGTGCTGCCTGGACTCCATTCTGGGCCACCAACGCATTGGCAAGCGACTTCGCCGCCGACATCTCGCCCCATCGCACCGCCGCCGAAGTCGCAGTGCGCGCAGCGCTGAGCGCGACCGCATGCGACAGCGCCTCGCGGTCAAGCTGCATCAGCCATCCAGCCATCACCGGAGCGATGATGCCGGATATTGACGATCCGTCCCATGGGGAACGCCGCTCCAGGAATCCCTTGCAGCGGCCGTAGAGTTCGTAACCGATAACGACGGCCGCAAGCACATCGCGGCCGCTCCGGCCGTCAAATTCTCCGGCCGCCAAAGCGACCGGGATATTGTCGCTTGGATGCCCGCCGATCGACCCGTCGGGCTCGATCACATAGTCATTGAAGTCGAGCACGCGGATCAGCATGCCATTGGCCAGCACCGCATTAGGCAGGCTGGTCTTGGCAGCGCTGCCGATTACGCTGCACTGCGCGGCCCCGCCGGCGTTGGCCACGGTTGCCAGCACATTGCGGGCGGCAAACTGCTCCGAAGCGGCGATTCCGCAGCCTAGGGTGTCGAGCAGCAACAGCTTCGCCTGCTCAATGGCAGCGCGCGGGATGTCGGAGGCATGAATGGAGAGTGCCCAGTCAGCCAGGCGCTCCACCGTGCTTGGTTTTCCGGTCGTGGTGATCGGGCTCGATGCCATAAGCCCGGTCAGTTCTGCAGGGCGGCAGCGCTGCGGCCGGCAAGATAGCTGAACACGACGTTGCGTGTCTGGCCGGTGCAGGAGGGATAATTATGGAAGAACAAGCCGACCACGTCGCCAGACGCGAAGAGCCCGTGAATCGGCCGGTGCCCCGTGTTGATCACCTGAGCCTTGGTGTCCACCTGCAAACCCCCGAATGTGAAGGTAACACCGGCAGTGATCGGATAAGCGCGGAATGGCGCGCGCCGGATCGGCTCGGCCCAATTCGACTTGGGCGGCGAGATACCAACGGTGCACTTGCCATCGAGCACGCGCGGATCGAGCGGCACATCGGTTCGACACGCCGCGTTGAATTCTTCCACTGTATGCACCAGCACGGCGGGCTCGATGCCGATTTTATTCGCAAGCCCGGCGATGGTTGGCGCCTCAAAGACCGTGGCCGTGTAGTTCGGGCCGCGCCGGAACAATTCGACGCCGGTTTGATCGTAAATCTGGAAAGCCGCCGCGCCGGGCTGCGCGAGAACCGCGCGTCCGGTCTTTGCATAGGTATAGGAATGCTTGGCTTCGCCCTCGTCGTAAAAGCGCAGGCCGAGCGTGTTGACGGTGATACCGTACGTATAATCGTAGCGGTTCATGGAATTTCCCTTGCCGCCTTCCAGCAGAGGGGTTTCCACGGCCGGGGCGGCGCTGTCGATCGGCGTCATATGCGCGCCTTGCCAATGGCCGGCGGCTTTGGCTCCGATCGCCAGCATGGCCCGCAATACCTCGCCGGTATTATGCTTGCTGCCGCGCACCCGCAGAAAATCGGAGTTGGGCCCGAGATAACGCGCCCGCATCTCCGCATTGGCCTGAAACCCTCCGCTGCAGCAGATGATCGAGCGGCCGCCGAGATCGTATTCTCCCGAGGGGCCTGAGACGCGCACGCCTTCGACCTGGCGCTCGTTGCCGTGTACGACGCGCACCTTGGAATCGTAACGAATCTCGATGCCGTGTTTCAGCGCAATCTCCCGCAACGCGAGCAGAAGCCCGAGCCCGCCGCCGATCGGATGGATGTTGATGCCGGGCTCGAAATAGAGCTTGTCTCCGACCTTGATGGTCTTGTCCATTTCCCATTTGATGCCGATGTCCTTCATCCAATGCACCGCGGCATTGGATAGCCCTACAAAGGCGTCGGCGAGAACGGGATCGATCCGGTTCTGCGTCACGCGGTTCAAATCCGCCAGGAAGTTCTCGCGCGTATAGGGCGGCACATGCATCCGTCGATAGGTTTCCTCGTCGAGGTCGGGCACGAATTCCCGAACTTCCTCGGCGCCCGCATGCACAAACCGAAAACCGGTATGGGAGAAGCGGGCATTGCCGCCGAATTCGGCCTCCGGGGCCTTCTCCAGCATCACCACGCGCTCGGCACCCGCGGTTTTTGCCGAAATGGCAGCCTCGAAGGCGGCACTGCCGCCGCCGATCACGATAACATCGTAAAGCTCACTTGGACTCATGCTGCCCCAGTCCCCTGACAAACGAGTTCCGATTCTTGTATTTAAATACGCATGAAGCGGCAGTGCAATCTTGCTCTTCGGCAAAGGAAATTCAAAATCCGCAGATCCGGTGTCATATCGCTCCGCTCTTGGCGTACCGGAGCCGTCCGGCTTAAGGTGATACAAAAGACTTTGGCTGATTTCTAAACCCGGCCATATTCGCTATGAATGCCTCGATCTGACAATCCGAAGCAAGCAAGGAGACCGACTTGGATTTCCATCTGCCGGAAGAGTTGCGCATGCTGAAGGAAACCCTTCGCCGCTTTGTCGATTCCGAAATGATTCCGGTCGAACGGGAAACTTGCGCTGGCGACGAGTTGAAACCGGAGTGGCGCGCCAAATTTATCAAGCGCGCCAAGGATCTCGGTATTTGGGGCTTGGAGATTCCAAAAGAACACGGCGGATTGGGGCTAGGCATCCTAAGTCGCGTCGTGGTGTGGGAGGAACTCGGCCGCACCATCGCGCTTCCGTCGCGCGGAGAAACCATCACCGGCCCGAGCGTACGCGCCATCCTTTATGAATTGCAGGGGGAGCTGAAAGAAAAATATCTGCTGCCGGTACTTCGCGGAGAAAAGCGCGCCTGTTTCGCGCAGACCGAGGCTGACGCCGGATCGGACCCCGGTTCGATGCGCACGACCGCGGTGCGCGACGGCGAATTTTACGTGATCAATGGGGTGAAACGCTTCATCAGCCACGCCGACAAGGCAAACTTCGCTCAAGTGATGGCGGCGACTGACCGCGCCAAAGGTTCGCGCGGCGGCATTTCCTGCTTCCTGGTGGATATGGACACGCCGGGTGTCAAAATCTCCACCCGATACGAAACCATGATGGGCGACCGCCCGTGTGAAATCGTCTTCGACAATGTTCGCGTTCCGGTAACAAACAGAGTCGGGGCGGAAGGCGAGGGGTTCAAGCTCGGTCAGCAATGGATAGGTATTGGACGCGTGAAACACGGTGCGCGCGCGCTTGGCGTCGCCGAACGCTGCCTTGAGATGGCTACAAGCTATGCCAAGCAGCGCGTTACTTTCGGCAAGCCGCTGGCCGACCGTCAGGCGATTCAGTTCATGTTGGTCGATTCCTATGTAGAATTGAACGCGGCGCGCCTGATGGTCTATCAGGCTGCGAGTAAGATGGAGGCGGGTGAGGACGCGCGGGTCGAAGGATATGTTTGCAAATCTTATGCGGACGAGATGGCCTTCCGCGTGGCCGACCGCTGCATGCAGATTCACGGTGGCATCGCGCTGACCACCGATCTGCCGATCGAGAAATTTTGGCGACAGCAACGCAGTTACCGCATTACCGAAGGCGCCACCGAGGTGATGAAGATGGTGATCGCCCGGCACGTGCTCAGGACCTATTCTTAGTGCTCATCCGGCAGCGTCCGAATCCCGCCACACCGCGCGAATGTCTACCGCGACCGCTCCCTTGCCCTTGGAGCGTACGATCAGGGGGTTGATTTCGATGTCCAAGAGCTTGTCGCGGTGATCGAGGAAAAAGCGCGACAGTCCGATTGCCGCCTTGACCAAGGCAGCTTCGTCAGCCGCCGGCTGGCCGCGAAAGCCTGCAAGCAAGGTTTTCAACTTCAACTCGTCTATCATTGCGCGCAGGTCGCCGGCGGCGGTCGGAAGCATCCGAACTGCGATATCGCGGGCTAGCTCCACCATGACTCCGCCGGAGCCCACCAGCAGGAGCGGCCCGTACATGGGATCGATGCGCGTGCCGACGATGGTCTCGACCCCATCCACCATTTCCTGCACTAAAAAGCCGCCGATGCGAGCGGTCTTTTTGTAACGTCTCGCTGCCGCGGAAAGCGCACGCACGGCAGAGGACACCTCGGCTGCAGTCTTCAGATTGAGAATAACGCCGCCGGCCTCCGTCTTATGCCCGATGTCTTCGGACATGATTTTAATGGCGACCGGATAGCCAATTCGCCCGGCAATCCGGACCGCATCCGCCGCGCTTTTTCCGACCCCCGACCTGGGCAGCGTGATTCCATAACGGGCCAGCGTTTTTTCCAGCGTCCGGGGCGTCAGACCGGATTGCTTTGGCGCAGGGATGGCCCTGATTTTGCGACCCGCGCGCTCGCTGTAGAAGGCGAGCGCATTCAGGGCACGCAATGTCGGCTCCAGGCCCTGCAAAAATGGGATGCCAATGCTCTCCTGAGCATTCAGGCCTTCCTGCGTCACTTGATAATACATCCGGCCGAAGCCCACGAACGGCTTGTCGGTGACGTCCAGCAGGCGCCGGATCGGCTTCACGTCGTCCCACTTCGCTTTGCGGCCGGGCAATTGGCTGGCCCAAGCGACCATGTCGACATTCGGGTCATTGAGCACGGCCGCGCACATCTTGGCCGCGTTCTCCATCCCGGTCGGGATTCCGGCATCCAGCGGATTGCTCGGCAGAATACCGTCCTGCATCATCGGCTTGAGCGCCGCGACCGTGCGCTTGTCGAAAGGCGGAAACACTGACCTCTCGCTTTCCGCATAGTCCCACAACAGGTCGACCGTGCCGCCGGAGGTGGTGACAAATCCGATCCGGTTTCCCTTCGGCAACCTGCCGGCTTGGAACGCCAACACCGTTTCCACCATGTCGTCGAGGTTGCGGCAGGAGACGATCCCGTAGCGCTCGCACATGGCTTCATAGGCGGCGAAATCACCGGCGATGGCGCCGGTGTGCGACAGCGCCGCCTCGCGAGATTGAGCGGTCCTTCCGCTCTTGATCGCGATGATCGGTTTGCGCGCGGCAAGCGCCTTGGCTGCCGCGGTCATGAAGGCTTCAGGTCTGCGGATTCCCTCCAGAAAGAGAACGATGAGCTTGGTGTTTTCGTCTTCCACGAAGAAGTTGAGGTAATCGGCGATATCGAGATCGATCTCATTGCCGGTGGAAACCGCGTAGGAAAACTTCACGCCCCGGTCGCCCGCGGATTGCACCCAAAACTGCAGCGTGCCTCCCGATTGAAAGGCGACGGCGACGGAGCCCGCCTGCAGCTTTGCGATACTGGTGTTGGGATAGAGAAACAGCTTCTCTCGCCACGAATGGGCTCCCATGCAGTTGGGGCCGGCGACCACCAAATCATTCGCAGCGCAGATCTCTTTCAGCCTGCGGCCACGTTCGAGAGATTCCGGATCAATGCCGTCGCCAACTCCGGCTGCGTAGACGGTCGCCGACTTCAACCCGTGTTGGAGCCCGTCCTCCAGAACCGAAATGACGTGAGGTGCCGGCACGATGACGGCCGCGTGTTCGACCGGCGAGGGAAGGGCGGCGAAATCCGGATAGCAGGGAATTCCCCAGACCTCGCGATATTTTGGATTGATTGGATAGATTTCACCGGGATAACCGCCGTCCCGGAGGCTTGCGTGAATGTCACTGGGCCACTTGGCCCGCTCAGATGCGCCGACGAGAGCAACCGAGCGCGCACGCAACGTCCTTTCCGCGGATTTAAACACTCGCAGGATCTACCTTGTTTGATGGTGAAGCAGCAAAGACGCTAAAGGCCCGTTATTTCCTTGGCGGCAGCCACGATGTCTGGGGGCGTTTGGTAAAGCTGCTTGATGGCGGCCTCGACCTCTCCTCCGGTCATTGGCGTAACCGTCATCCGCTGTTTTTCGGCATCTGCGAGAAACTCCGGGTCCTTCATGGTGGCATTAAAAGCCGCTTGCAGAGCCGCGATCCGATCGGCTGGGACGGCTTGCGGCGCGATGAAGGGCCTGCCGATCAAGGCGCCCGCCGTGAGCAGCTTAAACGTCTCTTTCTTTTTCTGATCGCTCAGGAGGTCGTCGGCATAGGCCATTGTGGCAGGCATAGCGGGAAGACGCGTGCGAGAAAAACGAACGAGCAAGGTAATCTTGTTATCCTTCACCCAGTCATCCGGTACGCTGGTCCAGGAACCGCAATCGCCGTCGAGTTCGCCTCGCTCAATGGCAAGGCGCTTGTCTGCGCTTCCGGGATATCCCTGCACCTGATGGATTTTCGCGCCCAGGAGTACGCTCAGGATCCGGTTGTCGATGTATGCGGAGGTGCCGACGCCGGTGTTGCCGAAGCGCAGATTTTCCTTGCCCAGAAAGTCCTGCCAGTTTTTGACACCGGTGGTGTTCCACGTATAGCAGACGCGAAAATCTTCGCTGATATTGCCGACCCAGGCATAGTTGAGAAACTTCACCGGCACCTTGTCGGGCGTCGTAATCGATTGCGTGATCAGGCCGGGATTGAAGGTAGTTATCACCGTGCCATCGGCCGGTGCCCCGGCATCAAGATATTGCACGGATTTCAGGCTTGCCGAACCCGGCATGTTCTGAACGATGACCGTCGGATTTCCAGGTATATGGCGACCGAAATGGCGAGCCAGCAGTCTCGCGTATTGATCGTAGCCGCCCCCGGGCGAAAACCCCACGACGATCCGCACGGTCTTTCCGTTATAGAAGCTCGCGGCGTCCTGGGCGTAAGCGGAGCCGCAGAGAAGGGCAATGGCGCAAGCGGCCAGCGACGCCAGCAAGGGAAAACGGCGCCGCGGCAAGTCAAACGACGATCGCGTCACTGGAAATTCCATAATACAGTCTTCCTGTATGGGACCTATTTGGACGGGGCTTACCTAAAAAAATACCTGAAGATGACCTCGCGTTCTACAGTGTCATTGTCGTCGCTCCCTTAAACTCCCGCGACGGTTCGACGCTTGCCACTAGCATGATCATGGCCCGCGCGCGTAGTGTTCAGGCGGAACATTGAAGCTGGAGGAATTGGCGCATGCACAAATTTTCCATTTCTCCGGATGTCGTCGATCGAGTCAAAATGCGGTCCGGCAAAGCCCATCCTTTCGATAACTTGGACGCGCACCGTACCGCCTTGTTGGTTATCGACCTGCAAAACTACTTTCTTAAGCCTGGAGCGCAAGGGGAAACCCCATTAGCGCGCGCCATCGTCCCGACAGTCAACGAGCTGGCGGCAGGGCTGCGCAGCCGCGGCGGACATGTCGTCTGGATCCGGAACGGCACGGCCGGCACGCGCCAAAGCTGGTCGACATTCCACGAATGCCTGATGACGCCAGAGCGCCAGCAGCGGCGCTACAGGGAAATGGAAGCTGACGGCGACGGCTTCGAATTCTGGCATGCCGTCGACATTCGGCCGGGCGACGGCACGATCGAGAAGAAAAGATTCAGCGCCTTCATCCAGGGCTCCTCGCCGATCCTGGACTATCTGCATGGCCGCAACGTCGACACCGTCCTGATCGCCGGCACGGCGACGAATGTCTGCTGCGAAAGCACGGCACGCGACGCCATGATGCTGAATTTCAAGACCATCATGGTATCCGATGCGCTTGCCGCACGCTCGGATGAACTCCATGCCGCGTCCTTGACCGCGTTCTACTCGAATTTCGGGGATGTGCAGAGCTCGGCAGAAGTTCTGGAATCGCTGGATCGGGGGGCCCAGGCAAGGAAGGCCGGTTAATGTCGCTGCCGGTTGGAACGATTTCCCGTGACGATGGGCGAAATTCCCGGTAGCAAGCCCGCATCATCGCCCGCTCGAAGAAAATTATGACGATTCTGATCGATCAAGGCTCCACGCGGCCGGCTGTTGTCCGGATTCCGGCGCTCATCAAGCGCAACATGGCGCTGTTCGCGCTCTCGCAATCGTTCACCGGCGCGGGAATGCAATTCGCCTATGGGCTGGGCCCGCTGATGGTTATCAGCCTTACCGGCTCCGCGAGCCTGGCCGGACTTTCGGTCAGCCTGATCGGCTTCAGCCGGTTTCTCGTTTCCTATCCTATCGGGAAGATCACCGACACCTACGGGCGAAAGCCGGGCATCCTTTTGGGCCTTGCCCTGGCGCTCGTGGGCTCGGTTGTTCTCGGCATTTCACTGACCTTCCGAAGTCCGGTGCTGTTTGTCGTCGGCATGCTTATCTTTGCGATGGGCATGTATGGCGCGCAGCAGCTTCGCGTCGCCGCGACCGATATGTTTCTGCCGCATATGCGGGCGCAGGCCCTTGGCTATATCGCCACCGGCTCGCTGGTTGGATTGGTCATCAGCCCTCTGGTGGTCTACGGAGCGGAGCACTTCGCGCACCGCGTCGACATGGATCCGCTCAGCCTGCCTTGGTTTTTCCTGCCGCTGTTGATCTTGCTGGGCATGGCCCTGGTCGGCTTCATCCACCCCGACCCGAAGGAGATCGGAAAAAATCTCTCTCACTATTATGCAGGCTATGTATCGCCGCCGCGGCCACCCGCGGAAGACATATCGACGTTCCGCGCCAGCACGCTATTGCGCCAACGTCCGATACGGCTCGCGATCTTCGCCAACTGTGCCGCGCAGGGCAACATGTCGATCGTCATGGTGCTGACCTCGCTGGTGCTTGCCCACCATGGACACGGCATCGGAGCCATTGCCGCCTCGCATACCTTTCATACTGCCGGAATGTTCGCTTTCACCATTCCGCTCGGCAAGCTCGCGGATCGGATCGGCTATGGCAAGGTGATGTATCCGGGTGTGGCGGTCGCGCTCGTCGGGGCCGTTCTCGTCACCTTTACCGATTTTTACCTGTCGATCACGCTCGGGACATTTCTCGTCGGCATCGGCTGGGCCGCCGCCAATGTGGCGGCAACGGCGCTCATCGCCAATCGGACTGAGACGGTGCAGCGTGGCCGTGCGATCGGCGTCAATGACAGCTTCGCGGGCGGCATGAGCGTCGCGGCGGCGCTGGCGACCGGCCCGCTGATCGAATGGCACGGTCTGCCTGCAGCGGGGATTGCCGCGGTGGTCATCGCGGTCGTGCCTCTGGCGATGGCCGTTTGGCCGAAAAAAGAAGCGGTTGGTTGAAGTTTTTCTCCAAACCCCAACGAGCTTTTCCAAAGTCTTGAATTGGGGCTTTTGTCCGCGCGGCGTCAGAGCTCTTCCTGGAACGCCTTTTCGCGCGTCCTTCTCAGGGCGGGTGTGATTACCATCACCACCAGACCGGCCGCGATGATCAGCATCGCGGCGCTGACCGGGCGTGAAACCAGGACCAGTGGGTCCCCGCGCGAGATCAGCAGGGCTCTGCGGAGAAACTCTTCCATCATTGGCCCGAGCACAAAAGCCAGCAGGAGAGGGGCCGGTTCGGCATCGAGCTTGCGGAAGACATATCCCAGCAAGCCGAACAGCGCGAGCAGATAGACGTCGAAATTCGTGTTGTTGAGGCTGAACACCCCGATGGCGCAGAACAAAACGATGGTTGGATATAAGAAGTGATACGGAAAACGGATCATAATCACCCATATCCTGATCAACGGCAGGTTCAGGATCAGCAACATAAGATTGCCGATCCACATCGAGACGATCAGCCCCCAAAACAGCGCCGGCTGTTCGCCCATCACGGAGGGCCCAGGCTGGATGCCCTGGATGATCATGGCGCCGACCATCAGTGCCATCGTCGGATTCGACGGAATTCCGAGCGTCAGCATCGGGATGAAGGATGTCTGCGCGCCGGCATTGTTCGCGGCCTCCGGCGCGGCCACGCCCTCGACGGCGCCGCGTCCGAATTCGCCGGGGTTTTTCGATAACCTCTTCTCGAGCGTGTAGGCGCCGAAAGCGGCAAGCAGCGCGCCACCTCCCGGCAGGACGCCGAGTAGGGAGCCCAGCGCGGTTCCCCGCAGGATCGGTCCGACGATGCGCTTGCAGTCCTCGCGCGTCGGCATCAGGCGATCGATGGTGCCGACGCTGACCCGCCGCTCCGAGCCATGCTCCAGGTTTGCGATGACCTCGCCCACGCCAAACAAGCCCATTGCAAGGGCGACAAAGCCTATGCCGTCGACGAGCTCTGAGATCCCGAGGGTGTATCGGACCGCACCGGAATTCACGTCGGTGCCGCTGATCCCAAGCAACAGCCCGATCAGGATCATACCGGCGGCGTGCAGGAGCGAACCGTGCGCAAGCACGATGGCCGCCACCAGCCCAAGCACCATGAGCGAGAAGTATTCTGCGGGGCCGAAGGTCAACGCCACCTCGGCGAGCGGCGGTGCGAACAGCGCGATAATCAAAGTCGCCACTGTTCCGGCGAAGAAAGATCCGATGGCCGCGGTAGCGAGCGCGCGTCCGGCCTTGCCCTGCCGCGCCATCTGGTAGCCGTCGAGCGCGGTCACGACGCTCGATGCCTCGCCCGGCATGTTCACCAGAATGGCCGTCGTCGACCCGCCGTATTGCGCGCCGTAGTAAATGCCGGCCAACATGATCAATGCCGCGACCGGTGGAAGCCCAAAGGTCAAGGGGAGCAGCATGGCGATCGTGGTGACCGGGCCGAGGCCCGGGAGCACGCCGACCGCGGTCCCAAGACAGACGCCGATGAAGCAGTACAGCAGGTTTTCCAGACCAGTTGCCGTCTGCAGACCGAGCGCCAAATTGGCGAAGACCTCCATGAGCTATTCTCCGATCCCGGTGAACCAGGGACCGATCAGCGGCATCGGAATTCCCATGCCGATAACGAATACAATCACGCAGAATGCGACGAGAGCCGCCATGCCCAGCATGGGCGGCCATCCGATGCGAAAGCGCTCGCTCGCTGCGGCGCATCCGAGCACAAGAACGACGGCAGCGAGCGGGAGGCCCGCACGATTGATGAGAATTCCGAATGCGACGATGGAACCGAGCACGAGCAGCATCGGCTTCCATGCGAAGCGATCGACCAACTCGCCCTCGCGAACGAACGAGCGCACCACAATGGTGACGCCTACCGCCGTCAGCAGCAAAGCAACTGCCGTCGGGAAGTAGCCCGGGCCCATCCGCGCGGCCGAGCCGAGCGCGTAGTTGCGCGCGATCACGAGGGCGGAGAGGCCGATGACGATGTAGATAACGCCCGTCCAGAAATCCTTGCGCCTCCCGACCGCAACCCGCATTTCCGGCGCTCCCTACGACGCGCGCTGACCTCCAAGCCCGCACGACCGCTCCTCAAGGTGGAGCACTCTCGGGAGGAGATAGCTGGCGGACCGCTCCACCCTCCGGGCAACCTATTCCGGCTTCAGGCCAGCCGCCTTCACTGCTTTCTCAGCACGCTCATTCTCCGCCTTGATCGCGCGCCCATACTCCTGCGGTCCGTTCCACGCCGCCTCGATACCCGAGGCGGTGAAGCGTTGCAGCACATCAGCCTGCTTGAGGACGGCTTCCAGCTCCGAGGCGATCTTCTCGATTGCCGCCGTGGGCGTACCCGTTCGGGCGAGTACGCCGATGATCACTGAGAAATCGAATCCCGGTATGACATCGGCAATGGCCGGGACGTCCGGCGCTTGGGGCGAGCGCTGACTCGCATTCGTGGCGATCAATTTGACCCGGTTATCCTTCAAAAACTGCGCAAGAGAGGGATAGGCGGAGACGAGAACCTCGACCTGTCCGCCGATCAGCGCAGGAACCGATTGCCCGGTACCCTTGTAGGGGATGTGCGCCAGATCGAGTCCGAGAGCGGCTTTCATGGCCTCCATCGTGAGATGATGGGAGCTGCCGATACCGGAAGATCCGTAGTTCAGCTTTCCGGGATTGGCCTTCGCATGGGCGATGAATTCCTTGAGCGTAGAAACCGGAACCTTCGGATGAACCGCCAGGAACAAGGGCGCACGCGCAACCATGGCGACAGGCTGAAAGTCCTTGTCTCTGTTGTATGTGAGATCCCGGTACAGCAGGGGGTTGATGGAGAACATCGACCCATCCGTGACCATAAAAGTGTAGCCGTCGGCAGGGGAGTTGGCGATGACGCCAGCTGCCACATTGCCATTCGAGCCCGGCCGGTTCTCCACCACGACGGTCTGGCCAATTCGCTCCTGAAGCGCTTGGCCGACGACACGCGCGACCGTGTCCGGCAACCCTCCCGGCGAGTAGGGCACGATCAAGCGGATCGGTTTGTTCGGGTATGGCGCCTGCGCCTGAGCCGGCCAAGCAGAGAGCGCCGCTGCGCTGACGGCAAAAGCGGCGGCCATGATCCGACGCCTGGAGAACGTGTTCATCTGTGTTTCCTCCCCTCGACGAACTAAATTCGCGAAGCGTGTCCCGTGTTGTCTTATTGCGCGAGGCATCTCGCAGTCACCTTTGTTCGGGCTCTGACCTGCTGCGGTGCGGCGGCATCTTGTTTGGCTTGCAAAACTTAGGTTGCTCATTAATCCGGGTCAACGTGGATGGTGCGCCGTTAACGGCAAGTCCTGCACGCCAACCTAAGAAATTTCGAGTTCAGACTCCCCCGTCTCAGCAACCACAACGGGCTGCAGGTTGCGCTGAACAGCAGAAAGGAATCCCAGAAATAACGCTACCTCCCGCTCGGAAAGTCCCGCCGCAGCCGTGTTTACGACCTCTCTTGCGAGAGGGAGCAGCTTACTTTTCAGACGCCGTCCCTTCGCAGTAAGAAATACGTTCTGCTTCCTGCGATCGACGTCGTTTCTCACGCGCCTGACCAGTCCGTTTGCTTCCATCGCGAGGATAGCCGTCATGGTCGTCGGTTCGCGCGTGCCGGTTCTGCGCGACAGCTCGCGCTGCGTAAGCCCGTCTTCGTGCCAGAGCGCGCGAAGGAAGTACCATGTGCCCAATGTAACGCCGTGCGGCTTGATCTTGATCTGAAGGTATCGTTGCAAGGCGCGATGCGTCATGCGGACCTGGTACCCGACGCTCCGCTCGAGCGGCAGATCATCATGGTCCATGGCCGCTGCCGGGGAAGGCGCGCTCGCTGTTTTTAACTTGGGGGACGCCATGCTGTCCTACTCCGCCAGTGCCGGGACTTGGTGCTTGAGACTGATCGTTCGAGATTCCTGTGCCGAGCCAAGGATGGCTAGGCAGACCTCCAGCGTCGCGCGCGCCCATTCGCCGCTGTGCAGCGGCGGCTTTCCCTTCGTCACCGACTCATAGAGCTCGTCGATGACTTCGGAGCGAGGGATTTGCGGCGGCGCAAGCGGGTCGAGGCGTTGCGTCTCGTCACCGTAGATCATTACGCCGGAGGGCAGGGGACGGAGGTCGGCATTCTCGCAGCTCGCCAGGACAAATCCGAAATGCTGGTGCTGCAATCCAGACGCGGGTAGCGGCGCCCTATAGCCGGCCCCTCCGTAGTTGCGCGCGCTTTTTAGCGCCGCTTCGGCCTCCGGTGTTTTGGCGGAACCAAGCGTCCTGCGGGCGAAGCCGTAACGGTTTGGGGATTTCTGCTGGCCCATTTCGTCGATGCTGCCCATCAATTCGTCGGTATCGAAATGTCCGTAGCCGTTGTAGATGGCGGAGGCGAAAGCTCCATTCTCGAAGTTGAGCAGAGCGGAGTAAGCGCCTTCGGTGGGGCGCGCCCGATCCCAGGATCCGGTCACTGCGCTCACGCTCTTGACCAGCCCGCCGCCGATCAACCGCACGATGTCGATCTGGTGCGCAGCCTGGCTGAAGACGACACCGCCGCCTTCTTCGGTGACAAGCTCCTCCGGCCGCCGGGGACGATAGAGAAAGTCGGTATAGTTCAGGGCGCTGATCATCCGCACGGCGCCGAAATCGCCGCCTTTGATCAGCTCACGCAGGCGCAGTATCGGGCGGTTGAAGCTGTGACTGTGCCCGACGATCAGATGCGTCCCGGCTTTCCGAGCGGCATCGATCATGCTGTCGCATTGCCCGATGGTGATGGCTATCGGCTTCTCGACCAGCACATGCTTGCCGGCCTTAGCCGCTGTCTGCACATGCTCCGCATGCATTTGATGCGGAGAGGAGACGTAGATCGCCTCGACTTCCGGGTTTGCGCAAAGCTGCTCAACCGTTTCATAGGCCGGCCCGAACTCGGACGTGAACAGCGCTCTTGCCTCCGGACGCGGATCGGCCGCAGCGCACAGCTTCACGCGCCGATCGGCGGTGAAGGTCGGCAGCATGAGCGTGAAGGCACGGCCGAGGCCGATCACGCCCAGTTTCAGGACCCGTCTCTGCCTGCTCTCATCGGTCAATGGTGAGCTCGTCGGATTTGGCACGGGAGACGCAGATCATGATGTGATCGTTGCGCTCACCATCCGTGAGCACGAGGTCTCGGTGATCCGCTTCGCCCGCCAGAAGTTTGGTCTTGCACGTGCCGCAGGTTCCGCTTTCGCAGGAGCTCGGCGCCTCATGGCCCGCTGCCCTGATGCTTTCCAGGATTGTTTTCTCGGCAGGCACTTCGACGGCGCCGCCGGACCGCGCCAGTTTGACTCGAAAGGGCCGGTCATTGGGCTTGTGGGCTTCCGCGTCACTGAAGGCCTCGAAATGCACGGCGGAGGCGTTCCAGTGGCCGGTCATGTCGCGCACCGAATCCATGAGTCCGCGCGGTCCGCAGCAATAGACTTGACCGCGGGGATTCTCCAGCACGGGCCACAGGTCGAGTGCCTTATCGAGATCGCCGCCGTCATGATGCATAACGACCTGACCGCGAAACTCTGGCCCGGAGAGCTGTTGGTAAAATGCAGTCTTCTCCTTGGAGCGCGTGCAGTAATACAGCTTGAATTTCGGACCGGCGCTGCTCTTGAGGTGACGCATCATCGAAAGGATAGGGGTGATGCCGATGCCGCCGGCGATGAACGTGTAGCCCGCGGGACTCGGCACCAGGGGAAAATCGTTGCGCGGAGGTGTCGCCAGAATATCGTCGCCTTCGTTGATTTCGTCGACCAGGCTCAGCGAACCGCCGCGGCCGCCCGGCTCGCGCAACACCGCAATGATGTAGCGCTCGCGCTCGGCCGGATCGTTGCAGAGCGAATATTTCCGGATCATGCCATTCGGCGCGCGCACCGAGATATGCGCGCCGGGCGAGAATTGCGGCAATTCGGCGCCATCCGCGGCCGTTAGCTCGAACAGGCGAATGTCCGGCGTTTCGGCCGACGCCCGGGAGATGCGCAAGGGCAGCGAAGGAATTTCCAGTCCGGCCATTATTCTTGCGCTCTCCGCGCGGATTGACAGCAGCCAGGGGTTCCAAGATATACTTAGCCATCTAAGTATTTCAAGGTCCCTGATCGTTGACGCAACTGACGGGAAGCGTGCCATGCTCACAGCCGAAGAGAATGACCTTCTGTGCCGCGTCGAAGGTGATGCGCCCATGGGCCAACTCATGCGGCGGCACTGGATCCCTGCCTGCTTGTCGGAAGAGGTGACCGAGCCGGACGGGACCCCGGTTCGCACCCGGCTGCTTGGCGAGGATCTTGTCGTGTTCCGCGACAGCGACGGCCGGCTCGGCGTACTGGACGAATATTGCCCGCACCGCCGCGTCTCGCTTGCCTTTGGCCGTAACGAGGAATGCGGGCTGCGCTGCCTCTATCACGGCTGGAAGATGGACGTGGAAGGCAACGTGCTGGAAATGCCTTCGGAGCCTGCTGCGAGCGGATTCGCCGAGAAGATGAAGCACAAGGCTTATCCCGTGCGCGAATGGGGCGGCTTTGTCTGGACCTACATGGGACCGGCGGAGACGATGCCGGAATTCGAGCCCCCGGCTTTCGCGCCGACCGAACAGACCCGCGTCAGCGTCGTCAAGATTCACGTGCCCTGCAACTGGGCACAAATCCTGGAAGGCCAGATTGACTCTGCCCATTCGTCCACCTTGCATGCCTCGGACATGCGTCCGGCGAAGGTGGAAAAAGCCAAGGCCATGGATACGCATTGGGTGCGGCCCTCGACCGACAAGTCGCCGCGCATGGAGGTGGAACGCACCAGCTTCGGCTTCCACTATGCCGCCATCCGGCGGCCGATCACAAATGCGCAGACGCACGACTACGTGCGAAGGACCGTCTACATCGCGCCGTTCACAGCGCTCATCCCGCCGAACGAGAGCTACAATGTTGCGACGCTGCTGGGGCCTGCCGACGATACGCATACCGCCTTCTACTTCATTGCCTGGAGTGAAGGACGCGGCATCGATCAGGAGGCCTGGCGCAAGTTCAATGTGGCGCGCCCGGGCATCGACCTGGACGCCAATTTCAACAACTTGCGCACGCGCGAAAATAACTACTTGCAGGACCGCAACGCGATGAAGCTCGGTAACTCCACGGGCATCAGCGGCATCCCTAACCAGGATATCGCCATGTGGGTTACCATGGGGCCGATCGCCGATCGCTCGCGCGAGCGGGTCGGCGCCAGCGATCTCGCGATCGTCGAATTCCGCCGCCTCATGGTCGAAGCCGCGCGTCAGATGAAAGCCGGCGGACCTGCATTGGGCACCACTGCGCCTCATTTTCCGCAGGCCACGATCAGCTCCTACGAGGGCGTCGTCCCGAAGGGGACCGACTGGCGCACGCTCAGGCCCGGGCAGGACGGCGCCGCAAAGGAGCGCGTCGCCTGAAGGCGTGAACGAAGTATCTGACTAATCGTCATAAGAAATATCGTGAGGAGGTGACATGAGCGAAGCGACACAGCCGCGCTACGGGGTCGATCCCTATCTGGACTGGGTGAAGAAAGAAGGTCTTCCGGTTGCCGAGGACTATGCGCTCGACCTGTTCGAGGTCGAGACCGCGGATTGGCCGCGCTACGGAGTCAAAGGCGCGGCGGCCCACCTGAAAGGCCGCGGCGATTTTTGCAACATGTTCGTGCTTGAGCTGCCTCCGGGGAAATCCACGATACCGCAGCGGCATCTCTATGAGGATGTGTATTACGTGCTGGAAGGCAGCGGCAGCACCCAGGTCGAATTTGAAGACGGCCAGAAGCGCAGTTTCGAATGGGGTCCCAAAAGCCTGTTTTCAATTCCGCTCAACGCAAAGCATAGGCATTTCAACGGCAGCGGCACCGAACGCGCCTTGCTGGCGACGACCACCAACCTGCCGATGATCATGAATGTCTTCCACAACGAGCGGTTCGTCTTCGATACGCCGTTCGATTTCATCGATCGCGCGGGCAAGAGCGAATACTTTGCCGGTGAGGGGGATCTCATCACGGTGCGGCCCGGCAACCACATGTGGGAAACGAATTTCGTTCCGGACCTCGCCGCGATCGAGCTCCAAAGCTGGGGCGACCGCGGCGCCGGCGGCACCAATATCATGTTCGTGCTCGCGGACGGGATCATGCATGCGCACATTTCCGAGATGCCAGTGGGAACGTACAAGAAGGGGCATCGCCACGGCCCGAGCTTCCATGTCATGTGCGTAACCGGCCACGGCTATTCGCTGCTGTGGTTCGAAGGTCAAAAGGATTTCCTCCGGGTCGACTGGAGACACGGGACCGTGTTTCCACCTGCCGACCAGCAATTCCATCAGCACTTCAATACCAGCAATCATCCGGCGCGTTATCTGGCGACTGCGGTCGGCGGCCTGCGCTATCCGCTTATGGTGACGCAACGTTACGCGCTGCTTGGCAAGGACGGCCAAAAGCAGGGCGTGTCATTGAGCCTGAAGGAAGGCGGCGGGCAGATCGAATACGAGGATCAGGATCCACGCATCCACCGCATGTGGCTGGAGGAAATGAAAAAGCACAACGTGACGCCGCGGATGGAGCATCTGATTCCATCCGTGTCGCCCAAGGCAGTCACCGCATAGCGTGCAACAGCGGCCAGGAACCAGAATCGCGGAGCTGTGTTGAGACGCTCTTACGAGTTCATACTTTGCCCCGCGCGATCCAGTGATCGAGCGAAATCGATCCCGGTCCCCACGCCATGATGGCGAGCGCCATCGCCCCCCAGGTCACATGTATCGGCCAGCCACTCGGCTCGGTAAGCTGCACCACGAGCGTCATCACCAGAAGTCCGAATGCAGTTAGTCGAGTCGCCAAACCGAGAACGAGGAGGATGGGAAAAAGGATTTCCACGGAAGCGACGATGAATGCCGTCATTGCGGGGGCGGGGAAGGGATAAGGACCGCCCGGAAGGTGCAACTTGAATTCCGAGGTGAAAAGCAACACGGCGACATCGTCCACTTTGAGGAAGCCGTCCCATTTGTTGATACCCGACCGCCAGAAAGGGACTGCGAGGGCGAAACGCAACACAGCCTGGGTGAGAGACGTCTGAGCAATCGAGCAAATGACGTGATTCACCTGTTCGACAAACCGGCCTATACCCGGCCGTCGGACGCTACCGGCGACCTGCCGTCCAAGGCCCGTTGCCATTCAACCCTCCTGAGGAAACGCAGTAAAGACGCCTGCCGCGAGCATTCCGGCGATGTTAGCGGAGAGATCGAACGCCGGGCAGTCTGCAAGAGCGGCGGCCGCGGCCGCGCCGAGCGGTTCGCCTTCGATGAGGCGCGTCAGAAAGACCGCGCCTCCTGACGGAAGGCGCCGCACCATCACCTCTAGAGCAGGCCTAGTCGTCAGTACATCTTCCGGCTCCGTTGCCACAATACGGCCTACCGGACCCTCGCTCCAATTCGCCGCAAAAATGGTCAGGGCGGGAAAGCGCGAGCGCACAATCCGCGTCGCGGGATGTGGCGTCAAAACGGTATCGGCTAGCCGCTCTCGCGCGATGGAGGCAAGGGCTTGCGGCCCCAGCGGCTCCGCGTTGGCAGCGTGATAGGCATCGAGCCGGGCTCGCTCGATTCGCGCCACATCCGCCAGCCAGGGCATCGACTGGGCATATTCATATCGTTCGATGAAATCGGGAAAGTCGCGGCCGTATTCGAATAGCAGCGGTGATGTCGGCGGCGTCGCACGAACATGGAAACGCGCCATGGCACGGAAGAAATCCGTCCCCGTAATGCGCTCTGTCGCCGGGAAGGCAGCCACGAGAGCATTGATGAGGCTTACGGTGACGTTGTTGCGATACACGTTGTAGCGTTTCTTTGCGGCCTTGCCGTTCGGCCCAGCGACCGCATCTGGCGTGGCGCGTTCAGGATCAAGCAGCGCGGGCACAAAGCCAACCGCATAGGAATACTGGTCCACAAGACCTTGCACTTTGAAGTCAGAGGGCAGCATGGACTTTTCCCCGCGTTAGATGGTGCAAATGCCGATTGAGGATTGCTTGCGCAGCGGCAGCTTCGGTCCGCAGCACAGGCCAATCGGGTATGTCGCTATCCCATTCGACAAGTGTCGGAATGGGTCCGCATCGCCTGATCACCATGTTGAAGAGTTCCCAGACCGTATCGGCGACCGGGCCGTCATGGCTGTCGATGAGCAGAGTGTCCCCCTCGTCGTCCGCCTGTTCGGCATGCCCCGCCAGATGAATCTCGCCTACATGTTCGAGCGGAAAATCGGCGAGGTAAGCGATAGCGGAGTGGCCGTGATTGGTGGCCGAAACGAAGACATTGTTTACGTCCAGTAACAAGTCGCATCCGGTGCGCCGACTAAGCTCACGGAGAAAATCCGTTTCGCTCATCCTCGATTCCCGAAAAATGAGATAAGTCGACGGGTTTTCGAGCAGGATAGGTCGGCCGATCGTCTCTTGCACCTCGTTGATATGGTCAGCGACGCAGGCAAGCGTGGTCTGTGTGTAGGGTAAGGGTAGCAGGTCGTTGAAGTAAGTCGTCTCATGGGTCGACCACGCGAGGTGCTCGGAGACAAGCGCCGGCTCGTAGCGATCGATAAGGGACTTGAAGCGCCCAAGATGGGTCTTATCGATCGGCTGCGGCCCGCCGATCGACATGCAAACGCCATGGAGTGACACTGGATAGTCGCGGCGTATGCGCATCAGCGCATCGTGTACCGGACCGCCGGCGCCCATATAGTTTTCAGCATGAACCTCAAAAAAGCCGGAGTGCCTATCGTCGGCGAGGATCGCCGGCAGATGTTGATGCTTGAAGCTCGTGCCGGCGAGGCCGGCAATAGGATGGGCCGGAAAGCGGAGCGTTCCGGACGAGCTCAAATCCGGAAGCATCGCCCGCGCGTTCATCTTGGCCTCCGCTTTCCGGTGGTTTTGTTGCTTACCTTGGGACGTTACGTGTCAGCGCTGTAAGCGAGCCTTTCAGGCCTCCGGGGAGCTCCATTGTCGTGCAGGTGCCTTTTCGGGCGAACTTCCACGCGTTTCCCTGGAAGTCGACGGTGGAGGTCCCCTGGCAGGTAGTCCCCGGTCCGGCGGCGCAATCGTTTTGCCCTTTGAGCGCAATGCCGTAGCACTTCTCTTTACCCGCCGCGATTGCTGCTTTTGCTTCCGCGTCCGACAGCGGTGCTGCGGCGGCGTAGGAGGCAACGGCGGTTGCGACGGCACCGGCCAGAGTGGCCGAACTCACGGTTGATCTTATTGACATGCTTCACCTCCGGTTGGTTGGTCAGCGCGCCGTCACGCGCGCAATGACCGCTCGAGCCGGACGGGCCATGGAAATCCAGCAAAACCGGCTCCATGCCCGGCCGAGGCGGACCGGGTACGCCGGCCCTCCATCGCCTATTCGGCATGGGACGCGAACGGGTTACGCCGCCGATAAACTTTTTTACGGGCGCTTCGTCTCGGTGGCAAAATTCGGCGCCACTTCGCGCATGAAACGCTCCATCTCTTCGTTCACTCACTTTGCGATACGGCTTCAGGCCGACACTGAAATAGAGATTGCTTCGGAAAAGCTGGCGGTTTCAACCTTCATTAGGGTATCGGTGATTTGTCGCGCCGCGCCAAGCAGTACGGAACTTTCGGTCAAATCCTCTGGTTCGGATCCCTCGTTCACCACCACAAGGGCTCGACCGGCATCGGGACCCGCATCAATTTGATGAACAGGCCCCAGGTCACCAGCAGCGACGCGCTGGAGATGATCGCCGATAGCCGCCAGGACGAGCCGTTGGCGAGCAGATAGGCCAGGATATAAAGCGCCGGGCCGAAAACAAAGCCGAGGGCGATGACGAAAGGCACCAGCGCGAAGGCCCAGGCAACAGCCGCCCAGGACAAGGGTTCAAGCGGCATGTCGTTGGCGGTCGGCTTCGGCTCATGCCCGGTCAAGCTCACGGCTATATCGATCAGGCACATCAGACAGACGAACAGGCCGGCGCCGAGCGGGAAGCCGATCACGGTCAAGGAATAGCGATAGACGAAGAGGCCGGACGCCAAGAGCGCCGCGACCACGGCGAAGATCAGGCAGGGAAAGATGATCTGCCCGCGGTTCGTCATGCCGGCCTCCACAGGCGGATGATGCGGCGGCGATTAGGCCACAACAGTCCCAGCACCACGAGCGCGACGATGAGCAGCGCGATCGGCCGCATGAAGAAAAACGGGCCATGCGCCTTCAGCGATACCAGGAAGTAGCGCTCAATCAGTTCGCCCAGCACGAAACCGAGCAGGAGCGCGGCACGGCTGTAATGAAACCGCTCCATGGCGATGCCCAGAAGACCAAAGATGAAGACCCAGAGCACGTCATAGCTGTTGTTCTGCGCGGAATAAGTGCCGATGACGACCAGAACCAGCAGGATCGGCGCCAGGATACGCCCGGGGATCCGCGTGACGTGCATCAGCGGCTTCGACAGCATAAACATGCTGGCGCTCGCGACCACGTTGCCGAAGGCGCAGATGATGGCGAGCGCAAAGGCGATGTCGAGATGTTTGGTGAGGAATTCCGGGCCAGGCTGCAGGCCGAGGATCACAAAGCCGCCGAGCAGCAGCGCCATCGATGAGCTGCCGGGAATCCCGAGCGCCAGCGTCGGCACTAGCGCTCCGCCCTCTTCGGCGTTCTTCGCCGCCTCCGGCGCGATCACGCCTTCAATGCGGCCGCGGCCGAAGGTTTCCGGGTTGCCGGCGGTCTGCCGAGCCATAGCGTAAGCGACAAAGGTAGCGGTGACGCCGCCGATCCCAGGCATCACGCCGATCACCGCGCCCAGCGAGGATGATCGCAGCGACGTGCCCCAGTATTTCAGCACGGCGAGTGCGCCTTCAAAGCCCTGGCGATAGGAGATCGGTTCGATGCTGTCCGCGCGCGCGATCTGCTTGCCGCTGGTCATCAAGGCCAGCACCTCGGGAATGGCGAACAGGCCGAGCGCAAGCGGGATCAGACGCACGCCGTCCAGCATATATTCGAACTGGAACCAGAAGCGCGGCACGCCTTCGGTCGGATCATAACCGAACAGCGACAGGAAAACGCCGAGTCCGCCGGCGATCAGTCCGCGCACCGCCGCACCCGAGCTCAGCACGCCGATGAAGGCGATGCCGGCAAGACAGAGAAAGAAATTCTCCGGCGAGGCGAAGGCGAGCACCACCGGCTGCATCACCGGCAGCAACAGGATCAGAATCAGGCAGCCGAACATCCCGCCGAGCGCGGAGGCCATCAGCGCCGCGCCGATGGCGTAGCCGGCGCGTCCCTGCTTGGCGAGCGGATAGCCGTCCAGCACGGTGGCGGCATTCGGCACCTCGCCCGGCACCCCGAGCACGATGGCCGTCATCGATCCGCCTTGCGACACCGCCGTGTAGGAGCCGAGCAGGAACGCCAATCCTACCAGCGGCTCCATGCCGAAGGTGAAGGGAATCAGGAAGGCGAGGGCGCTGATGCCGCTGATGCCGGGCAGGAGGCCGACGAAGAGGCCGATCGGCAATGCGAACAGCATCGCCGCCAGGACGGTGGGGTGAAAGACCTGCCCACCGGCCGACAGGAAAGCATCAAACATGTTTTCCTCGGGACGCGCGAGGTCCTAGGAATATTTCTTCTGCAACACCTCGTTGATGTCCTTGATCTTGTCCGGCGACAAGGACTCCAGAATCTCCTTGATGGTTTTGTTGAGCGTCTCCGGCGCTTCATAGCTCAAGGGCCGCTGGCTCTTGTTAGCCTCGGCCAACACCGCCGGATCGGTCAAAATCTCCTTCCAGACCTGCTGCAGATATTTCAGCCGGTCCGGCGCCATGCCGGGCGGCGCCACCATCACGCGGCCATAGTCCTTGATCGACAGCCGGAATTCCATGTACCACTTGCGATCGGGCGGGAGCTGGAATTGCTCGTAGACCGTCGCAACGTCCGGCTTGAACGGCGAACGCGCGTTGCCGATGGCGGCGATCACTTTGGCTTTGCCGCCCTGGGCATATTCGTTGCCGGAACCGTCGGAAATGGCAAGCGCGTCGACTTCGCCATTCATCACGGCAAGGCCGGCTTCCTTGCTGCCTTTGTAGCCGACGATGATCTGGCAATCCAATTTCAGCGCTTCGCACAGCACGGCGGCGTAGTCGCTAAGATTGTCGATACGGCCGACCGCGGAGAATTTGATCTTCTTGCCGGCAGCCTGAATTTCCTTGAGCGTGTTGGGCATGTCCGGGCGGACCAGGACAAGATGCTGCTCATGCGCGACACGCGCGAGCGTATTGACCTTGGTCATGTCGTAGGCGACGCCGTCCTGCTTGACCAGTTGTGCCATGATGGCGCCCTCGCCATTGAGCATCATCATGCTGGTGCCGTCGGGCTTGGCGCGTACCAGCTGGTTGAGCGCCGTGAGGCCGCCGCCGCCCGGACGGTTTTCCACCACGACGGTGGCGCCGGTCTTCTTCTCGAAATGCGGAGCGAGCATGCGGGCATAGGCGTCATAACCGCCGCCGGGGGAGAAGCCGACATAAATGCGGACGGTCTCGCCCTTTAGCGGCATGCCGGCATCCTGCGCGCCGGCCGGCGCGAAAGAGGCAAACAGCCCGCAGCTAAGCGCGAGAGCAAGAAGCGCATGGCGGCTGGCGCAAGCAGAACGCATGATTTCCCTCCCAGGACGTTGTTTTATCGGGGTCTTTGTTGCCCCTGTGATGCATTCGATCAGCAGCACCGGTCGATTTAATACCATTCGCGATTTTACCGCCAGCCTCGACGGCCCGACCAAAAGACGCAGGGCCCCTGGGTCAGCCCCAAATGGCATCCGGTGGATTTGTCTGCCTTTATGCCGGTAGAATTGCCCTTGTTCCCGCGTGTCGGCGCTCAATGATTTTGGGCAAGGGAGGAAAAATGATTTCTCGTTCAGTGCGCCTGCAGGGCTGCGCCTTGCTCCTCACGCTTGCCGTGCTCGGTTTTCCAGCGACCGCCGCGGAGACCGTGACCGATTTTTACAAAGGCAAGACCGTGAACGTGCTGATCGGCGTCGGGGCGGGCGGCGAATACGACCTGCAGGCACGCCTGGTGGCGCGCTTTCTCGGCAAGCACATTCCAGGCAACCCGGTTGTCGTAGCGCAGAATATGACGGGTGCCGGCGGCCTCAAGATGGCCAACTACCTTTACGACGTCGCCCCGAAGGACGGCACTTATATCGGGATGATCGCGAATAGCTTCCCGGCGCTTCAGGTCGTCGGTCTTGACGGCTTGCAGTTCGACGCCAGCAAATTCGGATGGCTCGGCACCATTGCCGCGACGGTGGAAACAATGGCGATCTGGCACACTGCCGGCGTCAATTCCATCGAGGATGCCCGCAAACGCGAGATCGTCGCCGGCGCGTCCGGCAAGGGCGCCATCACCTATACTTTGCCGGCCGTCATGAACGAGGTGCTCGGCACCAAATTCAAAATCGTCACCGGCTATACCGGCGGTAACCAGATCAATCTGGCAATGGAGCGCGGCGAGGTGCAAGCGCGCAACAATACCTGGTCGAGCTGGAAGACCACCAAGCCGGATTGGCTGCGGGACAAGAAGCTCTCGATCGTTGCCCAGGCCGGGCCGCGGGCTTCGGACCTCGATGCGCCTTCACTAGAGGACTTGGCGAAAAGTAGCGAGGACCGGCAGCTCGTCGAATTGATCGTTTCGGGAACGCAGCTGGGCCGGCCGCTCGCCACAACCCCGGGCGTGCCGGAGGAGCGACTCAAAGCGCTACGCGAGGCCTTCGCCGCCACCATGAAAGATCCCGAATTTCTCGAGGAAGCGAAGAAACTGAATTTCGAGGTCGCGCCGGTGCTTGGCGATGCCTTGCAGAAAGTAGTCGCCAAGGTGCTGAGCACACCGAAAAGCGTAGCCGACCGCGCGCGTCCGATTTTGCAGGAGTGACTGCAGGAAGGCGAACTGGCCCTCCGACTTGTCTGCTCGCAAGCGAGGGCGGAAAACTGCGCGATGAGTAGGCATCGCATATTGCTCTGGCGATATTTCTGCAGGAATTGAGAGATTTAATGAAAATGTATCTTGGCATTATCGGCGGCTCGGGACTTTACGAGCTGCCGGGTCTGACCTCCGCCAAGTGGACAACGGTGGATACGCCGTGGGGATGCGCCTCCGATGACTTATTGATCGGCGAGTTGAGCGGAATGCCGATCGCCTTCCTTCCGCGCCACGGACGGGGCCATAGACTTTCGCCAACCGGAATCAATTATCGAGCTAACATCGACGCGATGAAGCGCGTGGGTGTAACCGATTTGATCTCATTCTCAGCCTGCGGGTCGTTGAAAGAGGAGCTTGCGCCCGGCACCTTCGTTCTGGTCGACCAATTCGTGGATAGGACAATAGCTCGAGACAAATCCTTCTTTGGAAATGGTTGTGTCGCACATGTTTCATTCGCTGAACCGGTAAGCCCGCTATTGGTAGAGCACGTTGCCCGCGCAGCAGAACTGGAGGGCATCTCTTTTCGCCGCGGCGGAACGTATTTGGCAATGGAGGGACCGCAGTTTTCTACCCTGGCGGAGAGCCGCCTCTACCGCGCATGGGGCTACGACGTTATCGGCATGACGAAGATGCCGGAGGCGAAGCTCGCCCGCGAGGCTGAGCTGTGCTACGCGGCCGTTGCCATGGTCACAGATTGTGACAGCTGGCATACGGAATTCGGTACAGTCGGCGTCTCGACGCTACTAGCAACATTGCTGCAGAATTCTGATCTGGCCAAAAGGCTGATCACGCGATTAGCCAGTTGCCTTCCGCACCAGCATGAACCATGCCCAATCGGCTCCGACCGTGCATTGGACCAGGCGATTCTCACCGCCCCGGAAGCGCGCGATCCAACTCTCGTCGCAAAGCTGGATGCCGTGGCTGGTAGGGTTCTTGGAAGCGGCCAACAGCGTCGGACCGAATCAAACGCGCCATAGGGTCGAAAGGACGCTGTTCTTTACTGCACTCTCGCCGACTCGCCGGATCTTGGGGAGATTGCACAAGGTGCGGCTTTGGCCTTGAATCCCTGACGGTCTGGCCGCTGCCGAACTTTGTGCAGGCGATCAGCACGGCGCTCTGAGCTGGCGAGGGGAACGCCGGGGCGGTGGCCTTATTGGAATCTTGAACCCGGGACACTAAATACGCGTTGGTGATCCATGGCGGAGTTTCCAAATAGCTGGATGTGGTCCGAAGCCTGCGAAATGCTTTCGCGCGCGGAGCGGCTGCATCGTGAATTCTTCCGGCCTGCCCCGGTGACAGCGCGCTTTCCCTGCTGGGAGCCGCCGGTTGACGTGCTCGAAACCGAGCAAGCGGTCTTAGTGCTGGTGGCGCTGCCGGGCGTCGATCCGGAGCGGGTCGAGGCCGCAATCGAGGGCGCCGATCTTGTTCTTTCCGGCCTGCGGGTGCTCCCGCCAGAGCTGCAGACCGCAGTGATCCACCGGCTCGAGTTGCCGCAGGGGCGCTTCGAGCGCCGCATGCGGCTGCCGCCAGGCCGGTATGCCGCCGTGCGCCGCGCCTTCGTGCATGGCTGCCTCGCGGTTACCCTGGAGAAAGCGTAGGTTTGAGTGGCTGAAACAGAAATTGTGCGTTCATTAGAACAAGAGCCTGCAGCGGGGAGCGGCGCTCCCGATCGCTCAGAGGAGCGCGCGGCTCCGCGTCCGATTCCGCCTGACGCGATGATCATCGTGCCGGTGCGCAGCTTCGTGCTGTTTCCCGGCGTGGTGATGCCGGTAACAGTCGGGCGGCCGAAATCAGTTTCGGCCGCGCAGCAGGCAGTGCGCGACCAGCGCCAGATCGGTATCCTGATGCAGCGGGATGCCAGTCAGGACGACCCGTCTCCTATCGATATGCACCGTATCGGAACGGTGGCAAATATCGTCCGCTACGTGTCCGCGGGAGAGGGCGGGCATCACCTGATCTGTCAAGGCGAGCAGCGCTTCCAGATCCTTGAGTTCCTGAGCGGCTGGCCGTTCTTTGTGGCACGCGTGCTGCGCATACCGGAGACCACGACGGCTAACCCCGAAACCGAAGCGCGCATGTTGCATTTGCGCGGTCAAGCCGTGGAGGCGCTCGAGCTCCTGCCGCAGGCCCCGCAGGAACTCATTGGCGCCATCCAGGCGATCAAGATTCCCGGCGAGCTCGCCGATCTCACTGCCGCCTATATGGACCTCAAGCCGGAGGAGAAGCAGGAGATTCTCGAGACGATCGATGTTGCGGCGCGGATGGAGAAGGTGTCGCGCCTGCTGGCGCACCGCATCGAAGTGCTTCGGCTTTCGGCGGAGATCGGCAAGCAGACCAAGGCCGCGCTCGACGAGCGCCAGCGCGAAGCGCTGCTGCGCGAGCAGATGGCCGCGATCCAGAAGCAGCTCGGCGAAGGCGAAGAAGGCAAGGCTGCGGAACTCGCGGAACTGGAGCAGGCGATCACCAAGGCGGGGATGCCAAAGGAAGTTGAGGAGCACGCCAGGAAGGAGCTCCGCCGGCTGCAGCGCATGCCGGAAGCCGCGGCCGAATACGGCATGGCCCGCAGCTACCTGGATTGGCTGATCGAACTGCCTTGGTCGCTGCCGGAAGAAACACCTATCGACATCACGGAGGCGCGCCGCATTCTGGATGCAGACCACTACGGGCTGGAAAAGATCAAGCGGCGCATTGTCGAATATCTCGCCGTGCGCAAGCTCGCGCCGCAAGGCAAGGCGCCGATACTCTGTTTCGCTGGCCCCCCAGGTGTCGGTAAGACCTCGCTCGGCCAGTCAATCGCGCGCGCCATGAACCGCAAATTCGTCCGCGTCAGCCTCGGCGGCGTGCATGACGAGGCGGAAATCCGTGGACACCGCCGCACCTATGTCGGCGCGCTGCCGGGCAACATCATCCAGGCAATTCGCAAGGCCGGAACCCGCAACTGCGTGATGATGCTGGACGAGATCGACAAGCTGGGCCGGGGCATTCAGGGCGATCCCTCAGCGGCGCTGCTGGAAGTGCTCGACCCCGAGCAGAACAACACCTTCCGCGACAATTATCTGGGCGTGCCGTTCGATTTAAGCCATGTGGTCTTCATCACCACGGCCAATATGCTGGACACGGTTCCAGGCCCGCTGCGCGATCGCATGGAGATCATCAGCCTCGCCGGCTACACAGCGGGCGAGAAGTTCCAGATCGCCAAACGCTACCTCATCAAGCGCCAGCTGGAGGCGAACGGCATCCGGGAGGGACAGGTCGAGATCACGGACGACGCGTTGCATGAGATTATCGAGCATTACACGCGGGAGTCCGGCGTCCGCAATCTCGAGCGAGAGATAGGAAAGGCACTGCGGCATGCCGCCGTGCGCATTGCGGAGGGTGCAGGTGGCCCCGGCATGATCCGCATCGATGTAGGCGATCTCGGCACGGTACTTGGGCCGCCGCAGTTCGAGAGCGAAGTCGCGATGCGCCTGAGCGTGCCGGGCGTCGCCACCGGCCTTGCTTGGACGCCGGTCGGCGGTGACATTCTGTTCATCGAGGCTACGCGCGTGCCCGGAAGCGGGCGCCTCATCCTCACCGGTCAGCTCGGGGATGTGATGAAGGAAAGCGCGCAGGCCGCGCTCAGCATCGTGAAGAACCGCGCGGCTTTATTCGGGATCGACGAGAACCGTTTCGAAAAGACCGACGTGCACATCCACGTGCCTGCGGGAGCGATTCCGAAGGACGGTCCGAGCGCGGGAGTGGCGATGTTCATGGCGCTTGTCTCGCTGATGACGGAAAGAACGGTCCGCCACGACACCGCCATGACCGGCGAGATCAGCTTGCGCGGCCTGGTGCTGCCGGTCGGCGGCATCAAGGAAAAGGTCGTAGCTGCGGCCCGCGCCGGACTGAAACGGGTGATGCTGCCGGCCCGCAACCGCAAGGATTACGACGACATTCCTGAAGAAGCGCGCCGGGAGCTGGAATTTGTCTGGATCGAACGGGTCGATGAGGCTATCGCCGCGGGATTGGAAGCTGAACCTGCCAGCCAGCCGAGCCCAGTCGGTTAGGTACGATTGAATCAATTCATGAGTGTCGCCTGCCTTGCAGGAAGATAACGCATCATGCGTATCAAGCCGGCCACAGCATCGCGGATACATCAAATACCAACGGTCGAAGTGGCATGCGGCGCCGGTGCCCGTCGCAAGGGCAGCGGCGAGGGGCCAGGGGAATTCCGAAAAAGCAGAGATGCCGCGTTGCGCTGCAAAGGCCTGGCGCTGGCTTGGCAGCAAATGCCGCGAAACCTCTGTGCACCGGAGTTGCCACCGCTGCAGGCCGTTGCTCAGACGGCCAGGTGGACGGCCGGCATCACGCGTCGGCTGACTGCAAGCGGCGAAAAGTTCGTCGTGATCGGCGGCGACCATTCGTGCGCAATCGGGACCTGGAGCGGCGTGGCCGATGCATTGCGAAAATCCGGCCCGCTCGGGCTGATCTGGATCGATGCCCATATGGATATGCATGTGCCAGAGACAACGCACAGCGGTGCCATCAATGGCATGCCGGTGGCTTCGTTGCTTGGATGCGGCGCCCCGGAATTGACTTCAGTCGCGGAGAACGGTCCCGCCCTCCATCCTCACCATATTTGTCTGGTAGGAACGCGCAGCTTCGAGCGGGAGGAGGTCGAATTTGCAGAGCGCTTTGCTGTTCGCGTCATCGGCATGAAGGAAGTGCGCGTGCGAGGCATCGACGCCACGTTGGCCGAAGCGCACGAGATTGCGAGTTCCGGAACAGCCGGATATGGCGTCTCCCTAGACCTCGACGCGTTCGATCCGGCAGAAGCGCCCGCGGTGGGGACTCCGGAACCCGGAGGCATCCTGCCAGCGGCTATTTTCGATGCGTGGCGCGAATTGTGCCGAGATCCCAAATGCCTCGGGATCGAGATTGTTGAATATAATCCGTCGCTCGACGATTCCGGCCGTACCGCGCGGCTGATGGAGGATTTTGTCTCTGCGTCACTTCGGCAGGAGAGCGCTCCGTGAGTGATCTCAACAACTTTGAGTCCCGCTTTGGCGCCAAAAATTACGCGCCATTGCCGGTAACGATCGTTCGCGGCGAAGGGATTTTCGTATGGGACGCGAACGACCGGCGCTACATGGACATGATGGGGGCGTACTCGGCGGTTAGCTTCGGCCATTGTCATCCGCGTCTTGTGCAAGCGCTTACGAAGCAGGCCCAACGCCTGGACACCATATCCCGCGCATACTTCAGCGACCGACTGGGACCTTTCCTCGCCCGCGCTTGCGCTCTGACCGGCATGGACCTCGCGCTGCCGATGAATAGCGGCGCGGAAGCGGTGGAAACCGCACTCAAGGCCGCGCGCAAATGGTCGTACAAGGTCAAGGGCGTGCCGCATGATCGCGCGGAGATCATCGCAGCAGAAGGCAATTTTCATGGTCGCACGATAGCCATCGTCGGCTTATCAACTGTGCCCCAATATCGTGATGGCTTTGGGCCATTCCCGCCGGGCTTTAAGCTCATTCCATTCGGTGACGCCGCGGCGTTGGAGGCGGCAATTACTCCCCACACCGCCGCATTCCTGGTTGAACCCATTCAAGGTGAGGGCGGCATCATCGTGCCGCCACCGGGCTACCTGGCTGAAGCCGAGCGGATTTGCCGGGCGCATCACGTCCTGCTCCTGTGCGACGAGGTCCAGACCGGACTGGGACGCACAGGCCGTCTCCTGGCTTGCCAGCACGAGGGGGTCCAGCCGGACGGGATCATGTTGGGCAAAGCGCTGGGCGGTGGGCTTCTGCCCGTGTCGCTATTTCTTGCGCGTCGCGAGGTGATGCAGGTTTTCACGCCTGGCGATCATGGCAGCACGTTCGGAGGCAACCCAATCGCCGCGGCCGTCGGATTGGCGGCGCTCGATACGCTGATCGACGAAGGTTTGATTGAACGGGCGGCCAGCGTCGGCGCGCATCTTCTTGACCGATTGGGCTCGATCCAGAGCCCGCTTATTCGCGAAGTACGCGGTCGAGGCCTATTTGCAGGGGTTGAGCTGCACCGCGACCGGGCAAGTGCCCGCGTCGTCGCCGAGCGATTGCTTCACTTTGGTGTTCTCACCAAGGATACGCATCGCAACACCATACGCTTTGCTCCACCCTTGATCATCGATATCTCCCAAGTCGATTGGGCGGTGGACCGGTTGGCCGAAGCGTTGAAGGAGTTCGAAGCGAGCGTTGCTGTCTAGGAAATTCAGACACGGAGTTCAGTCGATTTCAAACCTGACACCTTGTGCCAGCGGCAGTTCGCTGCCGAAATTGATGGTGCTGGTGCTGCGGCGCATATACGCCTTCCACGAATCCGAACCTGCCTCGCGCCCTCCGCCGGTAGCTTTTTCGCCGCCAAACGCGCCACCGATCTCGGCGCCGGACGGTCCGACGTTGGCATTGGCGATGCCGCAATCGGAGCCCGCCACGGAAAGGAATTTTTCGACCTCACGGACGTCGTTCGAGAAGATCGAGGATGAAAGACCTTGCGACACATCGTTATGTAGCGTGATCGCGTCGTCAAAATCCGAGTATTTGATAATGTAGAGGATTGGCGCGAAAGTCTCACGCAAGACTGGGCCAATCTGCGCGGGCATCGCGACCAAGGCCGGTTTTACATAATATGCCTGCGGATATTGCGCCTCGTCGAAGCGCTCGCCGCCAAACACCTCGCCACCCAGCGTCCGCACCTCAGTCAGCGTTTCTTGCATTTTTTGGAAGGCAGCCTGGTCGATCAGAGGACCCACGAGCACGTCCTGTTTTGCGAGCGGGTTGCCGATTCGAACCGACGCATAGATTTCCTTCAGCCTGTCAACAAATCCATCATAAACGGTGCGATGAACGAACAATCTGCGGAGGGAGGTACAACGCTGACCAGCCGTGCCGATGGCGGCGAAGGCGACGGCGCGCGCCGCGAGGTCCAGGTCCGCCGACGGGCACACGATCGATCCGTTGTTGCCGCCCAGCTCCAGAATGGCCCGCGCAAAGCGCTGGGCCAGCCGCGGGCCGATCACCCGGCCCATGGACGTGGAGCCGGTGGCCGAAACGAGCGGCACGCGTGGATCGTCGACCAGCATCCCTCCGACTTCCCGGCCGCCAAGCAGCACCGCTGAGAGATCGGCCGGTATGCCTTCCATCCTAGCCGCCGCGCGCTCGAACAAAGCCTGCACTGCGAGTGCCGTCAGGGGCGTCTTCTCGGATGGCTTCCAGATCACCGGGTCGCCGCACACGAGCGCGAGGGCGGCGTTCCATGACCACACCGCAACCGGAAAGTTGAAGGCTGTGATGATTCCGATCGGGCCAAGCGGATGCCACTGCTCCATCATGCGGTGATTGGGCCGCTCGCTGGCGATGGTGAGACCGTAGAGTTGGCGGGAGAGACCGACCGCGAAGTCGCAGATGTCAATCATCTCTTGGACCTCGCCGTGTCCCTCCGACAGGATCTTTCCCGTCTCTATGGTGACGAGACGGCCAAGCGCGTTCTTGGCGCTGCGCAATTCTTCGCCAAGGACACGAACGAGTTCGCCCCGCCGCGGCGCCGGAGTTGATCGCCATTTACGGAAGGCGTGTTGCGCCCGGTCGATCGCTTCGGCGAGGCTGTCGGAACTTGCGTCCTCAACGTCGGCAATGGGTTCTCCCGTCAAGGGCGAGCGCACCGTGCGCGAACCATGCCTGTAACGGTGCCGCGCAACGCCGCATTCCCGGAGCAGCGAATCGACCTGTTCCGCGAGAGTCATGCCCAATGCCCTGGTCAAACTGCTCAAGGTCGGATTTTATCGCAAATATAGCGACGGGAGTGGCCCAGTTGCGAGGCCTATTGCACTGCTTCGCTGGCAGGCCAACGTGGCCTATCCGGCGGCCGTCCGATAAAGGCGCGTCGGGCTGCGGCTAGGGGCTTTGGGTGACGGGGTCTTTACGTCTTTACGTCCCGCTACTTCGCAAATAACGTAACACCGAACCGCGCCTGCGCGGCAGTCCTATCATTCGTCGCGCTTATGATAGGCGCGGCAACCGCCCAGCGGTGTGAAAGTTCTTAATATGGAGGTTACGGTCGGCAGCTACGAATGGGCTTTGGGCTGGACGCTTGGTGATGAGCCAACGATCGAGCCCAAGCCGAAAAAATTTGGCGTGGTTGCAACGGCCCTCCGGTCGGGATCTCGATGACAGCGATCCCGGCGGCCAGCAGTATTCGAGGGTCGCTGGACGACTCCCGGTTCGTGTCTTGGTTGCGAGCCCATTGGATCAGCCTGGCTGCGGCGGCGGTCCTGGCCTGGATCGTGATCGTCCCGCTGGTCTATCTC
>DASSPI010000011.1:0-5297 GCA_035699705.1 Xanthobacteraceae bacterium
CTCTGGACAATCACATTCTCCGCGCGCCGCGGCGAAGGCCCACGTCAGGGATACGAGCCAATGCGCGAAGCGGCGATCAATGGAATAAAGGTGGCAGGATTGCTGCCTGTAGAGTTGCAGAATTTTGTAGTCTATGGCGCCGCAATTCCTGCCGACAACGAAAGCCCTGATCCAGCGGCAGCTTTTGTGAAGTTTGCAGCCGACCCCTCGAAGGCGGCCGTTTGGCGGAATGCGGGTTTCGAATCCACAACCCGTTAGGCCGACAATTCGCGGCGTGTGATGGGCTTTCCTCGGGGAACCGCTGTTGGTGTCAAAACCTGCGGAAAGTCCTCTTTCACCGAGCTGCTGCCCTCCGGTTCAAGGATAGAACCTTGCGAGCACCCGCCCCACCCATCAGAGCGTATTAGCCCCCTTGTCATGTTAAAGTTTTTTCGCGGAAGGCCATGTTTCATAGGGTTTTTGCGCGTCAGCTGAAGGGGCTTAAAAGCGCAAAACGACGTAAGACCTTAAAGGAGCATTAACCATCCCGGCTTCTTAATGGCGTCGCGGCCCGCTGAATTGCCAGCGCCAGAGCCGCGGGGGTTGGGGGAGAAGCCATATGGGACTGGTCATCAGGTTCCCTGATGTTTGGCGTAACACTCGGACCGCGACATTGCCGGGTGAAGCTGCGAGCGTGATCATTCTTCCGGTGGTGCGGATCGAGCGCGAAGCGGAGACAGCCAGCGAGCCGCGCAGCGCGCGTCCAGCCATGCGCCGCCGCAAACGGCCGGCGTCTCGTTCCTAACGCAGCGATTTTCAGGATGCCGCTGCCTGCGATATCGCACCGATGGCGCAGGCGACTGGCGCACGGCGGCAGTATTGTTGTTCTCGGATTGCTGACCGGCTGCGCCGAGGGCGATTTCGGCCGCATCAGATCCTCCCTCGTCACCGACGACATGCATGCCTGGATCGGCGCCGAGGCGGTCGGCTCGATCGGCGGCACGCCCTCGCGCTACGGCCTGACCGACGACGAGCGCGCGCTGCGCGATCTGGCCTATCCGCTGATCGAAGCCCCGTTCGACCGGCAGCGCTGGTACAGCATCCTCGGGGAATACGGATTCAACCGGATCAGGAACGCGCCGTTCGACCGCACGGCCTACAGCCGCCAGTTGATGCTGCGGCCGGCGCGCTCGGCGAGCATGCGTTACGCCTTGCTGCTGGAAGACATCCGCAACGACATCGTCCGCATCGGGCCGTTTTTCCGCACCGCCGCGCGCGTCGCCGACATGGACGACAAGCGGGCGAAAAGCCTGCCTTACATCGGCGACCTGAGCGAGGAGGAGCGCGCCAACGCGCTCAGCCGCATCGCCGAGAACCAGCTGGCGGTCGGCTGGGTGCAACATTCCCTGCATCAGCGGGTCGAAGGCTACCGCTATGCGCTCGAGCGCCTGGTGATCGAATATCCTTCGCCGATGGCGGTGGAGGCCGAACAGCTCCTGGGCCGGCTGCGGCTGGAGATCGGCGAAATCCACCTGGTCGCGGTGCAACCGCCGCCGCGCATGCGCGTGTCGAAATAATTACGACTGCGGCTGCGGGCGGCAGCGGCCGGACGCCAGCGCGGCGCGCGCCATCGGCAGCAGGCCGGGCTCCGGCGCCAGCGCCTTCATCACGATGATGCCGGTCACCGTCGGCGATTCCACGATCAGCCGGTCGGCCGCGGTCACGTCTTCCTCTTCCGGCATGTCGCTGTGCTGCTGCTCGGTCATCAGCTCGAGCTCGATCAGGCGCCGGCCGGCGGCGCGGTCGTTGATGGCGTAATAGGCGCGGCCGTAGCGGGTATAGAAGGACACCGAGGTATAGGCCTGGCTGACATTGAGCGAGAGCTGCAACGGGCCTTGCGACAGATCGTAACGGCAGACCGCGGTCGCGAAGGCCGGATCCAGATAGGGCAGCAGCATCTTGTCGGGGGAGGGCTCCGGCAGCGTGGTCACCGCATTGACCGGGGTGACCGGAACGAGCCGGGAATAGGCATCCTGCGTCGCCGTGCGCGGCAGCCAGAGCACGGTGGCCAGATGCACGATGCCGCCGAGCAGGACGCCGCCCAACAGCCAAAGCAGCCACCGCATCATGCGCATTCCCTCGCCGCAATCGCGGGCATCGGCGCTTCCCGCCCGGCGCGCGTCGCCACGCCCACCGGGGTGTCATAGAGGCGCAGCACCAGGATGTAGCGCCCGACGCCGCCGGTCGGCAGCCAGTTGCCGTAGCGCGCGCGCGGGCCGACGCGGATGGTGAAACTGCCGTCGCTGTTGCGGATGAGCTCCTGGCTGGTGAAGCCGTGGCGGTTGATCGAATTGGCGACCAGCTTTCCATCCAGGTCGTAGAGCGTGAGCGTCCAGAAGCGCGCGGTCGGCGTGATGCCGCTGATATCGACGTCGCAGCGCCCGTCGAAGGTTCGTCCCTGATCGTCCGCCTGGGCGTAGAAGGCGACCCCGTCACCGACGCCGAGCGGCAATTCGCCCGTGCGCGCGATCGCCGCGCGCGCGTAGGGATCGATGCCGACGGTGCCGGTGCGCGGCCAGGCGGTCCAGGCGCCGAGGGTCACCGCGCCGAAGGCGGCGCCGCGCGACAGCGACAGCCAGGTGGCGCCGAGGCCCACGGCGGCGGCGACGGCGAAGGCCAACAGGGTTCCGAAGAAAAACCGCACCGTTCAAATCCAGATGGCAGCATTAGCATGATCCGGCGAAGTGGAAACCGGTTCGCCGATAAGATCATGCGCCAAGTTATAAGTCAGCGCGCGATCGGACGCAAAACCGGTACCCACTTTTGCTGATCGCGCGCTGATGATGGAAGATACGAAAAGGGCAGGAAGGATCAATTGCCTTGCACGGCAGCGCCGGGCGTGCGCGGGCCGGCGGCGGCGAACGAGCCGGTGGTTTGCGCGGCGGGCGCGCTCGGGCCGTAGATCGAGGAAACGCTGGGCGGCGGCATCGCGTTGCGGGCGTCGTCCATCATGCGCTCGATCCGCACCAGGATGCCGGCGGCATTCTTGGTCAGCAGCGTCGGACGCGCCGCCGCCGGTGCCGGCGCGGCGGCGACCATCGCCTGCGGCCGCGGCGGCGGCGGATTGGGCGCCGCGCCGATCAGCGGTTTTACTTCGATGCCCTGATGGGCATAGGCCATGATCTGGCCCCAGGTCTGCGCCGGCAAGGTGCCGCCGGTCATCCGCTTGGTCGACTGGTAATCGTCATTGCCCATCCAGATGCCGCCGACGTAATTGCCGGTGAAGGCCACGAACCAGGCGTCGCGGAAGGCGTTGGTGGTGCCGGTCTTGCCGGCGACCTTGATGCCGTCGAGCAGCGCGCGCTTGCCGGTGCCTTCCTCCACCACCTTGTTCATCATGAAGTTCATGTCGCGGGCGACCTGCTCGGGCATCACCTGCCGCGGCTTCGGCCCGTCGCGGTCGAAGCGCCAGATCACCTCGCCGTTGCCGGTGCGCACTTCCAGGACGGCATGCGGGGTGACCGCCTTGCCGAGATTGGGGAAGGTGGCATAGGCGCCGACGTGGTCGAGGATGGTGACCTCGGCGGCGCCGATCGGCAGCGAGGTGGAGTCGGGCAGCGGCGTGCGCAGGCCCATGGCCTTGGCCAGCTTGACGATCTGCTGCCGGCCGGCCTTCGGATTGCCGTTGCCGATGGCGATCGAGAGCTTCACCGCGATGGTGTTGATCGAGCGCGTGAGCGCGGCGGTGAGCGACATCGAGCCGGAATAGCTGTTGCTGTAGTTGTGCGGGCACCAGTTGCCGATGCAGACCGGCGAATCCACCACCGTCGAGGTCGGCTTGAATTTTCCGCTCATCAGCGCGGCGGCATAGACGTAGGGCTTGAACGAGGATCCCGGCTGCCGCAGCGCGTCGGTGGTGCGGTTGAACTGGCTGACGCCGTAGTCGCGGCCGCCGACCATGGCGCGCACCGCGCCGTCGATCTCCATGATCACCGCGCCGGCCTGCGAGGCGCCGTATTCCTTGCCGTGCTGTTTCAGCGCGTTCTCGACGGCGTTTTCCGCCTCGCGCTGCAAATTGACGTCGAGCGCGGTGCGCACGATGAAGACCCGCTCGGTCATCGATTTCGGGAGTTTGTCGACGAGCTTCTTCATCTCGTCATAGGCCCAGTCGAGATAATAGTTCGGCGAGTGCTCGTCCCGGCGGTCGACCGCGCTGGCGGGATTGCGGCGGGCGCCGAACACCTGGCCCTCGCTCATGAAGCCGGCCTCGACCAGGTTGTCGAGCACGGTATTGGCCCTGGCGCGCGCGGCGGGCAGGTTGACGTGCGGGGCGAAGCGGGTCGGCGCCTTGAACAGCCCGGCCAGCATGGCGGCTTCGGCGAGGTTCACGTCGCGCGCGGATTTGTTGAAGTAATACTGCGCGGCCGCGTCGACGCCGAAGGCGCCGCCGCCCATATAGGCGCGGTCGAGATAGAGCTTGAGGATCTCGTTCTTGGTCAGCCGCGTCTCCAGCCAGATCGCGAGGAAGGCTTCCTTCACCTTGCGCTCGATGGTGCGCTCGTTGTTGAGGAAGAGGTTCTTGGCGAGCTGCTGGCTGAGCGAGGAGCCGCCCTGCACCACGCCGCCGGCGCGCGCATTGATCAGCACGGCGCGGAAGGTGCCGGGGATGTCGATGCCGAAATGCTCGTAGAAGCGCCGGTCCTCGGTGGCGAGCACCGCCTTGATCAGGTGATCGGGGAATTGGTCGAGCGGGACGGAGTCGTTGTGCTTGATGCCGCGCGAGCCGACCTCGTTGCCGTAGCGGTCGAGCACGGTCATCGCGAGCTCCGACTTCTTCAGCCAGTCGTCGTCGGAGGTTTCCTGGAAGGCGGGCAAGGCGAGCGTGAGCATCAGCACGAGGCCGCCGGTGCCGAGCGTCGCGGCTTCCGAGGTCAGCTCGACAAAGCCGCGCTGCCAGCCGGCGACATGGAAGCGGTCCATGAAGGAGGAGAAGCGCTCCCAGGCCTCGCGCAGGAACTTGCCGGCCTCGAAGATGAAGCTGTCGACGCGGGCGTCGAGGTCCAGCATGCGGTTGCCGAACTTCGGCTTCCAGTCGTCGGGCTTGGGAAACTGGTCGGACAAGGGCGTCTCTTTAGGCTGGCCCGGGATTTGGGGTCATAAAGGCGGCGGTTTTTGGCCCGGCGCCACGGCGATGTTCTAGCCGATCCGGGGCGTTCGGGCCAATGCGGCAATTGCTTAGGGTGAATATCGGTTCCGGGCGGGCGGCGCGGCTAAAAGCCGGCCCCGGCGGGGTCTCTACGACGAGCCTGACCCCCACC
>DASSPI010000012.1:0-7177 GCA_035699705.1 Xanthobacteraceae bacterium
CAAGGCCACCGGTCCGCGCCCGGCGCGGTCCTCGACCATCATGCGAAAGCCGCCGGCATTGCCGATGCCGGCGACCGGCGGCGGCAGGATCACCCGCACCAGCGCGTCCTGGATCGGGGCAAAACGCTTGAAAAGCTCGGCCTGAATGCCGGAGGCCGACTTCGCCCGGTCGCCCGCGCGCTTCTCGAACGGCTCCAGCACCAGGAAGATGGCGCCGGAATTGGAGGCCTGGCTGAAGGTGGCGCCGGAAAAACCGACGATATTGACCGCGCCCGAGACGCCCGGGGTCTCGAGCGCGATATCGACCGCCCGGCGCAATACCTTGTCGGTGCGCGCGAGCGCGGCACCCGGCGGCAACTGCGCGGCAACGATGATGTAGCCGCGGTCAAGCTGCGGAATAAAGCCCACGGGAGCCGCGCGAAACTCGAAAAATCCCAGCGCCAGCACGGTCGCATACACGGCGAGCATGATGCCGGCGATGCCGACGACGCGCGCGACCAGCCGGCTATAGCCGTAGGAGAAAGCATTGAAGCCGCGGTTGAAAAGATGGAAGAATCCGTGCACCGGACGCATCCATTTCTTCCGGCCGCGCTCCTCGTGCGGGCGCAGCAGCATCGCGCAGAGCGCCGGCGACAGCGTTAGCGATACCGTGAGCGAAATCAGCGTCGCGCCGGCTATGGTGAGCGCGAATTGGCGATAGAACTGGCCGGAGATGCCGGTGATGAAGGCGGAAGGAATAAACACCGCCGACAGCACGAGCGAAATAGCGATCAACGCGGCGCCCACTTCGTTCATGCTGCGGATCGCCGCCTCGCGCGGATTCATCCCGTTGGCGATGTTGCGCTCGACGTTCTCGACCACGACGATGGCATCGTCCACCACGATGCCGACGGCAAGCACCAGGCCGAACAAGGATAGATTGTTCAAGCTGAAGCCGAACAGCGACATGAAGAAGAACGTGCCGACGAGCGAGACCGGAATGGCGATGATCGGGATCACCGCCGCGCGCCAGGTCTGCAGGAACATGATGATGACGAGGACCACGAGCAGCACGGCGATGAAGATCGTCACCTGCACTTCGTCGACCGACTGCCGGATGAAGGTGGTCGGGTCATAGACGATGGCGTGCTTGATGCCGGTGGGGAAGCGGGTCGACAGCTGTTCCATCGTGGCGCGGATGGTCTTCGCGGTCGCCAGCGCATTCGAGCCCGGGCGCTGGAAGATGGCGAGCGCCACCGCCGGATCGCGATTCAGATAGGAGTTGGAGCCGTAGTCCTGCGCCGCCAGCTCGACGCGGGCGACGTTGCGAAGCCGCACCACCGCCCCCTGCGTCTGCTTCACCACGATATTGCCGAACTCCGCCGGGTCCGCGAGCCGGCCCTGCGTCTGCACGGAAACCTGGAACGCCAACTGATTTTCCACCGGCGGCTGGTTCAGCACGCCGGAGGCGACCTGGAGATTTTGGCCCTGGACGGCGGAAACGACGTCCTGCGCGGTCAGGCCGAGCGACTGCAGCCGGCCGGGATCCAGCCACACCCGCATGGAATAATCGCGGCTGCCGAACACGGTGATGGAGCCGACGCCGTCCACACGCGTCAGCGCGTCCTTGATCTCGAGGCTGGCGAAGTTCGAGACATAAAGCTGATCGCGCGATTTGTCCGGGGAGAACAAATGTACGACCATCATCAGATCGGGCGAGCTTTTGCCCACGGTGACCCCGATATTGCGCACGTCGGCGGGAAGCCGGGGCTGCGCGATGGCGACGCGGTTCTGTACCTGCACCTGGGCAATGTCGAGATTGACGCCGAGATCGAACGTGACGGCGATGGAGAAACGGCCGTCCGAGGTGGCGTTGGAGGAGATGTAGAGCATCCCTTCCACGCCATTGATCTGGTCCTCGATCGGGGACACCACCGTGGACGCCACGATCTCCGCGCTGGCGCCGGGATATTGGCCGGATACGTTGATGGTGGGCGGCGCGATTTCGGGATATTGCGCCACCGGCAGGCGGGCAAAGGACACGCCGCCAAGAATTACGATCACGATCGAGATAACCGCCGCGAAGATCGGGCGGTCGATGAAGAAATGCGAAATGCGCATCGGCCTTGCCCTGTAACTACTTGGCTGCGGCGGTCGGCGTGCCGGTTGCGGGCGGCGCGGCCCCTTCCTCCTGCGGCGTGACTTTCACGCCCGGCCGCACGCGCATCAGGCCATTGACCACGACGCGGGAATCCGGCGTGAGCCCTTCGCGCACGACGCGCTTGTCGCCAACCGCCTGCCCGAGCGTCACATAGACTTGCTTTACCGAGTTATCCGGTTCCACGGTGAAAACGAATTTGCGCGCCTGGTCGGTGCCGATGGCGGCGTCCGGCACCAGCAGCGCTTCCGCCGGCGGGCCGGCGGGGATCTGCAGGCGGCCGAACATTCCTGGCACGAACAGCTCGTTCTTGTTGTCGAAGACCGCGCGGCCGCGAATGGTACCGGTACCGCGCTCGATGACGTTGTCGACGAAGTCCATCGCGCCCTGATGCTTGAACTCCGGCTCGTCGACCAGGCGCAGCTTCACCGGCAGCGAAAACCCGCGCGCCGGCTGCTCGGCGTGCTGCCGCGCCACGCGGTCGTAGCGCAGCAGGGAAGCCTCATCGAAGGTGAATTCAAAGCGCATGGGATCGATGGACACGATCGTGGCGAGCAAGGTCGCGCCGGCGCCGCTTGCCACCAGGTTGCCCGGCGAGACCCGGCGGTCGCCGATGCGGCCGGCGATCGGCGCGCGCACTTCGGTGAATTCCAGATCGAGCTCGGCCTGGCGCACGAGGGCCTGATTGGCTGTAACCGAGGCCTCGGCATTGCGCTTGGTCTGGGCGCGCTGGTCGTAGACCTGTTCGGAAATGGCCTTGTCGCGCACCAGCTGCTGGGCGCGGGCGAGATCGCCTTCCGCGAAGGCAAGATTGGAGCGCGCGAGCAAGAGATTGGCGCGGGCCTGCGCCGCCGCGTTCTCGAAAGGACGGCGGTCGATGCTGAACAAAAGATCGCCCCTGGCGACGATCTGGCCGTCCTTGAAATGCACGGCCTCGAGCGTGCCCGCCACCCGGGCGCGGACTTCGACCGCGTCCACCGCCACGAAGCGGCCGACATATTCATCCTGGTCGGTCACCATCTGCTTGGCCGGCGCGGCGATGGTAACCGCAGGCGGCGGCGGGGCGGCCTGCTGCTGATTCTCGCCACAGGCCGCCAACAGCGGCACAAGCACGAGCCACGGGGCAATAAAGCGCGATGAATTAAAGGAAATCATTGGCGTCTTGGATTAAGGGCCCGACGATCGCACAAAGGTAGGCGCTTGACGCGCCCGATTAAAGAGGCGGTTCGGCGGGCGGGCGGAAAGCCGCAAGCCATTGCCGCCCGAACAGCGCCAGCACAACACCGCCATAGACCACCGCGCCAATCGCGATAAGCAGCGCCAGCCGGGCTTCGTCGCGCAAGGCCACGTCATCATGCACCCAGTGCGCGGCGAGAAATTGACCGAGCCAAAGCGCGCACCCTAGCGCGATACCGGCTGCCGCAATTTTAAGCATCGCTCGCCGCAAGTCGGGATCGAGGCCGATCAGGCCCCGCCGCCCCGCCAGCCACAACACCAAAGCCAGATTGATCCAGGCGCCGATCGAGGTGGCGAGCGCCAGCCCCACCTGCGCCAGCGATCCCACCAGCAGGAACTTGAAGCCGATATTGACCCCGGCCGCGGTGAGCGCCGCCTTCACCGGGTTGGCGGTGTCACCGCGCGCGAAGAAAGTGGCGACCACGCTGCGGATGAGCACGAAGGGAACGAGCCCGAGCGCATAGGCGGCGAGCGTCTGCCCGGCCGCCACCGCGTCGGCGGAGGTGAAGGCGCCGCGGGCGAACAGCGCGCGCATGATCTGCTCGGGCACGATCAGGAAAGCGGCGACGCAGGGAACGGAAAGCAGCAGCGTCAGCTCGATGGCGCGGTTCTGCGCGCGGCGTGCACCAATTTCATCGCCGGCCGCAATGCGGCGCGCCATTTCCGGCAGCACCACCGTGCCGGCGGCGATGCCGATCACGCCGATCGGCAACTGATTGAGCCGATCGGCATAATACAGCGCCGACAGCGCACCGGTGGCGAGGAAGCTCGCGATGATGGTGTCGGCGAAGAGCGCGAGCTGCACGCCGGCGGAGCCGACGGTGGCCGGACCGAGCGCGCGGAAGAATTTTCGCACATCGAGATCGAAGCTGGGCCAGCGGAACCACGGCTTCACGCCGGCGCGGCGGGCGTCGCCGGCGAGCAGGAGGAATTCAAGCACGCCGGCGAGCAGCACGCCCCAGGCAGCCGCATGCCCGGCGGTCTGGAAAGACGCCGCCATCGCCAATGTCATCATCATGGAAAGATTCAGCAGGATGGGCGCCGCGGCGGCGGCGGCGAAACGATGCAGCGCATTGAGGATTCCGCCATAAAGCGTCACCAGCGTCACCAGCAGCAGATAAGGAAAAGTGATGCGGGTCATCTCCACCGCGAGCGGAAAGCGGGTCGGATCGTCGTTGAAGCCGGGGGCCAGCAGCGCGATCACCTCGGGGGTGAAGACCAGCGCCGTCACCAGCAGCACGACCTGGCTCAGCAGCAACAGCGTGAAAATACGGTCGGCGAAGACGCGGGCCGGATCCGCACCGCCCTGCTCGCGGATGCGCGCATAAGCCGGAACGAAGGCGGCATTGAAGGCGCCTTCCGCAAAAATGGCCCGGAAATGATTGGGCAGGCGCAGCGCGACGAAAAAGGCGTCGGCCACCGGCCCGGCGCCCAGGATCGCCGCCAGCATGATGTCGCGGATAAAGCCGGTAACCCGCGACACCAGCGTCAGGCCGCCAACGGTTAGAATGCGCTCGATCATTAAGCTTCCATGTGAAATAAACCCGCTGGCTGTTGCGAAAATCGCTACATTTCGGTTGTCGCAACAACAGACTACACGGACAGCGAATCAATAGTGCCCACGGCCCCTGCCCCCATCGTACCCGTTCTTCTCGCCGGCGGCGCGGGCACGCGGCTATGGCCGGTGTCGCGTGATGCGCTGCCCAAGCAGTTCCTGCCGCTGGTCGGCCCGCTCTCGACCTACCAGCAGGCCCTGCAACGGGTGGCCGACCAGACCACCTTTGCCGCGCCGATTGTGATGACTGGCGGGCAATTCCATTTCTTCGCCCGCCACCAGGCGGAGAAATGCGGCCTGGAAGCCACGATCGTGATCGAGCCGCTGCGCCGGGATTCCGCCGCTGCCATCGCGGCCGCTGCCGTGTTGGCGATGCAGCAGGATGCGGACGCGGTGGTGCTCACGCTCGCCGCCGATCATGTCATGCTGGACGCGGAGCTTTTCGCGCAAGCCTGCCATGCGGGGCGGGAAGCTGCCGACGCCGGGCATATCGTCACCTTCGGCATCAAGCCGACGCAGCCGAAAACGAGCTACGGTTACATCCTGCGCGGCAAGCCGCTCGGGCCGAAGGACGCCTACAAGGTAGAAAAATTCGTCGAGAAGCCGGATGCCGCCACCGCCGCGCGCTACATCGCGCAAGGCTATCTCTGGAATTCCGGAAATTTCCTGTTCCGCGCCGATGTATTGCTGGCGGAGCTCAGGCGTTTCGAGCCTACCCTGGTCGAAGCCGTGCAAGCATCTGTGGCGGCGGCGACCACAGATCTCAGCTTCCTGCGGCTTGACCCGGATGCCTTCGCGCGCGCGCCGCAAAAATCCATCGACTATGCGCTGATGGAGAAGACCGACCGCGCGGCGGTGGTGGAAGCACATTACCGCTGGTCGGATATCGGCAGCTGGGACGCGGTGTTCGACGTAGGCACACGCGATGCCGCCGGTAACGCGGTGCAGGGCCAGGTGGTTACCATCGACGCGACCGATTGCATCATCCATTCGGACGATCGGCTCACCGCTGTCGTCGGCGTCAAGGACCTCGTGGTGGTCTCCACCACCGACGCGGTGCTGGTGATCCCGCGCGAGCGCGCGGAGCAGGTGCGCGAGCTGGTGGAGAAGCTGAAATCTGCGAAGCGCCCGGAGGCGACAAATCACCGCCGCGTTTATCGTCCCTGGGGCTATTACGAGTCGATCGACGCCGGCGAGCGCTTCCAGGTCAAGCGCATCGTGGTGCGGGAAACCGGCATGCTGTCCTTGCAGAAGCACCAGCACCGCGCCGAGCATTGGGTGGTGGTGCGCGGCACCGCCGAGGTCACCATCGGCAAGGAGCAGCGCATCGTGCATGAGAACGAGTCGATCTATATCCCGATCGGCTCCGTGCACCGCCTCGCCAACCATGGCAAGATCCCGCTTGAGCTGATCGAGGTACAGACCGGCAGCTATCTCGGCGAGGACGACATCGTCCGCCTGGACGATATTTATAAGCGGAGCTGAGAAGAACGGCCCATCCGTTGTCATGGCCGGGCTTGTCCCGGCCATCCACGTTTTATCGGCGGCCAAAGACATTGATGCCCGGCATGACGACATCACCAGTCTTGGACAAGTTTACGCGCCCAGCGCCCTTCGCACCGCGCCAATGATGCGATCCTGGGTGGGCGCATCGAGATAGGCGTGCATCGGCAGGCTGATCACCTCGTCGGCCAGCTTCTCGGATACCGGAACGCCGCCCCCCGCCAGCGGGAAAGCCGTATAGGCCGCGAGGCGGTGCAGCGGGCGCGGATAATAGATCGCGGTCGGTATGCCCTGCGTCTTCAGCTCGGCGGCGAGCCGGTCGCGCCGGCCCGGTTGCAGGCGGATGGTGTATTGCGCCCACACGGAGCCGTAGCCCCCCGGCACCTGTGGCACGGTCGCGACATCGGCGAGTGCTTCATTATAGCGCCTCGCCGCCTCGTTGCGCGCGGCGATCTCGTCCTCGAAAATCTTCAGCTTCTCTATCAGAACCGCGGCCTGCAGGGTGTCGAGCCGCCCGGTGATGCCGATGCGCACGTTATCGTAGCGGTCGGCGCCCTGGCCGTGCACGCGCAGGCTGCGGATGATCTCCGCGAGCGTGTCGTCGTCGGTCAGCACCGCGCCGCCGTCGCCAAAGCAGCCGAGCGGTTTTGCGGGGAAGAAACTGGTGGCGGTGGCGGGCGCGAGCGTGCCGAGCTTGCGTCCCTTGTAAGTCGCGCCAAATCCCTGCGCGGCATCGTCAAGCACAA
>DASSPI010000013.1:0-19079 GCA_035699705.1 Xanthobacteraceae bacterium
CGCCGCCTTCGCGCTCGACCTCGACGGCCACAATGTCGAGGCGGTCTGCCACGCCCCGGGGTGAGAAATGGGCGGTTGGCGATGCTTAATGGGTTACTGACCCAAACGGCTCAATTCACTAAGTGTTGTATATGACAGTCGGCGGTTCTTGGTTAGCCTATGAGAACCAGCCGCCGAGTTCCGCGTATTTCAGAGCTGAATATGCCGCAAATGACCTCAGCCGATCACTACCGCATCAAGGCCGCCGAATTTGCGGCCATGGCACGGACAGAGACCGAGCCCAAGCTGCAGGTCGAGTTTGCAAAAATGGCCGCAAGCTATCTGCGGCTGGCCGAACAGGCGGACCGCAACTCGCACGCCGACGTGGTCTACCAGCCGCCGCTCACGGAGAGTCGAAACGCGGGCTAGCGCGGCGGCTGAAACCATCTTCATGCATTAAATCGCGGCGATCTGGCCTACAGCCCAAGCTTCTTCTTGCGCTGCCCGAGCGTGCGCAGCCGCAGCGCATTGAGCTTGATGAAGCCCGCCGCGTCGCGGTGGTCGTAGGCGACCGCGCCTTCCTCGAAGGTGACCAGCTCCTGGTCGTAGAGCGAATAGCGGCTCTCGCGTCCGACGACCACGGCCGAGCCCTTATAGAGCTTCAGCGTTACCCGGCCGGTGACATAGCGCTGGCTGTGGTCGATCGCCGCCTGCAGCATCTCGCGCTCGGGCGCGAACCAGAAGCCGTTGTAGATCAGCTCGGCATATTTCGGCATCAGCTCGTCCTTCAGGTGCGCCTGACCGCGGTCGAGCGTGATCGACTCGATGCCGCGATGCGCCGCCAAGAGGATGGTGCCGCCCGGCGTCTCGTACATGCCGCGCGACTTCATGCCGACGAAGCGGTTCTCCACGAGGTCAAGCCGGCCGATGCCGTGCCGCCGGCCGAGCTCGTTCAGCCGCGTGAGCAAGGCTGCCGGCGATAATTTCTTGCCGTCGATCGCGACCGCGTCGCCCTGTTCGAAATCCACGGCGATGACGGCCGCCTTGTCGGGCGCCTTTTCCGGATCGTCAGTGCGCGAATAGACATAGTCCGGCACTTCCTGCGCCGGGTCCTCCAGCACTTTGCCTTCCGAGGAGGCATGCAGCAGGTTGGCGTCGACCGAAAACGGCGCGTCGCCGCGCTTGTCTTTGGCGATCGGAATCTGGTGCTGCTCGGCAAACTCGATCAGCTTGCTGCGCGAGGTGAGGTCCCATTCGCGCCAGGGCGCGATCACGGTGACGTCGGGCTTGAGCGCATAATAGCCGAGCTCGAAGCGCACCTGGTCGTTGCCCTTGCCGGTGGCGCCATGCGCCACCGCGTCGGCGCCGACCTTTTCCGCGATCTCGATCTGCTTTTTGGCGATCAGCGGGCGCGCGATCGAGGTGCCGAGCAGGTATTGCCCCTCATAGACCGTGTTGGCGCGGAACATCGGAAACACATAGTCGCGGACGAATTCCTCGCGCAGATCCTCGATGAAGATGTTTTCCGGCTTGATGCCGAGCAGCAGCGCCTTCTTGCGCGCCGGCTCCAATTCCTCGCCCTGGCCGAGGTCGGCGGTAAAGGTCACGACCTCGCAGCCATAGGTCTGCTGCAGCCATTTCAGGATGATCGAGGTGTCGAGCCCGCCCGAATAGGCGAGCACCACCTTTTTCACGTCGCCTTTGGGCATCGTTCCTCGCATGGCCCGGTCCATTCCAGGCCGTCCCTCGTCATGGCCGGGGCATAGCCCGTCGAAGACGGGCGTGAACGCCCTTGTGTCCCGGCCATCCACGTCTTGGTTGCTGAAGGAGAACGTGGATGTCCGGCACAAGGCCGGGCATGACGGCTAGCCGGGAATGGACGCGGTTGCAAGTTCAGCTCCGGCGCGGCTCGCGCCAGGCGCCGGCCTTGCGCCCGGCAACCAGCCAATAGGCCAATCCAAACACCGCGCCGGCGGCGATCGCCAGCTCCAGGCCGCGGTTGACCGGCCCGGCATGGTCGATGGATTCCTCATAGGGATTGCCGAGCCCGGTGCCGTAATAGGCCAAGAGGGCGATCACGACACCGGCGAGCGCATAGAACAGGAATGAACGCAGCCGGAAGGCTTCCGTCAGGATCGCCAGCAGCAACAACGGCAGGAAGGCAGCGGCGCCGGCGAAGCTGGTGCCGAAAAAACTCGCGATCCAGAAGCCGCCGCGTGCGGCGACCGGATCCTCGCTCAGGAACTGCCACTCCGATCCGAGCAGCCCGAAAGCGATGGTGATCCCCGCCGCAAAACTGGCGAACAGGAAGGCGAAGAAGATCACGAAGATGCGGCCGATGAGTCTCATGGAGTTATTGCGCCTGCTCGCTGCGCCAGCGTCCGGCGTTACGGCCAGCGATCAGCCAATAGACCAGCCCGCCGACGATGCCGGCAGCCCCCACAAGCTCCAGGCCATGCCCGACCGGCGTGATGTCGGTAGTGTTTTCCAGCGCTTCGGAAAGATCGATGCTGTAAAACGCCGCCAGCCCTATCAATGCGCCGCCTACGCCGTAATAGAGCACGCCGCGGATACGGGCGCCTTCCGCCAGCACGATCGCGGCAAGCGCAGGCAGCAGCGCTGTTGCGCCGGCGTAGCTCTCCGGGAGAAAGGCAGAGCCGAAGAACAAGACGCGCTCGACGGGGTCCGAATCGATCCCGAAATCCGACGCGACCACGCCGAGCGCAAGCACCATGCCCGCCGCCAGGCTGGCGAGCAGAAAGGCGAATAAGATCACGAAGATGCGGCCGATGAGTCTCATGGAGATGCAAAGTCAGCGCAAAGTCTGCGCGCGGCGGTTCGATCAGCGGTAGCCGACAAGCGCGTGGTCTATAGACTCTTCGCGTTCGGTAAACCAGGACGGAAAAGTATAACTTCCCCCGCGCGGGCCGCGCGCCGTGGCGATGCCTCGGACCGCAATGGAACGCGACCAGCGGATAAGTCTCATGCCATCACCGGCTTTCCGCGCTGCCAGACATGACGGAAATCGAATGCCAGTGCCCGGCGTGCCGGCCCGCGATCATCCAGTAAACGATTCCGGCCGCGGCGCTTGCCGTTACCGCGATGGCGAGCGCTTCCACCCAGCCGAGGAATCTCAGCTCTGAGGAGACGTCGGCCAGTCCGGGCCAAAACAGCGCAAGTAGCACCAGAAGCGCGACCTGCCAAAGCGCTCCGATAGCGGCGCTCGACAATGCATAGAACAGGAAAGAACGCAGCTGCCGAACCTCGGAGATGAGAATGATCAGCAGCATTGGAATGACCGTCACCGCGCTGACGGCAGGGAACAACGGCCGCGCAAGGTAAGCCCATTCCTGCAAGGTGAAGTAAATATCGGGCCCGGGGACCTGCCTGTAACCAATGGTGATCGGATTGGCGAAGGTCGACGCCACCACCACAACAATTGTGGCAACGATGCAGGCGGCATTCAGCGCGAGGAGAATGACAAGGACGCGCCGGGCCGTCTGCATGGAGAATCAGTCCGTCATCGCCATGGCGCGCAGCGCCAGCCGCTCGCGGGCGGAGAGCTTCTCCGTCGCACTCTTGAGCTGGCCGCAGGCGGCAAGGATGTCGCGGCCGCGCGGGGTGCGCACCGGTGAGGCATAGCCGGCGTCGAACACGACCTGGGAGAATTTTTCGATCTGCTCCCAGTCCGAGCATTCGTATCGGGTACCCGGCCAGGGATTGAACGGAATGAGATTGATCTTGGCGGGAATTCCCTTGAGCAGGCGCACCAGCTCCTTGGCGTCGGCAATGGAGTCGTTCACGCCCTTCAGCATCACGTATTCGAAGGTGATGCGGCGCGCGTTGGAGACGCCGGGATAATTGCGGCAGGCCTCGAGCAGTTCCTTGATCGGATATTTGCGGTTGAGCTGCACCAGCTCGTTGCGCAGCTCGTCGCGCACGGCGTGCAGCGACACCGCAAGCATGACGCCGATCTCCTCGCCCGCACGCGGGATCATCGGCACCACGCCGGAAGTCGAGAGCGTGATGCGCCGGCGCGAGATGCCGAGCCCGTCACCGTCCTGCGCCACCAAGAGCGCATCGCGCACCGCCTCGAAATTGTAGAGCGGCTCGCCCATTCCCATCATCACGATGTTGGAGACCTTGCGCGTGGTCTCCGCGCTGGCGTTCCAGTCATCCAGCCGGTCGCGGGCGATCATGATCTGGCCGACGATCTCGCCGGCGGTCAGGTTGCGCACCAGCCGCTGCGTGCCGGTATGGCAGAAGGAGCAGTTGAGCGTGCAGCCGACCTGGCTCGACAGGCAGAGCGTGCCGCGGTCGGTCTCCGGGATATAGACGCACTCGACCTCGTGCGGATTTTCGCCCGCGTGCTCGCCCGGCAGCCGCAGCAGCCATTTGCGCGTGCCGTCGGCGGAAATCTGCTCGGCCACGACTTCCGGCCGCGCCAGCGTGTGACGCCCGGCCAGCGTGGCGCGCAACTCTTTCGACACGCTGGTCATGGCGTCGAAGCTCGTCACCCCGCGCACATAGATCCAGTGCCAGAGCTGCTGCACGCGCATCCTCACCTGCGCGGGAGGCACGCCGAGCGCCGCCAGCGCCTCGCTCAGCCCCTCGCGAGAGAGCCCGACAAGCGACGGCTTCTCCGGCGCGACATAGCGCTCCAGCGCCGTTTTCTCGATGGCAAGGTTCAAGGCGGTCATGGTTTCTCGGGCTGCGCGGCGTCTTAGCATAAATGGGGAGCGGAATGGCCAGTGCCACTTCTCTGTTTCCCTCTCCCATCCGATCGCGGGTTCACCCGAGATCGGGAATAACAGAGGGGCACAAGTCGGATATATCCGATGCGTGCTCGGGAGAGGGTGCCGAGCAGCGTTAGCTGCGAGGCGGGTGAGGGGTCAGCGGCGCGACATGTACTGAAAGTCCGATCCCTCACCCGGCTCGCCTTCGCTTCGCGATGCAGTCAAGCATGCGCAGACTGCGTAAACTTGTCTGTGCTGATCCACCCTCTCCCGCACGCGGAGAGGGGAAGAAGCGTTATTTGCATTCCTGCCCGATGCGATCGAGCGCCTGGGCGATGCCTTTGAGCGAGAATGTGTCGGTGGTCTTGGTGCCCCTGCCGGACTCGCCTTTGATCACCACATCGCCGCCCTTGCGCATGGCTTCGACCATCTTCGCCTCGTCCGGCGGGTTCTTCACCCAGGCGCCGTCTGCCTGGGTGTAGAGCGGAAAGGTCGCCGGACCGACCGCGGCGGTGACTTCCGTATTCGGCTTGATCGGATAGCCGATGATCAGCGAGATCTCGTCCTTCACCTTTTCGTCCGGCCGCGTCGAAATGAAGAGATAGGCCGGATCGCGCGGACGATTGGGCGGATTGGTCTGCGAGGCGCCTGGCTTGGCCAGCGCGAAGCAGAGCTTCTTGCCGTTGGGGGAAGCGGTATAGGCGCCCCACTCGCCATATTGGCCGAGCAGCTTCGGTTCATTGTCCGCCACCGGCTTCACGGCCGCCGGCGTCGCGACGGGTTTGCTGGCAGCGGGAGCCGCCGGTTTGGCAGCGACGGCTGCGGCCGCGGCCGCGGCCGGCTTGGCGGCGGCAGGAGCCGCCGGCTTGGCTGCCGTGGCTGCCGCAGGTTTGGCAGCGGCGGGTTTTGCTGCGGCAGGCGCCGCGGCGGCAGGGGCGGCCGGCTTTGCGGCCTGAGCGGGCGCGGCGGGCTTCGCCGCAGCCGGCTTTGCCGGCGCGGCAGCGGGCTTGGCTTGCGGCTTCGCCGGCGCGGCGGGAGTCGCCGGCTTTTCCTGCGCCATGATCGAAGGTTGCGCCACGGCGGCGGCCGGCCAGGCAATAACGGCAGCGAAAGTCATGGCCCTGGCGGCGGAAAAAATGCGGGTCGGGGTCATCGCTTGCTCGCGGCTGCGGGGATCGTGCTGGCTAACGATTGAAACATAACGGCTATTCCGCCCAGCGTTAAATCGCGAAATCGGCAATGTAAAGGCGGCGCAAGCTGCGGATTGCCGCAGGTAGTAGCGCGGCAATCTTGCGTCCCAGGCGTTAACAAATCGCGCCTAGCTTTCCTCGGTCAGCCTTTCCAGCGCCGCGTCGGCGGCATCGCGGTGCACCGGCAGAATATGCGCCGCCACCAGCCGCAGGGTTGCCGCCAGCGAAGCGGCGTCGTCGGCATAGCCGAGCGCGGGCAGAAAATCCGGCATGAGGTCGGCAGGCAGCACGAAATAAGCCAGCGTGCCGACCAGCGCCGTCTTCACATGCAGCGGCGTGTTGCGATCGAAGGCGCAGTAATAGGCGGCAAGCAGTTCACGGGCGAAAGGCAACTGCGCGGCCACGCGCCGGCATTTGCGCCAAAAACTGCGGCGCACCAGCGTCTCGTCGTTGCCGGATTCCGGCCGGGTCCAGAAGGCGGCGTGCTGAAACATCATGGCGGAAAAGATGGTTACGGAAAGCGGCAACGGCAAGGCGGCACCGTCGCCGATGTCGGGCTACCCGACGATCCGGCCTGCGTGCGCGAGCCTCGAAGGGCGGCGGCCCGAACGGTGCCCGCTTCCTGCGGGGCACCTTCGGCCAAGCACCTCGGGATGACGGATTACGATCCCGCCAGCTTGTCCATCGCCTGCGCCAGCTTGATGTCGAGGTCGGTCACGCCCCCGGCATCATGGGTCGACAGCGTGACCTCGACGGTTTTGTAAACGTTGAACCACTCCGGATGATGATCCATTTTTTCCGCCACCAGTGCGGCGCGGGTCATGAAGCCGAAGGCCTGGTTGAAATCCTGAAACACGAATTTCTTGCTGATGGCGTCCCGGCCTTTGACCTCGCTCCAGCCAGAGAGCTTGGCGAGGGCCGATTGGCGTTCCTGAGCGGCGAGTTTCTGCGTCATGGCTGGCTTCCCTGCTGCGGATATCTCGATCATCGATCGCGCGAATTGAACATTGCCCGGCTCGCAAAGGCGTCGCACCATACCTAGCTATTTAAAGCTGCGATTGTGAGGATTGCCATGGGCTGGTCGCTGAATATTGGAAGAATTGCCGGGACCGAAATCCGCGTCCACATCACTTTCCTGCTATTTCTGATCTGGATCTTTGCTGCCAGTTACGCCTCCGGCGGAGCCGACGCGGCCTGGAGCGGCGTCCTCTTCATGCTGCTGGTCTTCACCTGCGTCGTCGCGCACGAATTCGGCCACATCTTCACCGCGCGCGCCTTCGGCGTGCAGACGCCCGATGTCACTTTGCTGCCGATCGGCGGCGTTGCGCGGCTTGAGCGTATTCCGGAAGACCCGGGGCAGGAATTCCTGATCGCGGTCGCGGGCCCGCTGGTGAACGTGGTGATCGCTTTTGGCCTGATCGCAATCGCCGGTGCTCATGTCGGCAGCGGCACTGCGCTCGAGAACGGCAACGTTTCGCTGGTCGATCGCCTGGCGGCGGTCAACCTCTTCCTCGCGCTGTTTAATATGATCCCTGCCTTTCCGATGGACGGCGGCCGCATATTGCGGGCCTTGCTCGGCGCGCGGCTCGGCTTCGTACGCGCGACGGAGATAGCAGCGCTCATCGGCCAAGTGGTCGCTTTCGCCCTGGGCTTCATCGGCCTGTTCTCAAACCCGATGCTGATATTCATCGGGATCTTCGTTTATCTCGCCGCCACGTCGGAGGCGCATATGGTCGCCTTGCGCGCCATGTCGCGCGGCGTGCCGGTCAGCGCGGCGATGATGACGCAATTCGCGACGCTCAAGCCCGAGGAACAAATAGAACAGGCGGTGCAGACCTTGCTGCAGACCAGCCAGGGCGAATTCCCTGTGGTGAATGACGCCGGCAAGCCGGTCGGGCTTCTGACCCGTGCGGATATCATCCGCACCATGAAAGACTTCGGGCCAAGCGCTTCCGTCGCCAAGGCCATGTCCTCCGATCTTCCGACGCTCGGCTCCCACCGCTGCCTGTCGGAAGCATTGAGCTTGCTGCAGGAGAAGACGGCGCCGGCGGTGGCGGTGGTGGAGCCGGATGGCCGGCTGGCCGGCTTGATCACGGCGGAAAGTGTCGGCGAAATGCTGATGCTGCAGAATGCGCGGCCCGACAATTTTCAGTTCGGGCCCTGGAGCCGCACGCCCGCATCGACCGGCCGTTAACTTCTGCGGCAGAGTCGGGTGATTAAGCTGCAAGGCCGGTTGATTTCGCTCCATTGGTGACTATATTGCGTCGCAATAACGCGGGCCTTTAGCGCGCATCAGCATGCGCCCCGGGCCCGCGCTCCCATTTTCAGGACACGCTTATGAACCTGCGCAACGTCGCGATCATCGCCCATGTCGACCATGGCAAAACCACGCTGGTCGACCGGCTGCTCCAGCAGTCCGGCACCTACCGGGACAATCAGCGCCAGGTCGAGCGGGCGATGGATTCCAACGACCTCGAGCGCGAGCGCGGGATCACCATTCTGGCCAAGGCCACCTCGATCATGTGGGGCGAGACCCGCATCAACATCGTCGACACCCCGGGCCACGCCGATTTCGGCGGCGAGGTGGAGCGTATCCTCAACATGGTGGACGGCGCACTCGTGCTGGTCGATGCCGCCGAGGGTCCGTTGCCGCAGACCAAGTTCGTTGTTTCCAAAGCACTGAAGATGGGCCTGAAGCCGATCGTGGTCATCAACAAGGTTGATCGACCCGATGCGCGGCCGATCGAGGTGGTGAACGAGGTATTCGATCTCTTCGCCGCGCTCGACGCCACCGACGAGCAGCTGGATTTTCCGATCCTCTATGGCTCGGCCAAACAGGGCTGGATGGCGACCAGCCTGGAAGGATCGCATGACGACGGCATGAAGCCGCTGTTCGAGCTGGTGCTCAAGCATGTCGGCGCTCCGCGGGTCGAAGAAGGCCCGTTCCGCCTGCTGGGCACGATCCTGGAAGCCAATCCTTATCTGGGCCGCATCGTCACCGGACGCATCACCTCGGGTTCGGTGAAACCGAACCAGGCGGTGAAGGTGCTCGACCATGACGGCACGCTGATCGAAAGCGGCCGCGTCACCAAGTTGCTGGCCTTCCGCGGCCTCGAACGCGTTCCGCTCGAGGAAGCCGCGGCCGGCGACATCGTCGCCATTGCCGGTCTGCCCAACGCCACCGTTGCGCACACGATTTGCGATCCTTCCGTTGAGGTGCCGATCAAGGCGCAGCCGATCGATCCGCCGACGCTGGCCATGACCTTCCGCGTCAACGATTCGCCGCTCGCCGGCACCGAAGGCGACAAGGTGACAAGCCGCATGATCCGCGACCGGCTCTTGCGCGAAGCAGAGGGCAATGTTGCGCTGCGCGTGCGCGAATCCGACGACAAGGATTCCATGGAAGTCGCCGGCCGCGGCGAATTGCAGCTCGGCATCCTGATCGAGACGATGCGGCGCGAGGGTTTCGAACTCTCGGTGTCGCGGCCGAAAGTGCTGCTGCGCCGGACCGCGGCGGGCGAGCTGCAGGAGCCGATCGAAGAGGTCGTGATCGACGTCGACGAAATCCATTCCGGCGTGGTCGTGCAGAAGATGTCGGAGCGCAAAGCCGAGATGATCGAGATGCGTCCCTCCGGCGGCGGACGCGTGCGGCTGGTGTTCTACGCGCCGACCCGCGGCCTGATCGGCTACCAGGGCGAATTGCTCACCGACACGCGCGGCACCGCGATCATGAACCGCCTGTTCCACGAATACGCGCCGTTCAAGGGCGAGATCCAGGGCCGCCGCAATGGCGTGCTGATCTCGAACGAAGCCGGCGAGGCGGTGGCCTATGCCATGTGGAAGCTGGAGGACCGCGGCCCGATGATGATCGAGCCGGGCTGGAAGGTATATCGCGGCATGATCGTCGGCGAACATACCCGCGACAACGATCTCGAGATCAACGTGCTCAAGGGCAAGCAGCTCACCAACATCCGCACCACGTCGAAGGACGAAGCCGTGCGGCTGACGCCGCCGATCCGCATGACGCTGGAAAAGGCGCTGGCTTATATCCAGGACGATGAGCTGGTCGAAGTGACGCCGAAATCGATCCGGCTGCGCAAGAAGCTGCTCGACCCGAACGAGCGCAAGCGCGAAGAGCGCAAGAAGGAAGCGGAAGTCGTCGTCGCTTGATCCCGAAAAGGGAACCGGTTTTCGGACCAATCAAGCGCGCGTCTTAGTCAACGCATCAGTTTGACAGATCCGAAAGCTGGCCGGCGAGCGCGTCCGCCCGCTTGCGCGCATGCTGCGCGAGACAATCTTCCCGCCCAAGCTGCCCGCTCATGGCGACTTCAAACGCGCAGATGCCGCTCAGCGATTGCGACCAGGCCCGCTGCGCCGCCGCCGCATCTCTCGCCTGCAACGGCGTGCCCGCGCGCTTGATCGCGTCGAGATAGGCGATCATTTCCCGCTCGGCCTCGTCCTTCTCCGCGCGCCGGCAAGCCGGCGAGGAAGCGCCGCCACCCGAAACCTCGCAGGCCAAAGCAGAGGCCGCCGAGGCGCGGAGCGCGGAAATTCGCGCGCTCACCCATTTTTCAAGCACCGCAAGCCGGGTATAGACGCCATAGAAATGGGGCAGCGCACAGCCGATGCCCCAGCTCACGATGCCCGCTTGCGTCTGAAAGCGGCGGAATTTGTCCATCACCACAAGCGGCCCGCCGGAATCGCCCTGACACGAATCCTTGCCCCCGTTCCGCAGGCCGGCGCAAAGCATGCGTGGCGTGATGTGGCCGTCATAGGACCGCTCGGAATTGCATCGGTCGCGATCGACAATCGGCACCGACACCTCGCGCAGCATCTTCGGGAAGCTGGTGCCGGTATCGCCCCACCCGGTCACAAAAGATGTCGTGCCGGGCTGCGCCAGCACCGATGCTTGAGCACGGGTGATGACGTTGGCCATCTGCCGCGGCCTGACGTCGGTAATTTTAGTCTTGAGCTGAACCAGGGCGACGTCGAAATCGAAAGTGAACCCGTCGTATTGCGGATGGATCCTGATCCGCCCCACCTCATGCCGGGTGCCGCCGGCGACGAGCGACTGGGTGCCGGTCAGGATATGCAGATCGCCGGCCTGCAGGAAATCGGTGCAATGTGCGGCTGTGAGAACGAATTCTTCGTCGATCACCGAGCCGCCGCAGAACAACGCTTGACGATTATTGCTCTCGGAAGCGAGCAGCAGACCCGCCTGGAACGGCCAGCGACCGGGCTGGGACTGCACTCCTCCGACGATGCGGGCGAGATCCGGCAGCTGCATTCGCGCGTCGGATGCGAGACCAAGCGCGCGCGCCAATACCGCTGCTTCCTGCCGGCGGACATGCTCCCACGCCCAGTTGCTGCCGCCCGCAAGGCTTTCGCTCGCGGCGGCGCAAATAGCCGTCAGCGCGAGCAGGAGTCCCGCGAATTTTGGTCCAGGCCGCATGTTCCCCCAGGTATCTTTCGTACCAGCCGAGGATAAAGGATGGCACAAAGTGGAGCACGGCAAAGGCGCCCGAAAAACGGCAACCCAAGCCGTGATTCGCCGGAAATGACCCAAAAAAACGTCCTCACACGCGCGCCCGGCGTCGCGGCCGCAGCGGGCAGCGCCGTTCTCGATTGCAGGCAAGGGCGCAGTTTTGCCGGTCCGACAAGGGATTTTGATGCATTCCTACAACAGTCATCCACATCGTTAACCGATCATTACAGACGGGACTTGATGGGCGGCCCGCTGCTTGCTTCTATCCATGCATGAGCACAGTCGTCATCGAAATCCGCCAAGCCAAGCCGGCCGATGCGCCAGCGGTGGCAGCGGCGCATGACGAGGCCTGGCGCTCCGCCTATCAGGGCATCATCCCCGGCGTCGAACTCGACAAGCTCATCAACCGGCGCGGCGCCGACTGGTGGGAAAGCGCCATCCGCAAAGGCAGCCGCATTTCGCTCCTGGCTTTCGGCAACAACATTGCCGGTTATGCCAATTACGGGCGTAACCGCGCGCGCAGCCTCTATTATGACGGCGAGATTTACGAGCTCTACCTGCGGCCGGAATTCCAGGGCGTCGGTTTCGGCCGGCGTCTGTTCAGCGCCGCGCGGCGCGACCTCGCGCAAAGCGGCATGAAGAGCCTGGTGGTCTGGGCGCTTTCCGACAACGACCCCGCGGTGGAGTTTTATCGCGCGCTCGGCGGCCGCGCTGTCGCCCGCTCGTCGGAGCGCTTCGGCAGCCGCGTGCTCGACAAGGTCGCTTACGGCTGGAATAGCTAACGGCTTGCGCCTCGGCGTGCGTGCGGCGGCACCCTGCCTGTCGCTCGGAACCTCCGTCATTCCACAAAAGTGGGTACCGCCGGCGCGCGCGACCGGCTACGATTGCAGCAGATGGCAAACGCCCTCCCGAGGATGCTCCATGCTGCAAGAACACCATTATGACGGCAAGTTTTTCTGGCCCGAAGGCTACCGCACCGCGGTGGTCCTGACCCTCGATTTCCAGGGCGGCGAAGATGTGCGCCCGCTGCCTGACGGGACGATGGACCATGAGGAATGGACCCAGTGCGAGTATGGGCCGCATACCGGCATCTGGCGCATTCTGCGCATCCTCAAGGAAGAGAAGATCAAGATCACCTTCAACACCTGCGGCGGAATCGCCGAACGCTTCCCTGAGGCCGTCAAGGCCATTGTCGATCAGGGGCATGAAATCGCGGGCCACGGTTATCATCACGAGACAGCCCGCGACCTGACGCGCGAGCAGGAATGGGACGTGATGAAGCGGACGACGGAGATGATCCGCAACCGCACCGGACATACGCCGATCGGCTGGCGGTCCTGCACCCAGAGCCCGAACAGCATCGAGCTGTTGATGGAGCACGGTTACCTGTGGAACAGCAATTCCTTCTCGCATGACTTGCCGTTCCTGTGGGAGAGCAACGGACGTTATCTGGTCGAGCTGCCGCGCCAGCCTTATGGCGACGGCCGCACCTATGCCCATCGCAACAACGATGCCGGCAATCCGCACGACACCATGATCGTGTGGAAATCGATGTTCGACGAGTTTTATGAAGAGTCGAAATCAGTCGCGACCTACGTGCCTTTCCAGATTCATTGCTACATCTCCGGACGGCCGGGCCGCGCCGCTGCCTTGCGCAGCACCATCCGGCACATGAAAAAGGAAGGCGTCTGGATCACCACCGCCACCGACGTTGCCCGCTGGACCCGCGATCACGTGTTCAAGCTGGGACGACAGGACGCCGCGGAGTGACGCAGCCACAGTGACTTGAGGCGCCCGGCGCTTGCATTTCCTGCAACGTCGGCGGAATGCCGGCTCAGTTACCTGCCTTGCGCGGCCTGCAGGGTATTCGCCAGCAGACAGGCGATGGTCATCGGTCCGACGCCGCCGGGAACCGGCGTGATCGCGCCTGCGATCCTGGCAGCTTCCGCGAAGGCGACGTCGCCGACGAGCCGCGTCTTGCCGCCCTCCCCGGCAAGCCGGTTGATCCCGACATCGATGACGGTGGCCCCGGGCTTGATCCAGTCACCGCGGATCGTTTCGGCGCGCCCGATCGCGGCGACCAGCAAATCGGCCCGGCGGCATAAGGCGGGCAGATCGCGCGTCTTGGAATGCGCGACGGTCACTGTCGCATTCTCCCGCAACAGCAATTGCGCAAGCGGCTTGCCGACAAGGTTGGAGCGGCCGATCACCACCGCTTCCATGCCCGCCAGGGAAGCGTGAACGGCTTTCGCGAGCAGAATGCATCCGAGCGGCGTGCAGGGCACCATCCCCGGCAGACCCATGCTCAATTTGCCCACGTTGAGCGGATGGAAGCCGTCCACATCCTTCGCCGGATCGACAGCCGCGATGATTTTCGACGCATCGATTCCCGCCGGCAACGGCATCTGCACCAGGATGCCGTGCACCTGCGGGTCGCGGTTGAGCTTTTGCAGCAGCGCCAGCAGCGCGGACTCGCTAACCGTCGCCGGCAGCCGCTGGTCGAAGGAGCGCATGCCCGCTGCCTGCACCGCCCTGCTCTTGTTGCGGACATAAATTTCGCTTGCGGGATTATCGCCCACCAGCACGACCGCCAGCCCCGGCACGCCGCCGCGCGCGGCCAGGATAGCCACTTCCGTCGCAATCCTGGCGCGCAACTCCGCCGCCATGGCCTTGCCGTCGATCACGCGTGCGGTCATGGATCCCCCATCATGTTCTCCAGCGCCGCCGCCAGGGCGTTGCCGTCGCCCTCGATCACCAGCCGCTTGACGCGCGCCGTAGCGCCGCCGGCGAGCGTCACCCGGCGCGGCGCGACCTCGAGCGCCTGTGCAATCAATCGGATCAGCGCCGCATTCGCCGCGCCCTCGCTCGCCGCCGCCCGCACGCGCGCCTTGAGAACGGCATGGCCGTCGGCAAGCCGTTCGACGCCATCGATGGCGTCGCGCCCGCCCTTGGGCGTGAGCCGGACGCTGAGCACAAGCCCGCCGGGCACAACCGTCCAAGGACGCCCGCCGCTCACGCGGCCAGTGTTCTGAACCGCCACACTAGATCACGTTGGGATAGACGTAATTTACGATCACCTTCTCGATGAAGATGATGATCAGGATGAGGATCACCGGAGAGATGTCGATGCCGCCCAAATTCGGCATGATCGCGCGGATCGGCGCGAGCGCCGGTTCGGTGATGCGGTAGAGGAAGTCCCACAGCATCGACACGAACTGATTGCGCGTATTCACCACATTGAAGGCGATCAGCCAGGACAAAACGGCCGAAGCGATCAGCAGCCAGATATAGATTTCCAAGGCAATCAGGATGACTTCGAGCAGGGCGCGCATGGGATTCCGCCGGTAAATCAGGAGTGCGGCGCACCGTAGCGGGTCAGCCGCGGCGGAACAAGGCGGCGGGCGTCCAGCATCCTTGACACCCCGGATGGCTCGCCCTAAATGGCCGCACTCGCTCAACGCGCTGTGATCATGGATCGCGCGTCCTCGGCGGGGGCCGTAGCTCAGTTGGGAGAGCGCCTCGTTCGCAATGAGGAGGTCAGGGGTTCAAATCCCCTCGGCTCCACCAGCCCCGCCCTGCTTCTCGACCAAGCTTTTGCCAAGGACCGGGTGTAACCTGATCCGTGGACGGACCGTATAGGCTGGGCATACGGACCGTATAGGCTGGGCACGATGATTGTTGACAGCCGCCCGGCTGACTGGAGGAAGCCATGATTTCCGGCGACAAGATCCAGGCCATTTTTTGGAACACCCTTCCCATTGCGATCCTGGCCGTTATCGCAGGCCTGCTGTGGTCAGCGCAGGGGCCGGCCGCCGCGACCGCGGTCTCTTTGCCGGATCCGGTGGTCGATCAGCAAAGCACCGGCGACGAGCCGCAGGTGGCGGTGCTCGCCGGCGGCTGCTTCTGGGGCGTGCACGCGGTGTTCCAGCACACCAAAGGCGTCCAGCTGGCGCTCAGCGGCTATTCCGGCGGGATGAAAACCAATCCGACCTATGAGGAAGTGACCACCGGCCGCACCGGTCATGCGGAATCGGTGCAGATCAAATACAACCCGCGCGAGATCAGCTACGGGCAGATCCTGAAAATCTTTTTCTCCGTTGTGCATGATCCGACGCAGCTCAACCGGCAAGGGCCGGACGTCGGCACGCATTACCGCTCCGCGATCTTCTATGCCAACGACGAGCAGAAGAAAGTTGCCGAGGCTTACATCGCGCAACTCGGCCAGGCCGGGGTGTTCAAATCCCCGATCGTCACCACGGTCGGGCCGCTTGTCGCTTTTTATCCGGCGGAACCTTATCATCAAGATTACGCGATCAAGCATCCGACACAGCCCTACATCGCGATCCACGACCTGCCGAAAGTTGATAGTCTCAAGCGGCTCTTCCCCAATATGTATCAATCGAACCCGGTGACCGTCGCGGCGCGCTAAATTTGTTCCCGAAGTTCCATTTGTTTGCCCGACTTGTGATTGACGGCGGCGCAGCCTGCGCCGCCGTTGTTATGTCCGAACCGGAACTATCCTTTTCAATCCTCCGTTGGAAAAGCAGCGCCCGACTGTCGGTGCTTGGAAATCGGAAATCTCCAGGAGGAAGCAATGCGGTCTCACGATATCAAATACGACGTCGGGCGTGCCGTGCGTGTCGGCATCGTTGCTCTCGGCCTGGTGGCCTTGACGGTGCCGAGCGTCATGATCCTGTCGAGCCCTGACGCCTTTGCGCGCGGCGGCGGCAAGGGTGGCGGCGACAAAGCTGGTGATAAAGACGGTGACAGAGGCGGCTTGAGCGGCGGCATCAGCGGCGGCATTGGCGGTGATCTCGGTGGCATTGGCATGGGAGGCGGCGCCGGTCTCGGCGGCAACTCTGCGAACGTCAGCCTTGGTGCCGGCATCGGCGCTTCCGGCGCGGGTGGTATCGGCGGCGGCGGTGGCCCCGGCGGTGGCGGCGGCCCCGGCGCTGGCGGCCCTGGTTCCGGCAGCGGCATCGGAGAAAGCGACGGCTCGGGCATATCGTCCGCGTTCGACACCTTGTCCGGCCCGCAGCAGGCGCGCGTCATGCAACGCTGCAAGGACGTGGTGGCCCGCCCCGCGCAGGCTGACCCGAACCAGCTCACGATCTGCCAGACGCTACTGGCGTTGGGCAAGCCGTAACACAACCCGCCATTTCGGCTTGACGGCCGGGCTTGTTGCCCGGCCGTTGCTTTTTGCGCGCCGACCCTGCAGATCGGACGGGAATTGCGGAACGGACGGGACTGGGGGCGACGAACCGATGAGCGTCGAAGACATATCGCAAGCTTCCATCCTGAAGCATCGGCCGTTTGCTCAGTTCTTCCTGTCACGTATTTGCGGCAGTCTCGCCAACCAGATGCAGACCGTCGCCGTCTCCTGGCAGGTCTACGAGATGACCGGCAGCGCGCTGGACCTCGGACTGGTCGGGCTCGCGCAATTTTTCCCGCTTGTCGCGCTGATGCTGGTCGCCGGCCATGTCGCCGACCGCTACGACCGCAAGACCGTGATCTGCATCAGCCAGGCCGTGGACGGGCTCGCGATGGGACTGCTTGCCCTCGGCACCTGGGGAGGCTGGCTGAACCGCGACGTGATCCTGGCGATCGTGGTGATGTTCGGCGCCGCGCGCGTGTTCCAGCAGCCGACGCAGCAGAGTCTGCTTCCGCTCGTTGTGCCGCCGGCCATGCTGTCGCGCGCGATTGCCGTCTCTTCCTCCTCCAACCAGATCGCCACCATTATCGGTCCGGCGATCGGCGGCGTGTTGCTGGCTGTGAGCATCCCGCTGGTCTACGTGCTCTGCGCGGTGCTCTTTTTCATCGCGGCCACCCTCTCCATTCTGATCAAGGTCGAACGCGGCACGCGCAGCCGTGAGCCCGTGACCTTCCGCACCTTGTTCGCGGGGATCGGCTTTATCTGGCGGCGGCAGGTGATTTTGGGTTCCATCACGCTCGATCTCTTCGCCGTGGTGCTCGGCGGCGCCACCGCGCTGCTTCCGATCTATGCCAAGGATATTTTCCAAACCGGCCCGGAAGGTCTCGGCCTGCTGCGTCTTTCTCCCGCCATCGGGGCAATCATCTTCTCATTCCTGATGGCGCGCTTTCCCATCCGCCGGCAGGCGGGCCCGGTCATGTTCGCGGCGGTCGCGGTGTTTGGCGTTTCCACGATCATATTCGGGCTATCCACCTCGATGCCCGTGGCGGTGGTTGCGCTCGCGGCGATGGGCGCCGCGGACCAGATCAGCGTCGTGATCCGCTCGACGCTCATCCAGCTCGGCACGCCAAATGAGATGCGCGGGCGGGTCAGCGCGGTGAATTTCCTGTTCATCGGCACATCCAATCAACTCGGCGACTTCCGTTCGGGCCTGACCGCCGAATGGTTCGGCGCCGTGCCATCGGTGCTGATCGGCGGCATTGGGACATTGATCGTGGTCGGCGTCTGCGTCCTGCTCTTCCCGCAACTCGCGCGGGTCAATCGCATGGAGGATGTGCGGAAAGACGCCGAGCGGCCCGCGGGGGCTGACGGCTAGGCACCGCTGCCCGCCGGCCGTTACATTCCAGCAGCAAGGGCAACCCTCGATGCCTTGTGACGGCGTAATCGCGCCGGAAACAACATGCCGGAGGCGGTTTCCCACCGCCTCCGTGTCTGCTAGAGCACGCGACTGCGCATTACCTCAACGAGTGGCGGAGTTACCATGACAGAGCACCCCAGAATCACTCAGGAAATGATCAATCTCTATGACGAGTTCACGCACGTAACGAACGATCGGGCGGACTTCATGCGCCGCCTGACGGAACTCGTCGGCACCAGCGAAGCGGCGCAAACCATCGCGGCGATGATCTCGGCCAACATGTCGGCCGCCGGAATCGTCCCGGAGAATGATTCCCGGATCAAATCGGAGTTCGTCACCTACGGCGACCAGATGACCGGCTATCTCGCCTGGCCGGCTTCCGCGGCCGGCCGTTTGCCGGCGGTTCTGGTCGTGCATGAGAATCGCGGCCTCGTGCCTCACATCCGCGACGTGGTGCGCCGCATCGCGCTGGAAGGCTTTCTCGCATTTGGTCCGGACTTCCTGTCACCGCTCGGCGGCACGCCCGATGACGAGGACAAAGGCCGCGATATGATCGGCAAGCTTGAAGCGCCTAAAGTCACCGAGCAGGCGGTCGCGGCCGTGCGCTGGCTGAAGGCGCATGAAAAGAGCACGGGGAAAGTCGGCGCCATCGGCTTCTGCTGGGGCGGCGGGGTCGTGAACCGGCTGGCCGTGGCCGCGGGCCCGGATCTTGCTGCGGCGGTGCCCTATTATGGCGCGCAGCCACCGGCCGCCGACGTTCCGAAAATCCGTGCCGAATTGCTGCTGCACTATGCCGGCAATGACGAGCGCATCAATGCCGGGATCCCCGCCTACAAGGACGCTCTCGCGGCGGCCGGCGTCAAGCACGAGATCCACATGTATGAAGGCGCCCAGCACGCCTTCAACAATGACACCACTGAGGCGCGGTACAACAAGGCCGCGGCGGAACTCGCCTGGTCGCGCACGGTCGCAATGCTCAAACGCACGCTTGGTTGAATAATCATCAATCCGCTCAGCGGACCAGGAGACTCATGCGACGACCAGTTCCGCAAACGCGCGGGACCCTTGGTTCGAACAAGGTGAGCGCCCTCGACGAGGGCGTTTCACCGACATTGACGGC
>DASSPI010000014.1:0-10723 GCA_035699705.1 Xanthobacteraceae bacterium
CGGCGCTCCGCTCCCCCGGATATTTTTCGGGGGACGACTCCCCCGGCCCCTGCCGGGGAACAAGAGACAGGCGCCCCCGTCGCCTGACCAAACACGGGCCGCTGACGCTTGCTTTCTTCCCTCTCACTGATCTCGGGTAAACCCGAGATCGGATGGAGAGGGGAAAGAAAGCAAGCTTGGCTGTTTGAAGATTTGAATCGGAAGGAAGGAAACGCGACGGGGCCGCGAACTCTCTTGTCCCTCCCCACGCAAGTCAGGCTTGCCTGACTTGCGCATTCATAGCGCGGAACTCGGGCAGGCCCGAGGTCCGTTGGGGAGGGTGGCGAGCGACTCTTGTCGCGAGCCGGGTGGGGTGACGCAAAAAGACCCCACCCTGCTGCTCAACGCAGTCAAGCTTGCGCAGACTGCGTAAACTTGTCTGCGTCGCTCACAGCTTCCCTCCCCACAAGGGGGAGGGAAAGAAGAAGCGCGGCTGTTTGAAATCTTGAACTTGTTTCTTCGTCATGGCCGGGCTTGTCCCGGCCATGACGATCAGGGAGGCACTGCGTCCCTGAGCGGGATGTGCGGGTCAAGCCCGCGCATCATGAAACGCGAATCGAGCGGACGTTAGCTACCGCAGCGCGGCGTTGATCTTGTCCAGCGCCGCCGAGCCCGGGCACAATTCCTTTTCGTCCAGCGCGTTGAGCGGCTGTTCCACGGTGTTCATGCTGCTGTGCAAATCGTCCGCCTCCGGCTCGACATAGAGCAGGCCGGTGACGATCTCTCCCGCCGCGCCGCGCTCCAGCAGATAATTCATCGCCGCCAGCCGGTCGTTGACGTTGTAATCCTTCGCGAGCTTGCGCAAGGCCAAGGTCGAGCCGTCGTGCTGCTTCACCATCTCCACCGTGCCCGGCTCGTAATCGACCTCGATCTGCGCGCGGCCGGTGATGAAATCGAGCCGGTTCACCGCCTCGTTATGCTCGCGCACATAATCGAAGCTCTTGGTCGAGCCGGTGTGATTGTTGAACGCGACGCAGGGCGAGATGCAATCGATGAAGGCCGCGCCTTTGTGGTCGATCGCCGCCTTGATCAGCGGAACCAGCTGCGTCTTGTCGCCGGAAAAACTGCGCGCGACGAAACTGGCGCCGAGTTGCAGCGCCAAGGCGGCGAGGTCAATCGCGCTGTCGTTATTGGTCACGCCGCGCTTGCTCTTGGAGCCGCGGTCGGCGGTGGCGGAGAACTGCCCCTTGGTCAGCCCGTAAACGCCGTTGTTCTCCACGATATAGACCATGTTGACGCCGCGGCGGATGCAATGGGCGAACTGGCCAAGCCCGATGGAGGCGCTGTCGCCGTCGCCCGAGACGCCGAGATAGATCAGGTCGCGATTGGCGAGATTGGCGCCGGTCAGCACCGACGGCATGCGCCCATGCACCGAATTGAAGCCGTGTGAATTGCCGAGGAAATAATCCGGCGTCTTCGACGAGCAGCCGATGCCGGAAATCTTCGCCACCCGGTGCGGCTCGATCGACAGCTCGTAACAGGCCTCGACGACGGAAGCGGTGATCGAGTCATGGCCGCAGCCGGCGCAGAGCGTCGAAATCTTCCCTTCGTAGTCGCGATGGGTATAGCCGAGCGCGTTTTTCGGCAGCGCCGGGTGCTGGAATTTCGGTTTGGCCAGGTAGGTCATGGGCGTTGATCCAGGTGAGGGTCGCCGACGAGCGCCAGCTTGGCGCGCTGCTTATGGATCGCGGTTGCGCCGCCATAAGCCTCGATGTCGCGGGCGTAGAGGCGGGCGAGACGCTCGCGCGCAACCGGCGTCAGGAAAGCGCTGTAGGGCGGCCAGAAGCCGTTGCGCGCCGCCTGGCGATTGAAGCGGTGGGTATAGGCGTCGACCGCGGCGGACGGCGCAGCGACATGACGGTGCGTGCGGTTGATCTTTTGCAGCCATTCGAGCTTGCTGAAGTCGGTGATCGGCAGATGGAAGTCGGCCTCCACTTCATTGAGCCGGCTGAAAAGGTCTTCGGCCGACGCATTGATCAGATGCCGCGTCGGCAGGCGGTCTTCGATCGGGTGCCGCTGGACGCGAAAATGCGGATCGCAGGTGGTGAGATCGCAGCCTTCCAGGAAATCCAGGAATTCCGAAAACGACAGGCCCGCGGTGCTCATGTCGTGGCGGCCCAGGACTTTGGCGATCTCCTTGTCCGCCAGGCCGCCTTTCTGCACATGCCGAAAGCTGCTGACGGCGCGCTCGAGCGGATCGCGGACGATGCGCACCAGCCGGAATTTCGACAGATCGCGCTCGTAAGCGCGCCGATAGAGCTTGGACTTGTAATAGACCTCGGTGCGGTAGCGGTGCGGCCAGGAGCTGTAGTCGCGCGCCGCTTGCGTATGGCCGAGTTGATGGAAGAACCAAATCACCACGCTGGTGCAGGCGGACTTCGGAGAAAAGACCACGATCATCCGCTTGCGCGGATGGATCAGCGGGCGCGGATCGGTCCAGAGCAGGCGGCCGAGTTCGCTCGCTGCGCCGGGCGGAGGAGCATTCCCGGTGAGCTGGTTGAGACCTGTCGCCTGCGACAGGGCCTGCCAGGTGCTGCGCAGCCTGTTTGTACCGATCATGCCCCGACCCTCCGCAGCGGCGTGATCTTCAAGGTGTCCAGGCGGTCGCCGATCGCGCCGGCGATGAAGCGCGCGGTGATCGGCGTGCCGTCGTAATGCAGCACCGGGATCAGCCGGGCCGGGTCGATGCCGCATTCATTGACGATCAGCGAGCGCATCTGTGCGTCGCGGTTCTGCTCCACCACGAAGACGAAATCGTGCTCGCTGATGAAATCTTCGACGGTGTGATGGAAGGGGAAGGCGCGCAGGCGCAGCCGGTCGAGATTATGTCCCTGCGAGGTCAGCATGGAGATCGCCTCGTCCATCGCGGGGCTGGTGGAGCCGAAATAGATCACCCCATAGCGCGTCGGCTTCTCGGCATTGGCGCGCAGCGGACGCGGCACCAGATCCTTGGCGGTCTCGAACTTGCGCAGCAGCCGCTGCATGTTGTCGACGTAAGCCGCGCCGTCCTCGGTGTAGCGCGCATAACGGTCGCGCGAGGTGCCGCGGGTGAAGAAGGAGCCCCTGGTCGGATGCGTGCCGGGATAGGTGCGGTAGGTAATGCCGTCGCCGTCCACGTCGAGATAGCGGCCGAAATCCTTGCCGCTTTCCAGCTCCGCGGCCGTCATCACCTTGCCGCGGTCATAAGCCTTGGAGTCGTCCCAGCGCAGCGGACGGGAGAGGCGGTGGTTCATGCCGATATCGAGGTCGAGCATCACGAAGATCGGCGTCTGCAACCGGTCGGCGAGGTCGAAGGCAGCGGCGCCGAACTCGAACGCCTCGGCCGGATCTTCCGGCAGCAGCAGTACATGCTTGGTGTCGCCATGCGAGGCATAGGCGCAATTGATCAAATCGCATTGCTGGGTGCGCGTCGGCATCCCGGTGGAAGGACCCGCGCGCTGCACGTCGAAGATCACCGCCGGGACCTCGGCGAAATAAGCCAGCCCGATGAATTCCTGCATCAGCGAGATGCCCGGGCCGGCGGTGGAGGTGAAGGCGCGCGCGCCGTTCCAGGCAGCGCCGATCACCATGCCGATGGAGGCCAGCTCATCCTCGGCCTGCACGATGGCATAGCGGTTCTTCCTGGTCTCGGGATCGACCCGCAGCCGCTTGCAGTGGCCGGTAAATGCCTCGGCCAGGGAGGAAGAGGGCGTGATCGGATACCAGGCGCAGACCGTGGCGCCGCCGTAAACCGCGCCAAGCGCCGCCGCCGAATTGCCCTCGATCAGGATGCGGTCGCCGACGCCTTCCGAGCGGCGAAGCCGCAATCCGATCGGGCAGGAGAGGTGCTGCAGCGCATAGTCGCGTCCAAGATGCAGCGCATGGATATTGGGCTGGATCAGCTTTTCCTTGCCCTTGTACTGCTCGCCGATCAGCTTCTCCAGCACCGCCGCGTCCATGTCGATCAGCGCGGAGAGCGCACCGATATAGATGATGTTCTTGAACAGCTGGCGCTGGCGCGGGTCGCTGTACTGGCTGTTGCAGATCGCGGTCAGCGGAACGCCGATGACGCTGATGTCGTCGCGAAATCTGGTCGACGGCATCGGCTTGGTGGAATCGTAGAACAGATAGCCGCCGGGATCGATCGAGGCGACGTCGCTGTCCCAGGTCTGCGGGTTCATCGCCACCATCAGGTCGGTGCCGCCGCGGGCGCCGAGATGGCCGGCCTCGCTCACCCGCACCTCGTACCAGGTCGGCAGGCCCTGGATGTTGGAGGGGAAGATATTGCGCGGCGCGACCGGGATGCCCATGCGCATCACCGCGCGGGCGAACATCTCGTTCGCGCTGGCCGAGCCCGAGCCGTTGACGTTGGCGAACCTGACGACGAAGTCGTTTATGCTTTCGATCGGCATGTCTCTCCAGCCTGGGCCATTTCCAGGAAGAACTTCTTCATGTCCCATGCCCCGGTGGGGCAGCGTTCCGCGCATAATCCGCAGTGCAGGCAGACGTCTTCGTCCTTGACCATCACCCGCCCGGTCTTGAGCTCATTGGCGACATAGAGGTCCTGCGCGAGATTGTTGGCCGGCGCCTTCAGCCGCTGGCGCAGCTCGGCTTCCTCGCCGTTTTCGGTGAAGGTGATGCAGTCCATCGGGCAGATGTCGACGCAGGCGTCGCATTCGATGCAGAGCGAAGAGGTGAATATCGTCTGCACGTCGCAATTCAGGCAGCGCCCGGCTTCCGCGAGCGCGAGCTGCGGATCGAAGCCCAGCTCGACTTCGGCCTTGATGTCCTTCAGCGCGATCGCTTTTTCGCGGTGCGGCACCTTGTAGCGCTGGTCGAGCGCGATCTCGTTGTCATAGCTCCATTCGTGGATGCCCATCTTCTGGCTCATCAACTCGACCGCCGGGATCGGCCGGTCGTTGATGTCCTCGCCGTTGAGCATCTTGTCGATGGAAACCGCGGCTTCGTGGCCATGCGCCACGGCCCAGATGATGTTCTTCGGGCCGAAGGCGCTGTCGCCGCCGAAGAACACCCGCGGATTGCTCGATCGCATGGTCCTGGGATCGACCTTCGGCATGCCCCATTTGTCGAACTCGATCCCGGCGTCGCGCTCGATCCAAGGGAAGGAATTCTCCTGGCCGACCGCGATCAGCACGTCATCGCAGGGCACATGCTCGTCCGGCTCGCCGCTGGGCACCAGATTGCGCCGGCCCTTGTCGTCGTATTGCGCCTTCACCTTCTCGAACAGGACTCCGGTGAGCTTGCCGTTCTGATGGGTGAACTCCTTCGGCACCATGAAGTTGAGGATCGGAATGCCTTCATGGATCGCGTCTTGTTTTTCCCAGGGCGAGGCTTTCATCTCCTCGAAGCCCGAGCGCACGATCACCTTGACGTCTTCGCCCCCGAGCCGGCGCGAGGAACGGCAGCAGTCCATCGCGGTATTGCCGCCGCCGAGCACGATCACACGCTTGCCGATCTTGCTGATATGCCCGAAGGAGACGCTGGAAAGCCAGTCGATGCCGATGTGGATGTTCTTCGCCGCTTCCTGGCGGCCGGGCAGGTCGAGATCGCGGCCGCGCGGCGCGCCCGACCCGACAAAGATCGCGTCCCAGTCCTCCGCCAGCAGCGCCTTCAGGCTGTCGATGCGCTGTCCGCCGCGGAATTCAATGCCGAGGTTGAGGACGTAATCGCATTCCTCATCGATGACGGAATCCGGCAGACGAAATTTCGGGATCTGCGTGCGCATCATGCCGCCGGCCTTCGGATCCTGGTCGAAGACCACGCAGTGATAGCCGAGAGGCGCCAAGTCGCGCGCGACCGTCAGCGACGCCGGGCCGGCCCCGACGAGGGCGATGCGTTTTCCGTTTTTCGTGGCTGCGGGCTGGGGCAGGCGGGCGCGAATGTCGTCCTTGTAGTCGGCCGCCACTCTTTTCAGGCGGCAGATCGCCACCGGTTCCTCCTCCACCCGAACGCGACGGCAGGCCGGCTCGCACGGCCGGTCGCAAGTGCGCCCCAAAATCCCGGGAAACACGTTGGATTTCCAATTGATCATATAGGCGTCGCTGTAGCGGCCCGCGGCGATCAATCGAATGTATTCGGGCACCGGCGTGTGCGCCGGGCAGGCCCACTGGCAATCGACGACTTTGTGGAAGTAATCGGGTGCGGCGATATCAGTGTTTTTCATTACGCCTCGCACGACCCCAGATACGGCACCGGGAAGGAGCCCGCTCGAATTCGCTGTGCGCCGTATCGGCCTGTTTTGAACGTCGAATCCGCCTTCGATTTTAGGGGAGCAGGCCGCTGAAAGCTACCGAAACGGGCTCAAAATGCGGCGTGGTTCCATGGATCTGGCCGGTTAAGCTTACGCTGGAATGCGGCGGCTTAAAGCCCGCAAAGTAAGCCCTTGCAGCGACCTGCTGCGCCGCACAACGGGGGTGACGGGGCCTGTGGCAGGTCGTAAAAAGCCTCCATGCGCGATATTTTCGAGGAAATCTTCGCCAAGGACCCGCTCGACGCCATGGAGGCGGCGCGCCGCTCCATGCGGCCGGCCCTGCGCCGCCGCTTTTATGACAAAGCGGCCGTGGAGAGCGGGCCGTCGGGTTGCGCGGTCCTGCTCGACGGCAAGCCGGTGCGGACTCCGGCGCGGCGGCCGCTGAGCGCGCCCGCGTCCGGCTTGGCCGGAGCGCTTGCGGCGGAATGGAACGCGCAGAAGGAAATGGTCGATCCCGCAGCCATGCCGCTCACGCGGCTCGCCAATTCCATCATCGATGGCGTGGCGCAGACCCCGCTGCCGGTGGCCGAGGAGATCGCGCAATATCTCCGCTCCGATCTTCTGTTTTATCGCGCCGAGGGGCCGCAGGGACTGGTGGAGCGGCAGGAGCGGCAGTGGGATCCCGTTCTCGCCTGGGCACGCGACGTCCTCGGGGCGCGTTTCGTATTGGCGACCGGCGTGATGTTCGTCGAGCAGCCGGAGGAAGCCGTGACCGCCGCCACGGCCGCCATCCCGTCCGATGCCTGGCGGCTCGGCGCGGTGTCTTCCATCACCACGCTGACCGGCTCCGCGCTGCTGGCGCTGGCGATGCTGCGTGGCAGGCTGTCGGTCGAGGAAGCCTGGGCGGCGGCGCATGTGGACGAAGACTGGAATATGGAATTCTGGGGGCGCGACGCGCGCGCGCTGGAGCGGCGCGACTTTCGCTTCGCGGAAATGCTTGCGGCGGCGGAAGTGCTGCGCCTCGCGCCGGCCAGCTAGCGTCGGTCAGCCCATCGCTTCCGCGGCGGCGGTGGCCAGCCGCACCAGATTGTAGACCGACAGGATCGAAATCACGGCCGCTACCAGGATCATCAGCGTGCGCGGCGCCAGGATGCGGCTGAGATAGCCGGCCAGCGGCGCGGCCATCGCGCCGCCGATCACCAGGCCCAGCACCACTGACCAATATCTGCTGAAATCCAGCGCCAGCATAAACGTGACGGAGACGGCCACCGTCAGAAAGAATTCCGCCAGCGACACCGACCCGATGGTCGATCGCGGGTGATCGCCGCGCGCCAGCAGCGTCGAGGCCACCACCGGTCCCCAACCGCCGCCGCCAATGGCGTCGAGAAAACCGCCGCCGGCTCCCACCACCGGCGTCCGGATCTTGCGCTCGCGCTGCGCCTTCGTGCCTTCCTGCGCTTTCTTGCTGCCGACGATGCGGCGCGTGATCAACAGCGTCATGCCGATCAAATAGAAGGTGATCATGACCTTGACGAAGGTTTCCGGAAGACCGGTCAGGATGTAAGCGCCGAGGATTCCTCCCGCGACTCCCGCCGGAGCGAGACGCTTGAGCAGGTGCCAGTCGATATTCTTGTGCCAGACATGGGAGGCTCCGGCGAGACCGGTGGTCACGACCTCCGCCGCATGCACGCTTGCGCTGGCGAAAGCCGGCGGGGTGCCGAGCGAGAGCAGCACGGTGGTCGTGATCAGGCCGTAAGCCATCCCGAGCGCGCCATCGACCAGCTGGGCGGCAAAACCGATGGCGATGAACATCAGCAGCTCAGCGGTAATAAATTCCGTCATGCAAATTCCTCGCCGTAGGGGAGCCAATGCGGGGCAGGCGCTTTAGTTCCAAAGTCTGGATGGCGCGCGACCGAGAAATGTCTTTGTTCCAGGAGCTTGAACGAATCGCCTCAAGACGTTTGACAGCAGACGAACGCGCAACATTGTAGCCACGCATGAAGCCACGCTCGCTCGAAGATATCGTCGTCGTCGCGGCGCCGGCCGTCTTCGTCGTGCTGTGGAGCTCGGGCTTTATCGGCACGAAAGTCGGCGTGCTGCATGCCGAGCCGATGACATTTCTATCGTTGCGCACGGGCTTGTTGGTGCTGCTGCTCGGCGCATTGGTGCTGCTCAGCCGGCCGGCCTGGCCGTCGCGTGCCCGTACCCTGCATAATGTTGTGGCGGGGCTCTGCGTGCACGGACTTTATCTGGGCGGCGTCACTGTCTCCATGGATCAAGGATTGCCCGCCGGTCTGGCGGCGTTGATCGTCGCGTTGCAGCCGATCCTGACCTCGACCCTTGCCAACCGCTGGCTGGGCGAGCGCGTCGCATTGCATCAATGGATCGGGCTGGTGCTCGGCCTCGCGGGAGTCTGGCTGGTGGTGCAGGAAAGAACCGGCGGCGGCGGCACGCTCGGCGCCTGGATCGGAATCTTCATTGCATTGATCGGGATCACCGCCGGCACGCTTTACCAGAAGCGCTTCGCCGGCGGCGTCGATTGGCGCATCGGCCTTTTGGTGCAATACGCCGCCTCGGGCGCGCTGTTCCTGGCGGGCGCCTTGGCGCTGGAAACCTGGGCGGTGCGGTGGACGCCGGAATTCGTGCTGGCGCTCGGCTGGCTGGTCTTCGGCCTGTCGCTCGGCGCCATTTGGCTGTTTTATTTCATGATCCGCAGGTCGGCCGCGATGCGGGTGACGAGCCTGTTTTATCTGACGCCGCCGGTCACCGCACTGATGGCATGGCTGATATTTGACGAGAGATTGTCGCCGCTGGCGCTCGTCGGCATGGCGATCTGCGTTGCCGGCGTATTTCTGGTGAACTGGAATGGCCGCTGGCGGCGACGCTGAATTCACTCCGGCAGGGGCGCTTCTGCACCGAACGCCGCTTCCATCTCGCGCCGGACCTTGACCGCGAAATCGCCCGCGTCATGCGCGACATCATCCCAGGTCAGTTGACGCCCTTGCGCGACATCGCGCACGAGCTTGACCTCATGCGCAAGGCCGAGCGGCAGCAGGTTGTCGCGCAGCGAACGCGCGGCAGGTGTCTGCTTGCCCCAGACGCAGAAGCCGCCTTCACCATCGAGCATTTCGCCCTTCTTCAGGTGGCGCTTGGCGGTGGCGATGGCATCGGAACGGAAGCCTGTCGGTGCGCCGGTCGGTTCCTTGCGCAGCGCGACGCTGGCGACCGAAATGCCCAGTTCCAGGCCGATCATGTGGATCGGGCGATAAAGCGCGGCATAGCGGCCGCTCCGGTCCGGCAGCATCGCGTATTCCTTGAAGCAGCGGCGCGCATAGTCCGTTTCGCCCGCGATCACCACATAGGTGCCGAGCGCAAGATGGTGCGGCACGTCGCGGCCGTCGCGGTAAACCGACGACACCACTTCCGTGACGCCGGCCTTTTCCAGCACCCCGCCGTCGCTCCTCGGTTTGCATATATCGGCCAGCTCAAAGCGCGAGGCAGGCGGAAAGCCAAGCCCATCGCCCTGCGGCACGAGGCCTGTGGCATTGCATACAGCAGTCATTTCGATCGCGGATTTGCTGCCGTCGATGAAGCTGTTGAACATCTTCGGATTGATCGAGCTGCGGTCGGCGATCTGCAAATAGCGGTCGAGGATGTCCCATAGCGTCTCGGGCGTGGACTGGTGATAATGCGGCTCGTAGCGCGTGCCCTTGCCGGCGGCGATCACTTCGAAGCCGCAGGCGCGTGCCCAGTCCACATGCTCGCAGATGAGCGCCGGCTGATCGCCCCAGGCGAGGCTATAGACCACGCCGGCGGCTTTCGCCCTGCGCGCCAGCAGCGGCCCCGCCACCGCGTCCGCCTCCACATTGACCATCACGATGTGCTTGCCATGCGCGATGGCGGCGAGGGCGTGCCGGATACCCGCGGCGGGAACGCCGGTTGCTTCAATGATCACCTCGACGCGCGGATCGGCGATCAAACTCTCGGTGTCATCGCCCACATGAATCGCGCCGGTCTTCAGCGCCTCATCGAGCGATGCGGCGGAAAAAGCTTCCGGCGGCCAGCCGACAGCCTTCAGCTGGCGGCGCGCCCGCGCCACGTCGAGATCGGCAAGACCGGCTACGTGCAGACCGGGTGTAACGCGCGCCTGCGCAAGAAACATCGCGCCAAATTTGCCCGCGCCGATCAGGCCAACGATAACGGGCCGCCCGGCAGCGTGGCGCTCCAGCAGGAGGGTATGCAGGTTCACGGCGCGACATCCAAGGCGACCATCGCGCGGATCGAAACATGCGGGCAGCGCAGGGACAAGGGCAGGGACAAGACAAAATGCATGGCGCGCCGCTGCCGGCGCGCCATGCAAGTGCTCAGCTATCTATATTTTGCGACTGCTACTGCTGCGGCTGGCTTGGGGCCGGGCTTGAGCTCTGGCCAGTGGTGCCCGAGGCCGCAGGCGGATTGACTGTGCCGCGCGGGGCGTTCGCAATGTTGTTGGCC
>DASSPI010000015.1:0-4488 GCA_035699705.1 Xanthobacteraceae bacterium
GTTGTTGGTGGTGAGTTGCTCGCCGCCCTTCAGCTCCCTCTCGCGATCGCCGAAGGTGAGCACCGCGCCCCAGCCGCCCGGACCCGGATTCCCGGAGCAGGCGCCATCGGTGTAGATGATGACGCGCTGCGTGGTCATTGAAGAAAGTCAGCCGGCTTCACCTCTCCCCTAGGGCGAGGCCGGATCGCAAAGCGATCCGGGTGAGGGGTTGCAGCGTATCGATGGATCCGAACCCCCTCCCCCCGACCCTCTCCCCAGCCAAGTCGGACATATCCGACTTGGCCACTCATTAATGCCGAACTCGGGTAAACCCGAGTTCGGATGGGAGAGGGAGCAGTCCGAGTTCGCCTCAGCTGTTCGATCATGCGTCGATCCCATAATCGCGCACGCTCTTCGCCGCCTGATGGAAGCGGAGCTTGCGGAAGTATTCCTGCGGATCCTTCGGGCGCAGCAGCGCGCCGGGCGGCACGTCGAGCCAGACCTCCAGCCGGGTGAGCAGAAAGCGCAGCGCAGCGCCGCGGCAAAGGGTCGGCAGCGCCTCCTTTTCCGCGCCGGAGAGCGGCCGCGTCTTCATATAGCTCTGCAGCAGGTCGCGGCCTTTGGTGACGTTGTAGGAATGGTCCGGCTCGAAGCACCAGGCGTTGAGGCAGACCGCGACGTCATAAACCAGCGTATCGGTACAGGCGAAATAGAAATCGATCAGCCCGGAGAGCCTGTCGCCAAGGAAGAAGACGTTGTCGGGAAACAGGTCGGCGTGGATCACGCCCTGCGGCAAGCCGCGCGGCCAGGCGGTTTCGAGAAAAGCCAGCTCCTTGGTCATGATCGCTTCGAGCCCGGGCTGCACCTTGTCGGCGCGCGGCGCGGTGGCGTCGCACAGCGCACGCCAGCCATTTACCGACAGCCCGTTGGGGCGCTTCAGCGGAAAGTCCGCGCCGGCCAGATGCAGCCGCGCCAGCGCCTCACCGACGGCGGCGCAATGGCGCGCACTCGGCCGCCGGATCCACATGCCGTCAAGGAACGTCACCAGCGCGGCCGGGCGCCCGGCGAGCTGGCCCAGCGCCTCGCCGGCGCGATTCTTCACCGGCTGCGGACAGGTGAGCCCGCGATTGGCGAGGTGCTCCATCAGGGCGAGGAAGAACGGGATGTCGCCGGCGGCGACGCGCCTCTCATACAGCGTGAGGATGAAATGTCCGGCGGAGGTATGGACAAGGAAATTGGAATTCTCCACGCCCTCGGCAATGCCTTTGTAGGACAAAAGCTCGCCGAGGTCGTAGCCCGCAAGGAACGAAGCCAACTCTTCCGCCGCGACGTCGGTGTAAACGGCCATCTACCCCTCATTGATGTCCCGGGCGCAGCGCGGTGCAAACTACCGCGCTGCCGACCCGGGACCTTCAGAATCCTGGCGATCCCGGATCAGCGGCGCACCGTTACACGCTGCCCCGCATCCGGGAAACGCTTCGCTACTCCGCGGCCTCGTTCTCGCGCAACGCCCGCGGTAAAGGAAAGAAAACGTCCTCCTCGGCCGCCGCCACGGTCTCCACACTGATGGTGTAACGCTCGGCGAAGGCGTCGATGATCTCTTCCACCAGCACTTCCGGCGCCGACGCCCCGGCGGTGATGCCGAGGCTGGCGATGGTGCCGAACACGTTCCAGTCGATATCGGCCGCGCGCTGCAGCAGCACCGCGCGCGGGCAGCCTGCGCGTTCCGCGACTTCCTTCAGCCGCAGCGAATTGGAGGAATTCGGCGCGCCCACGACGATCATGGCGTCGACTTGCGGCGCGACCAGCTTCACTGCCTCCTGCCGGTTGGTGGTGGCATAGCAGATGTCCTCCTTGTGCGGACCGACGATTTGGGGAAAGCGCGCCTTCAGCCGCGCGATGATCGCCGCGGTATCGTCGATCGAGAGCGTGGTCTGCGTCACATAGGCAAGCTGCGCCGGATCGCGCGGGGTGAAAGCATCCACGTCGGCAACCGTCTCAATCAGGGTGGCGGCACCCTCCGGAAGTTGCCCAAGCGTGCCGACCACCTCCGGATGCCCGGCATGACCGATCAGCAAAATCTCTCGTCCGCGGCGCCGATGAATTTCCGCCTCGCGATGCACCTTGGTAACCAGCGGACAGGTGGCGTCGAGTGCGAGGAAATTCCGGCGGCGGGCTTCCGCCGGCACCGACTGCGGCACGCCATGGGCGGAGAAGATCACCGGCGCGTCGGTGTCGGGAATTTCATCCAGTTCCTCGACGAAGATCGCGCCCTTGGCGCGCAGGCCTTCCACCACGTAGCGGTTATGCACGATTTCGTGACGCACATAGACCGGGGCGCCATAGAGCGCGAGCGCCCGCTCGACGGAATCGATCGCCCGCACCACCCCGGCGCAGAAGCCGCGCGGGGAGCACAAAAGCACGCGCAGAGGCGGCCTGGGGGCGGTCGAAATTGCCTCGCCGGCGGTCATTTTCAGGTCCTAAAACAGCGCGCGAGCAGCAAAAACGGGTACCGGTTTTTGTGTCCGATCACGCACTAACTCATTAATTTGGCGAATGATCTTGTCGGCGAACCGGTTTTTCACTTCGCCGGATCATGCGCACGCCTGTCTAGCATATGGCCCCGCCAATGCCATTGCGCGGACGGGGGTCAGTTGCCTATATTCCGGCTAGTTCCTGTCATCGCCGATGACTTGAGGCTCCACCCGCAAGGGCGGGCGGGGCACAAAGGAGATTTGCCCGTGACCAATGCACCCCTGATGCCGAAGGCGACCGCGGTATGGCTGGTGGAAAATACCGCCCTGTCCTTCGACCAGATCGCCGATTTCTGCAAATTGCACCCGCTGGAGGTGAAGGCCGTCGCCGACGGCGATGCCGCCCAGGGGATCAAGGGGCTCGACCCCCTGCAGACCGGTCAGCTGACCCGCGAAGAGATCGCCAAGGGCGAGGCCGATCAGAATTACCGCCTGCAGCTGCTGAACCCGAAGGTGCGGCTGCCGGAGGCCCAGCGCAAGAAGGGTCCGCGCTATACGCCGGTGTCACGCCGCCAGGACCGGCCGAATGCCATTCTCTGGCTGGTGCGCAACCATCCCGAGTTGAAGGACGCCGCCATCATGCGGCTGGTCGGCACCACCAAGTCGACCATCCAGGCGATCCGCGAGCGCACCCACTGGAATGCGCCCAACCTGACGCCGCTCGATCCGGTGACGCTCGGTCTCTGCTCGCAGATCGATCTCGACATGGAGGTGCAGCGCGCTTCCAAGGACAAGCCGGTTGAGGCTGAAACCCGGAGCGCGACGCTGCTGCCGGCGGCGGAAACGACCGCGCGCAAGGAAGCCGAGGCCGCAGCTGCGGAATCCGCCAAGCCGCAGGAGCTCAACGTCGACACCGTCTTCGCCAAGCTCAAGCAGATCGGCGGCAAGGGCGGAGAGGAAAACGAATAATTCGGGCAAGGCTCGGCGGCCGCTGCGCGCCGCCGGGATTGCGGCCAGACGCAGACAAGATGCGATCCGCCCGGTAAGCCGCCTAGCGAGCAAGCTCCGCGACCTGCGCCGCAGCCTGCTCGCGCCGGTATCTTTCGATCGGCGACTCGGTCCTCGCCGGCGCCGAGGCGACCGCATCTGCAGCGTCAGCGGTCCTGCTCTTGACCAAATTCAACAGCGGCGGGATCCTCGCACTCTCCGGGAAAATCTTCGCGTTGAGTAACGTCATGGGCACGCCGAGGTGGTCCCGCAAGATGCCCTTGAACACGGAGCGCAGGTCTGTCGTCGGCCTGAGGTCGCTTCCCTCGTAAAGCTGGCTCGGCGCCAGGCCGGGCCAGTCGCCGAAGATCCTGCCGCCGTTCACCGCGCCTCCGGCGAGCAAAGTCGCCGTGCCGACGCCGTGATCGGTGCCGTTGCCACCGTTGATTCGAATGGTGCGGCCAAATTCCGTGGCGCAGACCATCAGCGTCTTCTGCCACGCCATGCCAACGCACTTCTTGAAATCCGCAATGCCCGCATCGAGCTCGGCCAACAGCCTGGCGTGCTCGCCTAGCGTTCCGCCCTGCTCGATATGGGTGTCCCAGCCGTCGATGCAGAGCACGGCGATGCGCGGGCCGTCGGCATCCGCGAGCAGGCGTCCCGCCCCACGAAAGCCTTTGCGCAAGGAACTGATAGCCGAATTATCCTCGTTCAGGCTCCCGGCGATGCTATGGGCCTTCAACCCGCGTTCGAGCATGCCGAACATTTGCGGGTCACGCTCGCGGTAAAGGCTCCGTACCGTGGCAAGGGTGGGGTCGGAGACTCTCGAGTACCAGGCCGGCGACCAGCCCAGGACCGGCGCCCGGCCGCGCAGGATCACTGGCGCTTCGCCGATCTGAATGGCACCGGCTTGTTTGACCGGGGCGCCGGCCGGAAGCACCGACAGCAACCGATTGAGCCAGCCTGTTTGATTAGCGCCGGCCCTTCCCGGCAGACCGGTCTCCAGATTGTCCTGCGCGTCGAAATGCGAACGGTTGCGCAACGGCAC
>DASSPI010000016.1:0-17569 GCA_035699705.1 Xanthobacteraceae bacterium
GGCAAGGGTCACCGTCCGCTCCAACTAGGTGGGGCTGCCTTCAATGGCTGGACGCGGCACGGCAAAGGGCGGCGAAAGCCGCCCGGGCAAGTGGGGCGGAGCGGCTCGGTATCGAGAGAACGCCCCATCCGTGCCCGGAAGCACGGTCCCGAGGCCCAAAATCGCCGCAGCGGAGCGCCGTGGGGCGTGTGCGCGCCGGCATTGTTTTCGCAAAACCTGCCGGTCACGCACGCCACATAAGCTTACAAGTGGCGCAAACTGCGTCCGCTTGTTTGCGCGCGATGTGGATATTTGTTTGCGCCTCGCGGCGCTCCGCTCCCCCGGATCTGTTTCGGGGAAGAAAAAGAGACAGGCGCACCCGTCGCCTGACAAAAACACGGGCGGCGGACCCGTGGCTATTTGACATCATGAGCCCGCAACAAACTCCACCTCATCCTGAGGAGCGCCCACAGGGCGCGTCTCGAAGGATGGGCAACGAGCCCGTGCCTGCATGGTTCGAGACGCATCGCACTTCCGTGCGACGCTCCTCACCATGAGGGGAGAAGATGATCCGTGTTGAAAGACGTGGATGCCCGGGTCAAGCCCGGGCATGACGAAAGGAAAAAGCGCCGAAGGCGGCCGCGCCACGACGACATCCGCTGCATTTTATCCATTCCGCATAAGGCAATCTTTACCCCGCCGCCGTAAAACGCCGCCAAGGCCCCGCACCCAGGAGACCCGCTTGGATTGGCCGCCCGGCATCGCCTATTTTTTGCAAAAGCTGAGCGCCTCGTTTCTGTCGCCCGGCGCGCAATTCTCCCTCACGTCGCTGGCCTGCGCGCTCGCTTTGGCGGCGGCGTTCCTCGCGCTGCGGCGCACCCGGGCGAAGCGGCGCATCCGGATCGGGACGATCGCGCGCGCGCTCTTCCCCAGGCGCATCCTGACCAGCCCATCGACCGGCGCGGATTTCGGCTATCTCTTCTTCAACACCCTGGTCTACGGGCTGACCTTCGGCTGGGCGGTGCTGTCTTATCAGCTGCTGAGCAACGGCATCATCGCCGGCATGGTCGGCGCCTTCGGTCCGGTGCAGCCGCCGGCGCTGCCGGAATTCGCCGTCCGCGCGATCGTCACGGTCATTCTCTTTCTCGCCTATGAGCTGGGCTACTGGGTCCATCACTATCTCAGCCACCGGATCGCCTTCCTGTGGGAGTTCCACAAGACGCATCATTCCGCGACGGTGCTCACGCCGGTCACCAGCGCCCGCGTGCATCCGGTCGATACCGTGATATTCGCCAATATCGTTGCGATCTCGACGGCGATCGCGAGCGGATTTGCGAATTACTTCTTCGGCGACAGCTCGTATCAATATGCGCTGTCGAACACCAACATCATCCTCGTGCTGTTCATTTACACCTACGTGCATCTGCAGCATTCGGAATTGTGGATGCCGCTGCGCGGCCTGCCCGGGCATATCGTGCTGAGCCCGGCGCATCATCAGGTGCACCATTCCACCGATCCCGCGCATTTCAACAAGAACCTGGGAAGCTGCCTGGCGATCTGGGACTGGGCCTTCGGCACGCTCTACGTGCCGGGCAAGCAGCGCGAGAAGCTGCGCTTCGGCGCCGATACCGATCCGCGCTACCTGCACACCTTTACGGGCGAGTTCATCCTGCCCTTCGCCCGCGCCTTCGCGCGGCTGCGCGGCCTCATTCCCGCTCCCCGCGCGCGGGCACAGGCGGAAGAAAAGAACGCCGCTGTCTGAAATACGAATCAAGAAGTTTGATTTCGTCATGGCCGGGCTTGTCCCGGCCATCCACGTCCTTCCTCGCCGCAAGAACGTGGATGCCCGGCACGAGGCCGGGCATGACGAGCAGAAACGCGGCGCGTGTAGCGCGTGTCCGGCTAAAACGGCGGGCCGAAGATGTCGGTCTGTCCGAGGTCGGCGTCCATCTCGCGGATCAGCAGCTCCGTGGTCGACGGCCGGCTGGAGCGATAGGCGGAAGGCTGCTCGTCCGCCGGCGGGACCATGTCCTTGAAGCTGCGCAGCGCATGCTCGTCGCCGACGAAGACGCATTTGCAGAAATCGGGATCGGCATAGGCGTAATAGCGCCGGCCCTGCTCGGTGCGCGAGAGCATCACGCGCGGCGGCACGCGCTTGAGATGCGCGATCTCCTGCGCCGTGGTCGCGAGGCGGACCTTGAAGCCGGCGGAGCGCAGCCGCATGTCGATCGCTTCCTGCTGCTGCGCCTGCGACGGCGCCGGCGCGCCGAAGGCGAGCGCCGCGGCAACGATGCCGAGGGATAGGAACAGGCGCATGACGTGTCCTTTCCGGATGTCTTCAAAAACAATTTACCGCAGACAGGCATCCCGCGCCATCGCCGCTTGACCTGCGCAGATGAATCGTCGGAAGTCCGGTCATGATCTTCGACGCCGTGATCTACGCCCTCATCGCCCTCGCCATCGTCCTGGGCTTCAACTCCGGCATGCTGCGCAGCATGGCGACCATTCTCGGCTATGTGATCGCCGCGCCGGTCGCGCTCGGCGTCGCGCCCGCGCTGTCGTTCTTCCTGGCGACGCGGCTCGACATGCCGCCGGCCTATAACGGCGTGGTGCTGGCCGGTCTCCTGCTCGCGCTCGGCATGATCTTCGGCGCGCTGCTGCGCCGCGCGGTCAGCGACGTCATCGGGCCGCAGGTCAGCATTCCGGATCGCATCGCCGGCGCCGCGCTCGGCGCCATGCGCATCGGCCTTGTCGCCGTGCTGATCGTGGTGATCTTCGACCGCATCATCCCGGCAAACCGCCAGCCCGCGTTTCTCGCGGGCTCGCAGCTGCGGCCCTATCTGTCGGCCGCCGGGCAGGCCGGCGTGAAGAAGCTGCCGCCGGAAGTCATTGCCTACATCGACCGGCTGAAACGCCAGCGCGGGATTTGAGCGCGGCGCGCGCCTACCGCAACGCGATCGTCATCCCGCTGAGATCGGCGTTGACCTGCAGCCCGACCTGCCGGCCGGAGAGCTCGAGGATCGCGCCCTTCTCGTTGCGCAGGCGGATGACCTGCGCGCCGCGGCCGACCGCGCCGCCTGCGCCGACCGCTCCGTAGACGCCGGCGACGTCGGACGCCCTGCTGATGTTGCTGACGGTGCCGCGGAAGCGCGTTTCCGACGCGCCGAAGACCAGGCCGGCGCTGATCCCGCCGATCGCGATCGGATAGCTGCGCCCGCCGAACGACAGCGTGCCGCTGCCGCCGGAAGCGCCGATGAACCAGCCGCCCTTCAGCACGGTGAACTGGATGCCGCCGCTGGCGGCAAAAGCCGCGGACGACAGGCCCGCCGCGGCAAGCGCGGTCAAGGCAATCAATGTTGCGCGCAATCGGTATGAAAACCGCCCGAAAAATGTCTGCATGATCAGTCTCCCTGGCAATGACGAGTCGGGATTATAGTCGACTTCGCACGGCAATGCAGGAGCCGCCATGAGCGAAGACGAAACCGCGATCCGCGATCTGGTCGCGACCTGGATGCGGGCGAGCGAGGCCGGCGACCTCGATACCGTGCCGGCCCTGATGGCGGACGACGCCAATCTCCTGGCGCCGCAAGGCTAGCGCGCGCCTTGCGCAAAACGTTCACGCGAACGCGCGCGCGCTTTCTCCGCCTCCAGGTCGCGGTCGCGCGGCGGCGCGCTGGTCGCCAGCGACGTCAGCAGCCGGCGCGCGCTGGCGGAGACTTCATCGACGGCGCGGTCGAAGGCCTGCGCATTGGCCTGCGAGGGCTTGTTGAAGCCGGACAGCTTGCGCACGAATTGCAGCGCGGAGGCGCGGATCTCGTCTTCCGTCGCCGGCGGCTCGAAATTGAACAAGGTGCGGATATTGCGGCACATCGCGGGTTCCTCCTGCGGCGTGGTCTTGGCGGAATATAGGGCGGGCGGGCGCGCTTTGCAGCCCAATCGCGCCGTCCCTATTCCGCATCCTTCACGCAGCGAAAGCCGATATTGTGATGGCCCGCGCGCGCGCCGCGCGAGACGCTCGCCCCGCGCCAGCTGGCGCGCAAGGTGTCGGGCCCGGTATCGGCCGCGCCGCCGCGCACCACCCGATCGGCCACCGCGTCACCTTCCTCGCGCCCGTCGTCGGCGCGATAGGGATAAGGCCGCATGATGCTGGCGGTCCATTCATGCACATTGCCGGCGAGATCGAGCACGCCTTCGGGCGTCGCGCCGTTCGGGAAGGAGCCGACCGGCACGGTCTTGGTCCAGCCGATGCCGTAGCGCGCGCGGCTGGCGTCCGGCGGCGCCTCGCCCCAGGCGTAAGGGCGGCCCTGCGCACCGCGCGCGGCGAATTCGCGCTCGGCCTCGCTCGGCAGCCGCTTGCCCAGCGCCGCGCAATAATCGCGCGCGCCGTACCAGCTCATCTCGTTGGCCGGATGATTGTCGAAGCCCGGATCGGCACGCCAGCGTCCCTGCACTTTATGAATGCGCGCGTCGGCGTCGTCGAAGTCGAACAGATGCTGGCCGCGCGCATTCGAGGTGGCGCCGAGTTTTTGCAGGAATTCGGCGAATTGCGCATTGGTCACCGGGCGGCGGTCGATCCAGAAGGGTTTCACCGTGACGCTGTGCGGCGGCCGCTCGTCGGCGAGCCCGCGCGCGCTGCCCATCGTGAAGGTGCCGCCGGCGAGCCGCACCATGTCATCCGACGTGGCGGCCGCGGCTCCGGTGCTGAAGCTGAAAAGGCCGGCAAGAATGGCGACACGGATCATCGCAAACGCTTTCCCGTTCGAAGCATTGGCGGCTACAGTTACCGTGTTTTCGGATTACCGGCGAGCGAGACGTTCGCGGCCGTTTCGTGCGGAGGAGACCGATGATTGCGATCCGGCGTTTGCTGCTTGCCATTGCCGCCGTCTGTTTCGCCTGCGGGATGGCGGCGCCCGGGCATGCGCAGTCCTATCCCAGCCAGCCGATCAAGCTGATCCTGCCCTACACCGCCGGTTCGCCCAATGACGTGCTCGCCCGGTTGATCGCCCCGCAGCTGTCGGCGCGCCTCGGACAGCCCGTCATCATCGACAACCGGCCGGGCGGCGGCACCACCACCGGCGTGAACGCCGTGCTCGGCGCCGAGCCCGACGGCCATACGCTGCTGTTCTCCAACAGCCCCACTCACCTGATTGCCCCGGTCGCCAGCGCGGCCCCGACCTACGATGCGCTGAAGGATTTCGTGCCGGTCGCGACCGTGGGAGCGGCATCGAACGTCATCGTGATCGGAAACGAGGTGCCGGCAAAGACGGTGCGGGAATTCGTCGCTTACGCCAAAGCCAATCCGGGCAAGCTCAATTTCGGATTCGGCCAGGGGACCTTGCCGCAGCTGGTGGGCGAGATGTTCAAGTTGGCCGCCGGGATCGAGATCACCAATGTGCCCTACAAGGGCGGCGCGCAGGCGGTGCCAGACCTCTTGGGCGGGCGCATTCAGATGAATATCGGCAACGCATCGACGCTGCTCCCGCTGCACCGCGCCGGCCAGCTGCGGATCATCGGCTATACCGGAACGGCGCGCGCTCCCGATATGCCTGAGATTCCGACCATGGCCGAAAGCGGCTATCCGAGCGTGGTATCGACGACCTATTACGGTATTTTTGGCCGCGCCGATCTGCCGGCCGGGATCGTCGAGAGGCTCAACGCCGACATCAGCGAAATCCTCGCAGCGCCGGAGCTGGCCCAAAACATCGCGAAGATCGGCTTCGAGCCGAAGGCGCTCTCGCCGGCGGAACTGAAGACGCTGGTCGCGGACGAAGCCAAGAAATGGACGGCGATCGTGAAGGCGACCGGATTCCAGATGTAAAACCGGGGCCTCAGTTTCCCCGCGCCAGGACGGCGAGCCCGACCTTCATGCCCTGCCCGTTGGTGGCGATGGCAAAACCCACATGCGTGACGGAGGTATCGAGCACCACCTGCCGGTAGCTCGGGTCGTCCAGCCATTGCTGCGCGAAGAAGCGCACGTCGGCGGCGGTGGGCATGGTACCGCAGGCCCCGCAATCGGCGGCGAACACCGTGATGAACCGCCAGCGCGTGCGTTCGGCCGGCGCCAAGACATCGAGCAGATCCTCGCGGCTGGCGAGATCGAACTGCTCCAGCCCGTGATCCGGCAGGATGGTCTGCGCCGCATCGGTCAGAGCGGGACTGAATGCCAATGGCGTGCCGCCCGACTGCTCGCGCGCCTGGTTGAACCGCTGCAGCACCTGCCGCACCTGCTCCTCGGCCGAGAGCGGCGCTTGCGCTTCATCCGGCTGCAGGCGGCGCGGCCGCCCCGGGCCGGCGAAGGTCTGCACCGCATAAAGCTGCCGCTCCTCATCCACCACCATCCCGAAGCCGAAATGGGTAATGCCTTCGCGCAGGATGTTCCTGCGATGACCCGGGCTTTCCAGCCAGCTCGCGTGCAGCCGCCGCAGCACGCCGACGCGCGCCGGCGGGCGGCAGCCGGAGCATTGTGCGATATTCTCGGCGATCAGCCGCCATCGGCTGCCGCCGGCCGTCACATAGCGGTCGGCTGCGGTGAGTCCTTCCGGCGAATGGTGGCCGTAATAGCGACGGGTAAACATGTCGTCCGCATGCGCCTGCGCCGCGGCATTGAGCTTGTCTTCCAGCGCAAGCGGCGGCAGGCCGTGCTCTTCGCGCGACTGGTTCACCAGCTCGAGTGCGCGCGCCTGGATGACGGTGATGTCGTCGGCGCTCTGGGCCAGACAAGGGATGCTTGCCGCGGCCAGAAGCAAAGCGGCGGCGGAAAGAGCCAGGCTGCGAATCATTGCCGCCATCATGCGCGCCGAGCGTCGAAGACGCGGTCCATCAAGTCAAGCCCGCAGCGCTCCGCGGTTGTGAAAAACCACCAACTGTGACAGAAGGCGAAGCGATTCGCGGGGGCCAAAAAGGCAAGTTGGCATGAAAAGGAAACCGATATTCGCCGCCGGCGCGGCCTTCATGTTGTCGGCCTGCACGTCATCGCTCGCTTCCTACAGCGTCAGCACCAGCGCATCGCGGGAACTCACCGCCGATGAGAAGAAAGTGATCGCGGACTCGCTGCTCGAGCACATCCGCGAGCCGGAACGGGCGAGGTATCTCTGGGCGCCGCTTCCGGCCGATGCTCCGGTCAACGGCCTGGCGCGTTATTGCGCGGCGGTGAATGCGAAAAGCCAGCACCCGCCCTACAACGGCTTGCAGCCTTATCTGGTGCAGGTGCAGATTTCCAACGGCCGGATCGTGTCGTCGGTGGTCGGCTCCATTGCCGGCGGCAGTGACGGACGGATCGTGCGCAATCTCTGCGCCAGGCACGGCCTCAATCCCGACCACGCGGCGTGACGGGCTTTGGGCTAAATCACCAGCGAGACCGTCAGCAACAGCAGCCCGATGACACCGAGAGCGGCGCGGATCAGATGCGAGCGCTCCCATTGATCGCGCAGCTCGGTCCATTCCGGCTCCCGCCCGCCCGTGCGTCGCGCCGCGTTTAGCCCGAAGAACCGCGTGCCGGCACGATGCATTTTCACGTCCTTGACCCAGAAATTATTCACCGGATGCGTCAGCAGCCAATAGACCGCATGCAGCGCGGCAACGGCGAGGAAGGCGGCGAGCGTGAGCCAGAAGACCGCGCCTGAGCCGCGCGTGAGAAAGGCTAGAACCCCAAGCGCGACCACGCTGACGCCTTCGGCGATGCCGCCGAGCGTGAAGCCGGGATAATAGATCGCCTGGGTCGCGAGATATTCCTGCCTCGACAGGCGCATTTTGCCCGGATATTCCAGCGCATGCGCCAGCGCGAGCGTCATGGTCACCGCGACCAGCATCAGCGTGACGACTTGCAGGATTTGCAGCATGCCCTGCTGCGGCCTTACACCCGCAGGAAAATCTTTCGGCGGTACAGGAAACGGGCGGCGGCGAGAGCAATCACCAGCGCGACCAGGGTGACGAGGAAACGTCCCGCGCCGGGCGTCACCAGCCGATCGGCCAGCAGCTCCACGTCGCCGCCGACCAGCCGCTGCGCAATGACGTGGAATCCGAACACGACGTTGAAGACATAGAGCACGATCGCGCTGGCGCCGACCCACATGAAAGCGCTCGCCCAGGCCTTGTAACCGCGCACGTCGATAAGCTCATGGAACGCGCCGAGCATGATGGCGGCGAAGCCCCCCGCGACCAGCACGAAGGACGACGTCCAGAGATATTTGTTGATCGGGAATTGCAGGCTCCAGAGCAGGCCGGCGGCGAGCAGCGCGATGCCGGCATAGATCAGCCAGAGCGATTTTTGCCGCGCTTCCAGCTTTGGATTTTTCAGCAGCAATCCGGCGAAGACGCCGAGCAGACAGGTGCCGATGGCGGGCAGCGTGCTCAGGATGCCTTCGGGATCCCAGTTGCCTTCCCACTTGCGGCCGGGCAGGTAATGCGCGTCGATCCAGTTGGCGAGATTGGCGCCTGGAGCGAAGGAGCCGGCGCCGATGCCCGGTACCGGCAGGAAGGTCATCAGCGCCCAATATCCGGTCAGCAGCGCGGCAAAAGCCGCGATCATGCCGCGCACCGAGACATTCAGGAACAGGAGCGAAGCGAACAGATAGCACAGCGCGATGCGCTGCAGCACCCCGCCAAGCCGGATCTCGCTCCAGCCGTTAGCCACGCCGCCATAACTGATCACGCCGAGCGCGAAGAGCACCACGGAACGCCGCAGCACCCGCTTATGCGCGGCCCATGTGCCCTCCTGCTCGACAAGTTTCGGCAGCGAGAACACGATGGCGACGCCAGTCACGAAAATGAAAAGCGGAAACACAAGGTCGTAAAAATTGGCTCCGTGCCACTTCGCATGGGTGAACTGGGTGCTGATCACGGCGCCGAGCGCGGCCAGAAACCAGCCGGCATTGGCCAGCATTTCCTCAATGGCCTTGGCGAGGACGTCTACGCCGAGGATGGTAAACATGCTGAAGCCGCGCAGCGCGTCGACCGAGCCGACCCGTTGAGCGGGCGTGGGGAGCACTTCGATCGCGGCGATCTGGCGTTTGGCCGGACCGCGCAAGCTTGTGTCCGCTTTCGGCGGACGCGCGCGGTAATGCGTCGTCGGCACGACATCGATCTCGCGGCTCGATGGAATTTTCGGACCGATCCGACTGCGCATCGCATGCCTCAAGGATACGGGATGCAAAGTCGGCCTTCGTTATCGCCTGCTCCGCACCGTCTTTAACTACGGCATCCAACCGATAACTTCTTGACATAGGTCATGGTTCCAGACCCATCGAGTTGCGAGGTGATGTTATGCCAAAAAGCCCTCCAGCGTGGCTGAAGGGCTTTGGTCGATTCAATGACTCAGCCGACTAGTGCGCGCGCTCGAAGCAGCATCCGCTACTTCGGCTTGGCGACCGCAAGCTGTTGGCCGGACGGAACCGTTTTCTGCGGCGCAGCAGCTATTTCCGGACGCGGAGCGTCGCAACGGCCCGTGCCCTCTTCCACCCGGAAATAATTTCGGCCGACATAGGTGTCATTGTAATGGTGCCAGGCGCTGGAATGATCCAGCGCACGGATGCCGGCGGCGGTCACTGCGAAGACCGCGCTCTCCATATCGCGCTGTTTCGCGTCGAGATTTTCGGGCAGGCGGGCGCTGGCATAGTCGACGAAATACAGCCGGCGCGCGCAAGCCAAATTCTTGGCGGCGTCGAGCGCGGCTTTCGCCGTCATCTGATGATCGGAATGGTCGCCCGGATTGATCACGGGGTCGGTCTCGCCGACGTTCATCTGTACGGCGGGCGCGCCTGCCCGTTCATAATCGATCAGTGCGCGCAGTGTTGACGTGAGATCGGCCCAGTCGCGATAGACCGTTGAGCCGTCGATGGCGCGCAATCTGTCGGATTGTCCGTCGGACAATCGTCGCAAGGATTGATTGCCGGTTTCCGGATACCCCAATCCATTGGCGTTCCCATCCGGCACCCGCAGGAAATACGAGACAGTATTGCGATAACTCACGCGATAGATGGAATGCCCGTTGAAGGTTTTGCGTTCGGCAACCTTCTCGACCGGCATCTCGTTGGCGTCGGCCATGAAGCGGATGGCCGCCTCGGCTCCGTTTTCCCGCGCCAGATAGAAGGGATGCTTGCGGCCGCGCAATCCCATGCCCAATCCGGCATCGCCGGCAGTGAGATGCACAAAGACCGTCTTGGTCCTGGCGCTCCTCACGTCGAGGAAGGCTGACGGATTCATGAACAGCTGCCAGTCATCCTGATGCGCGGCGAAATAAAACGACGCCTTGTCATAGGGTCGGGCATCGTCAGCCTGCGCCGTCAGCGGCAGCAGCAGCCCGGCGGCAAGGCACAGTCTTGCGAAATAGGACATCGACACTCCCCGTCCCCCGATTTTTTCTTGCCCGGCAGAAACCCGGGAACGGCGTCAATTCTATGTCACTGACCCCGAAAACGGCAATCGCGGGCTGGTTTGCGGACGTATTTACTGTGAATTCCCCGGATTTCCTAGCTGTTTCGCAGCCCCTAGACCCCTCAGAAGCCGTGGATCACGCGCCGTTCGCGAGTGCAATCCCGCCCGGCACAGTTGCCCACGGTGGTGAGGCTGGCGAGCAGGGCCGGCCAGCGGCAACCGGTCGTTCCTGCGCGCCAGGACAAAGGCGCGCCGCAAGCAGGGGGGACGCACATTTCCTGTCCATAACCAGATACACCGCGCGCTATGCTTCAGCCCGAATCAGAGATTTCCGATGGCTGGACGAAGGCCCGCGTCGTCAAAAGAACTGATCGTCATCGGCTGCATCGCCGGGCTGGCGGGCCTCTATTTCATGTTGCTCGGCGCGGGCGTGCTCCCAGTACCAGGCGGGCCGCGGGATCTGCATGCGCCACTATGGATCGTGCTCGGCGCCGGTATGGCGTTTTTCCTTGCCGGCGCTGCCGTTGTTCTGCAGGCAGTCGGACGCGCAAACCGGCAAGGCGAATTCCCGGCCGGCGCACCATTCTGGCTGCGCGCAACGCAATATCTGATCGGTGTCGCCATCCTGGCGTCTTTCGGCGCGATCGGAAGCTGGATCGCTTTCGGCCCCGGCGAGCGCGCTTTCACCGGATCTGCCGGGTTCTTTTCAGGCAACGTCAGCGCCGCGATCGGGCGCACGGCTTTTGGTGTCGGCGCGCTTATCACCTGGCTCGCCACCATCGCCTTTGCGGTGTCCGGCGCGCGCAAGCTGTTCAGCCATAGCCAGGACGGGCCGCCATAACGCCCGCAAGCCGCCACCAAACAAGGCCGGAATCGGGCCGCGCCGTTCATGCGCTATTCACCTGATTTTCCGCAACTTTTCGCTCTGCCGGACGTTGATTTGGCAGCAAGGGGCTCGCGCATTGGGGCCCCTTCGCCGTTTCAGATAGGGAGGTGCGTCATGATGAGAACTCTTACCGCTCTTGCCACCGCCGGCGTGATCGCCGCGGCGGCGGTTGCCGCCCCCTCGCCCGCGCAGGCGGGTCACGGAGGCGCGATTGCGGCCGGCGTGATCGGCGGCGTGGCGGCCGGCGCCATCATCGGTTCGGCTGTAGCCCCGCACTATGGTTACGCCTATGCGCCAGGGCCGGTTTACTATGGCGGCCCCTATGCCTACAGCCGCTGTCACCTGGTGCGTCAGAAGGTTTGGACCAATTATGGCCCGCAGTGGCGCCGCGTGCGGGTTTGCGACTGATCCAGCAAACCTGACCTAAAAGATGGCAATAAAGGGCGTCCCCGCTGGTGGGGACGCCCTTTATTCATCTAGTGTTCAGGCCGAATTTACGACATATTAGCAGCCTCATTGTTCCTTGCTCGACACTGAAGCTACGTTGATTCATTGTGCGCGCGGTCGCGTCTTGCTGGCCGCTTTGGAGGGAGAACCCCAGATGAAGAAAGCTTTCGTTGGATTGCTGGCGGCCGGCACCATTGCCGCCGGTGTTATGAGCGCGTCGGCTCCGGCTCAAGCCCATCACCGTCATGGCCATATCGGCGCAGCGGTTGCAGCGGGCGTTGTTGGCGGCATTGCCGCCGGCGCAATCATTGCTGGCGCAGCGGCCCCGGTCTACGCCTATCCGGCCTATCGTCCGGCTCCCGGTTATATCGTTTACACGGGCTATTCCGCTGCCTATCCGGTCGCCTGCCCCGGTGGCTATTGGGCGCGCAAGCCGGTGGCCTTCGACCGCGCCGGCCGGCCGGTCGCCTGGTCAAAGCCTCGCTTCATCTGCCCGTAAGCCACGGCTGATTTGATCTCAACGGCCGGCTCACCAGAGCCGGCCGTTTTGTTTTGAGCAAAGCTTCGGGCCGGCTCGCCAGAACCGGCCGTTTGTTTTTTGAGCATCAGGGTTTGGAATTAGCCATGTGGTCGAGCACAGCGCGCGTCGGCCAGCAATCGAGCTTCAGCCCGTTGGCCTTCTGGTAAGCGCCCAGCGCCGAGCGCGTCAGCATCCCCGCCTTGCCGTCGATCTTGTCCTGATAGAGGCCAAGCCGGGTGAGGGTCTGCTGCATCCGCTCCACGTCCGTCGTGTGCAATTGCGACGCCTTGCTCCAGGGCGTGACGAAAGGACCGCCGCCGGCGATGCGGTCGGCGAGGTTGCCGACAAACAAAACATAGAGATCGGAAAAATTGTAATCCTTGATCACATAATAGTTCTTCAAGGTCAGAAAGGCCGGACCATAAGTGCCTTCCGGCAGCAGCAGGGAAGCAGCCTCGGCCTGCTCGGCAGCCGATGGCTTGCGCCCGCCGAGCGGCGCATAGCCGCGCTCGAGCCAGACGCCGACCGGCATGGTATGGCCCGGCTGCGCGACCGTGCAGTCGACATTTTTCGGCGCGCGAACCTCAAAGGCCCAGCGCTGGTCCCGCTGCCAGCCTTTGTTGACGAGTTGCTTCGCCGCCGAGGCGAGCGCATCCGGCACGGAATTCCAGATGTCGCGCCGGCCGTCGCCGTCGAAATCGACGGCGTGCTGGTAAAATTCCGACGGCAGGAATTGCGTGAGCCCCATCGCGCCGGCCCAGGACGAGCGCAACTGCGCGCGCGTGGCATGGCCTTCCTGCAGCATCTTCAACAGGAACAGCAGCTCCTCGCGAAACTGCTCCTTGCGCCGGCCGAGATAGGCTTGCGTCGCCAGCACGCGGATCGCGTCTCGCCCGTTACTCGCACGGCCGAAACCGGATTCGCGCCCCCAGATCGCCAGCACCACCGAGGCCGGCACGCCGAAGTCGCGCTCGATGCGCGCCAGCGTGGCGCGGTGCTCGGCGGCAAGCGCGCGGCCTTGCGCCGCAAGCCGGGTGAGCGAAGCCTCGCGCAGGTAATCCGCCGGCGTCTGCACGAATTCCGGCTGCTGGTCGACCCGCTTCGGCTGGCCCGGAATCGTGAGGTCGGGCAGCGACAGATCAGGCTCGAGATCGCGCGTGGCGGCGTCGAAAGTGGCGCGCGAGATGCCGCGCTGCTCCGCTTGCGGCCGCAGCGATTGCAGAAATTGTTGGAAGGCGGCATCGGCGGCGCGCGCCGGTAGTGGCGCCGCGGCGATCAGCGCGGCGACAATCGGCGCGATGATCAGCGCGACGCGCATCAGTGGGCGTGACCGGGTGCCTTATGAGGGGCACCGGGAATAGGCTGCCCCATCCGGTCCACCGATGCGATGCCGATCGCGGAGAGAATGAAGACGCAGTGGATGATGGTCTGCCACATCACACCCGTTTCAGTGTAGCCGGTCTTGTCCGAGCCCAGGCTGCCGGCCTCGATGAAGGTCCGCAGCAGATGAATCGACGAGATGCCGATGATCGCCATGGCGAGCTTGATCTTCAACACGCTGGCATTGACGTGACTGAGCCATTCCGGCTGGTCGGGATGGTTCTCGAGCTCAAGCCGCGACACAAAGGTCTCATAGCCGCCGACAATCACCATGATCAGCAGATTGGAGATCATCACCACGTCGATCAATCCGAGCACCACCAGCATGATCTGCTGCTCGCTGAAATCGAACGAGTGCAGGATCAGATGCCAGAGTTCTTTCAGAAAAAGAATGACATAGACACCTTGCGCGACGATCAGCCCGAGGTAGAGCGGAAGCTGGAGCCAGCGCGAGCCGAAGATCAGTTGCGGCAGCGGCCGCAATGTGCCGGGAGGCGGTGTTGGCGTGTCAGGCGTCAATGACATGGGGTGACCTCATTTGGACGCATAGGGCGCGCGCTCGCGAGTTATAGGCGATTCGAGTTGCGGATGTGACAGCCAGTGGTCGCCCCTAGCGGCTGAATTTCTTGTACTTGATCCGGTGCGGGATCACGGAATCGATGCCCAGCCGCCGCTTCTTGTCCGCCTCGTAATCCTGGAAATTCCCCTCGAACCATTCCACATGGCTGTCGCCCTCGAAGGCCAGCATGTGGGTGGCGATGCGGTCGAGGAACCAGCGATCATGGCTGATGATCACCGCGCAGCCGGCGAAATCCTCCAGCGCCTCTTCCAGCGCCCGCAGGGTGTCCACGTCGAGGTCGTTGGTCGGCTCGTCGAGCAGCAGCACATTGGCGCCGGACTTCAGCATCTTGGCCAGATGCACGCGGTTGCGCTCGCCGCCGGAAAGCTGACCGACCTTCTTTTGCTGGTCGGCGCCCTTGAAGTTGAAATTCGAGCAATAGGCGCGCGAATTCATCTCGCGCTTGCCGAGATGGATGACGTCGGCGCCGCCGGAGATTTCCTCCCAGACATTCTTCTTCGCGTCGAGCGTGTCGCGCGACTGGTCGACATAGCCGAGCTGTACCGACTCGCCGATCTTGATCGTGCCCTTGTCGGGTTTCTCCTGGCCGGTGATCATGCGGAACAGCGTGGTCTTGCCCGCGCCGTTCGGGCCGATCACGCCGACGATGCCGCCGGGCGGCAGCTTGAAGGTGAGATCCTCGATCAGGACATTGTCGCCATAGGCCTTGGTCAGGCCCTCGAAATCGACCACGTTCTGGCCGAGCCGCTCGGCGACCGGGATGATGATCTGCGCGGTCTGCGTCTGCTTCTCGCCCGCCTTCTTCACCAGATCCTCATAGCGCTGATAGCGCGCCTTGGATTTTGCCTGCCGCGCCTTGGGCGAGGCCGCGATCCATTCCTGTTCGCGTTCGAGCGTGCGCTGGCGCGCCTCTTCCTCGCGGCCTTCCTGCAGCAGCCGCTTCTGCTTCTGCGCCAGCCAGGCGGTGTAATTGCCCTCGTAGGGAATGCCATGGGCGCGGTCGAGCTCGAGAATCCAGCCGGTGACATTGTCGAGGAAGTAGCGGTCGTGGGTGACGATCAGGATCGCGCCGGGATAATTGCGCAGGTGCTCTTCCAGCCAGTTCACCGACTCGGCGTCGAGATGGTTGGTAGGCTCGTCGAGCAGCAACAGGTCCGGGCGCGACAGCAGCAGCCGGCACAGCGCGACGCGGCGGCGCTCGCCGCCGGAAAGCTTGGTGACGTCCGCGTCGTCCGGCGGGCAGCGCAAGGCGTCCATCGCCAGATCGACCTGGGAATCGAGATCCCAGAGATTCTGGCTGTCGATGATGTCCTGCAGCTTCGCCATCTCGTCGGCGGTTTCGTCGGAATAGTTCGACGCGATCTCGTTATAACGGTCGAGCAGCGCCTTCTTTTCGGCCACGCCCTCCATGACGTTTTCGCGCGCGGTCTTTTTCGCGTCGAGCTGCGGCTCCTGTTCCAGGTAGCCGACGGTGGCGCCTTCGGCGACCCAGGCCTCGCCGGAGTAATCCTTGTCGAGCCCCGCCATGATGCGCAGCAGCGTGGATTTGCCCGAGCCGTTGACGCCGAGCACGCCGATCTTGGCGTCGGGATAGAATTGCAGGTGGATATCCTCCAGCACCTTGCGGTTCGGCGGATAGGTCTTGGACAGACCCTGCATATGATAGATGAACTGACGGGCCATCGGCGCCCTGCCCTCGTGTCGCGCCACGGCGCATTGTGGGGGAAAGTTGTCGCTGATTTAGCGATCCGGCCGGCAAAGAGCAAGCCGGGCGGCCTCAGGAATAGACCGCGCTCACCCGCACATGGCCCTTACTGCGGAGCACCTGCACGGACACCTCCTCGCCATGGCGGCGCAGGCGCAGGTCGACGCTGGACTGGTCGAGCCGCAGGTTGCGCAGGATCACCTCTTCCAGAAAGGCAGGCAGCCCCGGATTGCGCAGCCGGATCTCGCGGGTGGCCGGCTCGAATTCGAGCCCGAGCGAGGCCTCCAGCAGAGCGAAAGGCGTGGCGCTGGCCCAGGCCTGCGGCGCGCAGGCCACCGGGTAGAGCGTCGGCCCCTGCTCCGGCGCGCGGCGGAAACCGCAGAACAATTCCGGCAGCCGCGACAATTCCATGTAGCTCGCCGCATTGAACATGCCCATGAAGACGCGATCGACCGCGCTCTTGAATCCATAGCGCGCGAAGCCGAGCGCGATCAGTGCATTGTCGTGCGGCCAGACCGAACCGTTGTGATAGGACATCGGATTATAGCGGGCCTCCTCCTTGCCCACGGTGCGGATGCCCCAGCCGGTGAAGAATTGCGGCCGCATCAGCCCTTCCGCCACCAGCTTGGCGCGCTCCGGCCTGACCATCCCGCAGAACAGCAGATGACCGGCGTTGGAGGTCTTCACCGCACAGGGTTTTTTCTTGCCGTCGAGCGCCAGCGCATAGGTGCCGAGATCCGGGCACCAGAAGCTTTCCTCAAAGCGCTCGGCGAGTTGCGCCGCGGCTTTCTCCAGCGTATCGGCCTGCGAGCTTTTTCCCAGCCAGCGTGCGCATTGCGCGGCGGCGAGCTTGGCCGCGTAGACGTAGCCCTGCACTTCCGCCAGCGCGATCGGCCCCTCCGCCAGGCGCCCGTCGGCGTGGAAGACCGCATCCTGCGAGTCCTTCCAGCCCTGGTTGGCGAGCCCCGCCTCGGTCATGCGGTGGTATTCGACGAATCCGTCGCCATCGAGATCGCCCCATTGGTCGATCCAGTTCAGCGCGGCTTCGATATGCGGCCACAGCACACGGAGAATTTCGAAGTCGCCGGTGCGCTGCACATAGAGGCCGGCAAGCCAGACAAACAGCGGCGTGGAATCGACGCTGCCATAATACAGCCCGAACGGCACTTCACGCAGTGCGGCCATTTCGCCGTTGCGCATCTCGTGCAGGATTTTTCCGGGCTGCGCGTCGGCCAGCGGATCCTCCACCTTCGCCTGATGCGCCGCGAGCCGCGCCAGCACACCCCTGGCGATGCCCGGATCGCACCACAGCGTCTGCATCGCGGTGATGATCCCGTCGCGGCCGAAAGTGGTCGAGTACCAGGGGATGCCGGCATAGGGATAGGAGCCCTCCGGCGTCCGCGTCATCAGCATCGAAAGGTCCGCCGCCGAGCGGCATACCACCTGGTTGAACACAGCATTGGAGGTCTCGACCGCCGCCATGTTTCCGGTCGAAAGCCTGATCGCCCGGAAGGCGGCCTGCATGCCGCGCAGGAAGGGCGGCGGGCGCACGCCGGGTTCCGCTTTGCTCTCGGCCGCGACGAACAAGACGTAGCGCTGTCCGGGTTGCAGCGTGAGATTGTAGGTGCCGACGGTCGCGCCGAGTTGCGTCGGGGCTGGATCGAAAAACAGCATGGTCTGGCGCAACCGGCGATCCAGCCC
>DASSPI010000017.1:0-5962 GCA_035699705.1 Xanthobacteraceae bacterium
CGAGCCGGGGGTGCTGAAGGTTGCGGTCAGCAATCCCAGCGTGCATGTCAGCGCGGCCGTCGTCGATTCCGAAACCGGCGAGCGGCATGGACGCTTCGACAATGTATCGACCTCCGTCACCCTGATGCCCGGCGTCTACGACCTGCGCTTCGGCAAGAGCGAGTGGCGCTTCATCAAGATCGACGGCGGCAAGACCGTCACGCTGCGGCCGGCCGCGGTGATCCTCGCGGACGGTGTGCCACGGGGCAAGGCGAAGGTGACGACGCAGGAGGGCAAGGAGGTCGCCCGCTTCGACGCCGTCACTTCCAGGGTGGCGCTGCCGCCGGGCGACTACATCGTCGATGTCGGCGGCGACAAGCGCCCCTTCCCGGCCGCCGAAGGCGACGTGTTCGAGGTGCAGCCGCAGTAGCGGCAGGAGGCTGGCGCCATGACCAAGCGCGCAGGATTCGACAGGGCGATGTGGGCGAGCGTGAGCCTGGCGACGGCCGCGCTGATCGCACCGGCGAACCTCGGCTCGCCTGCCTCAGCGCAGACGCCCGCAACCCCGGGGGCGGTATCTCTCAATCCGTTCGAGGGCGACAACCCCACTCCGACGCCACAGGGTGTTCAAGCCTTCAAGGATGCCGTTGCACGGGGGAACGCTCCGGGAGAATGCCCGAAGGCCAAGGTCACGGTCCGGGTGAAGAAAGGCGATCCCGTCTTCCAGGCCGCACTTGCTGGCGCCCGGCGCGATGCGCTGCTGCAAAGTCTCGGCGATCGAGTTCGCCGCCACGTCCTGTTCGAAACGGACAGCAACGCGGCAAGAGACGAGGTGCGCGTGGAGTATGATGCCTGGCGCGACCGCGAGCAGCCTCGCCTCGTGGTCGCTTGGACGCCGGAGAACGGCGCCAAGGTCCCGCCCGGCCAGCGGATCGAGGCCAAGGCCGCCGCCCGCGACGACGTCAATCTTTGGCAAAGCGGAATCAAGACCATCGATCTCGTTGCTGACGGCAACCGACCCTTTGGCTTTCAGGATTATCCGCAGCCGCCGCTGACCTGTGAACGCACCCCGCCGCTGCAAAGACTGGACGGCGCCTACACCGTGCCGCCAAGCGCGGCGCCGGGGACGGTCATCCGGCTGCGCGCTATCGTTGAGGATTTTGCCGGCAATAAGACCGAGCGAGAAGCGGCATTCACCGTGGAAAAGCCGGATGAACCTCGGGATGGCGGCGGACGTCAGGACGCCGGTGGACGCGATCGAAACAGGTGCGATGAGAAGAAGATCGTGCGCGGGCTGGATTTCAGCTTCATCTGCCCCTAGGCCGCCACTCAATCGTGCCGCTGAACGCGAGGGGCTCAAGGTGAAGCCGCGGTAAGGAAAGCGCCAGGGAGGCTCGTCATGAATTGCACATCGACAACGTGAAGCCGCAAGTAAGCGGCCTAAGGCCGAAAGGCGAGCCATGACACCGCAGCATCGCGTGACCACAACGCACGTTCTCCGCCGCTTGCGCAGCAGCGGCATTAACGCGGCGATCGTCGCGATCTGGGCGGCGACGGGCGGCACGGCATTGGCGCAAACAAAGAACTTGCCAGAGCGGGCGATCGTCGAATTTTCATTTGCTGATCTCAAAAAAAGTTATCACTTGCTGAATCAGGCTGGATTCGAGCAACGGGCTGCCTTGCGCAATGCCGCTCTGACAAGGCTCAACGACACGGACGCGCGCGTCCGCTACGCCGCGATCTATGCGCTCGCGATCACCGCAGATGCCAAGGCCGGCGCAAACGCGCTTGCCGGCGTGCTTGGATCCGGTTCTACCGATGAGCGGTTGTTGGCCGCCGGCGCGCTGGCGGGGATTGGCGACAAACGCGGATTCCCGGCGTTGATTGACGCGCTCGATGACCGAACGCAACTTGAATATCGGCTTCCGCCGACGCTGGCCCTTCACTTCGCCAAAAGCCAGCTGCTGTGGTTCACGACGCAGGATTTTGGACTAAAGAGCGCCACCAGCGACGAACAGATCGCCAACACCAAGGCGGCTTGGCAGCAATGGTGGCAGAAGGCCCGCTTCTCGTTGCACCGCGATCCGAAAATCAGAAAGTACGTTGAATGAACGCGCTGTTTCTGATCGGGCGGAATATAACTCTCTTGCTTGCGCTGCTGGCTTTTCCGCACGAGGCCAAGTCGGCGGGCGGCACCGTCGTAACCGTGAATGGACCGGCGGTTACGATTACGGTTCGAATCAATCTTTGCTGTCTGCATGATGCGGTTGAGCGCAACATTTTGCAGCCACTTGCTTTGGTGGAAATCGCTCGTGCGCAAGCGATGTGGAACGACGGACTGGCCAAGTTTCAGGCCCGCAGTTGCTACGATATCAACATTATTTTCGATATCCGGATCCTGAGCCGAAGCTCGCGCGAGGCGGCTCCGCCGTGGGAGGACGGATATCACCGCCTCGTCATTGACTTCGATCAGCCGGGCACGTCGAACGTTTTCGATCCGGAGTCGGGCGATCCCAACGAAGACACCATTTCCGCCTATCGGCTGCAATTGAACGGAACATGGTATTTCTCATCGATGACGCCCCGAACCTGGGCGCATGAGATCGGGCATCTGCTTGGCTTGGGCGATGATTACTATCATCGCGACAGCATGCGTCGCATGAACGCGGGCGCACGGCCCTACACTCCGCTGCCAGGCAGATCGGGAACCCTGATGGGTGACGGCGATGCCGTCGATCAAAACCTCGCGGACCGTCTGGCCGACCTGATGATACAAGCGGGTCTGCTCTCGCCCTGCGCCCAATGGGAAGGACGGATCGAAGTCAGCAACGTTTTCGCCGGAAGAACGCTCGCGATGGACGTACACGGGCGGCATAACTGGCGCGGTAATTATCGGATGAAGTTCCGCGAACTGCCGACCACTCGTTCCGTCAGCGATGCGTCGGGACGGCAGTTCGCTCTGAACGCATTCGTCCCAGTGGAGATGAGTTACGCAATTCAGGCCGATCATCATCACGATTACGATCACAAATGGGGCGATGTCATCCTGCGCGGCCAGGCCACCGGGAAGCTCACGGGGCGCGCCTTAAAAGACGCACTCATCGGCAGCGTCCTGCGTTTCGAGGCTGCCGCTCCCGCGCGCGATTCCGCACCACCCGCTCCACCCGGGTCTTTCGCATCGTGGCGGGAATTCCAGGATTTTATGGGCGCCTTTCATACCGCTCCCCGGCCAGGGTGCTATCAACTGAGCATCGCATTTGGCGGCAGAGGGCAACCACCGAACGAGCTTCGCGCCTTGTATAACGGCATCGATCGAAGCGGATCGAGCCCGATTCATCCAGGCCCCGACGCGGATTTCCTTCGGGTGATGCCCTCCCATATGCCGGATGGGACCAACGTCCTCGGCTGTCTCGAAACACCCGAACAGCGCGACGTGAAGGGCGAACATACCTATCCCTATGCCGATCCAGGACCGCTAAACAGCACCGAACAGATTTCGATCAAATGGTCATTTGTGCGCACCCTTTGCCGCGACGCGGTGACCTGTTGGCCAGCGTCTGACAACGCAAGCGCGCCATCCAATAGCGACGATGGGCAAACAAGCGGCCCGCCATCCGGTGAAGCGACCTCGGATCCGGTCGCCGGGGCAGCCATCGTCGCGCCTGCCGCGACGCCGCCGAACGTGCCAACGCCGAACGCGCCGAGAGGAGGCGGTTCCGGCTTTCTTAGGCCATAACGACCTATCATCCCCATGATCATGGTTAGGATGGCACGAAAAAAGCGCGAGCTGCCTCCATCGTTCACTGCTGCCGCGTGACAGGGCCTGACTTCACTTGGCGAACAGTAGATAACCCGGCGCCGCTAGTTATCCAGGCTCGCCTCGCTGCTGGCGAGGCAGGGATCGAGAATGGCATGGTTGCGGTCGATGCGGCGGTAGGCGCCCTTCATGAAGACGCGGTCGCCCACTTTCATCTCGTTCGATTCATACGTGACGCACATCACGCGCAGGTCCGAGCAGGTCACCAGGTACCAGAGCGCGCCGTCGGTGCGGACCAGGGTCAGCGCGCCGACGATGGAAAGGTCGATGCGGAAGCCGGGATCGGGCGTGGCGTCCGCCATCGCGCGCAGCTCCTCGCAGCGGGCATGCGACTTCGCCGGCAGGTCGCCGGGCGAGAAAGCGGGACGGCTGGCGAAGAAGTCGTCCTGCGCGCCGCCCGGGAGGGCGAGCAGCGCGAACAGCACGAATGCGGCGGCGAACACGCGCAACATCGATCTGGTTTCCATTGCAGCCCGCTTATGCCTCCACTTAGCCGCCCCTGCACCGGCTATTTGCCGGCCAGCGCAAAAATCGCGCGCAGACGTTCGACGATGGCGGGCGGCGTGGTGTAGAGCTGCTCCACCAGCCGCTGGATCTCCTCGCCGCTGGCGGGATCGATATCGAGGCCCCGGCCCTTCGCTTCGGCGAGAAATTCGGGATCGTGCATGGTTTTCCAGAAACTCTCCCGCAGCGCCTGCGCAATCGCAGGCGGCAGATCGGGCGGTGCGACGAACGGCCTGCCGAACTCCTGCGTCGCGAGCGGCAACAGCAGCGCCGCGCGTTGGTCGTCGGTTTTCGCGTAAGACAGGACATGCGGCACGTCGGGCAGGTCGGGGTGTTTCTTCAGCCCATACTGAGCGACGATGACAATCTTCTTCTCGGCCAGCGCCTGCCCCTGCGTGGCCTTGACGCTCGCCCAGGTGATGCCGCCGATGCCTTGGACTTCGCCCCGCTGCATCGCCAGACCGGCCTCCCGGGTGCCCTTATATCCCGAGATGATCTTGAACTTCGTTCCAAGGATCGCATTGGTGGCGGTCGGAAAACTATCGGAGGCCCCGCCAGAGCCGCCCAGGATCAATTCTTTCGAGAAAGCATCGGTGAAGGTACGAACCGGCGCATCGGCATTGGCGATCATGACTTGCGTCTCGCGCAAGGCGCTTCCGATCCAGACGAACTTGCGTGCATCGAAACGGGCGCGGTCCGGATGCAGGATCGCATCGCTCGCGATCTGCGGGTTGACCGCGCCGATGGTCAGGCCGTCTTTCGGAGCATTGGAGAAGATACGATTGGCCACCGGAAGCGACATCGGGCCGGGGAGATTTTGCGGAACGAAGACCGGATTGCCGGGGATGTGCTTGCCCCAATGCGCCGCGATCACCCGCGCAAAGGTATCGTAACCCCCGCCGGCGCTGGACCCGATCAGGAGGTGGATTTCCTTGCCGCGGAAATGCTGTTCAATGGACTGCGCAAAGACGGGAGAGCGCGCCACGATCAGCGTGAGCGCCGCGCAGAGCATCAGCGCGGCACAACGGCGGATCGTCGTTTTCCCGTCGGACGCGACCAGCAGCCTCATGACATCCTCGTTCGTGGCAGACGGACGGTTTTTCAAAAATGGGAATTCACAGGGTGAGGAACGAGGCTAATGGCTCCGTTTTGCCTTGTCGAGACGAGCGAGCCACCGGTACTTTAACAACCGCGATCCAAAGTCTCGAGACAACGACAGAATACGCATTTCGGCGATAGCCGTCGCGGCCCGGGGAAGCAAACATGTCCGAATCTTCGACACAGGGTAACGGCTCCGCACCGCTTGTCGGCATGGCCAAGCCGACGGCGAGCGCGACCAAATCCTACGCGACCCTCGTGTCGATGCTGCCGGGCCATGTCAAAACGATCGTGCGCTACGCGCCCATCCGGCACGGCACGATGGAAGAATTCGCCGGGGCCATTCCGGCCTATGCGGCCATGGTCGCGGAGCTCGCCGCCGAAGGCGCCGACCTCATCCATGTCGAAGGCACGCCGCCGTTTCTGATTCTGGGTTACGACGGGGAACAGCGCACGATCGAAGAATGGGAGAAGACGACCGGCGTGCCGATCTTCACCTCGGCGATGTGTCAGGTGAATGCACTGCGCGCCCTTGGGGTCCGCAGGATGGTCGATGCCGGCTAC